>NZ_VTZO01000001.1:0-356366 GCF_008369545.1 Pseudocitrobacter sp. 73 | reverse complement strand
CGGGGTGAGAAGCCCGGACCCGGATTCGACAACTGGCGTAGCCAGTTGGACAGACCGCGAACGCAGTGAACGGGCTGCCCGCAGGGCGAGCGCAGCGAGTCAATCCCCGCCTCACCGCCATATTCTAAGAAAAGCTCGTACGAAAGTACGGGCTTTTTTTGCCTGTTGCTTCGGCGCTGTGTGCTTCCCTCACCCCATCCCTCTCCCACGGGGAGAGGGAGAAAACCGCACAACCCTAACCATTGGCACGGACGGTCCCCTCTCCCTTGAGGGAGAGGGTTAGGGTGAGGGAACAAATACCGCACCACACCCAAAAACACCAAAGCCCGGTTACCCGGGCTTTGCCACAAACCTCACCGCATCAGTAATACGCTTTCAGCGTTCGCTGGCACAGCGCCGAGCGCACGCAATCCTCTTTGGTAAAGCGCACCACCCCAACCATCTCATCTTCGTCAAAACGTTCAAGCGCATCGCTTAACCCCGATAATACGCCGCGCGGCAAATCACACTGGGTGATATCGCCGTTGACGATAACCGTCACGTTTTCCCCGAGGCGCGTCAAAAACATCTTCATTTGCGCAGCGGTGACGTTCTGGGCCTCGTCGAGAATGACCACCGCATTTTCAAATGTACGTCCGCGCATATAGGCGAACGGCGCGATTTCCACCTTGCCGATTTCCGGGCGCAGGCAGTACTGCATAAAGGACGCCCCTAACCGTCTCACCAGCACGTCATAAACGGGCCGGAAGTAAGGCGCGAACTTCTCAGAGATATCGCCAGGCAAGAAGCCGAGGTCTTCATCGGCCTGCAACACCGGACGGGTAACGATTATCCTCTCCACATCCTTATGAATCAGAGCTTCAGCCGCTTTTGCCGCACTTATCCAGGTTTTCCCGCAGCCTGCTTCGCCGGTGGCGAAGATCAGCTGTTTGCTTTCAATCGCATTCAAATAATGCGCCTGAGCGTCATTGCGGGCCTTAATCGGCGAATTATCGCGGCTGTCCCGCGCCATGCCGATAGATTCCACGCCACTCATCTGCACAAGCGAGGTGACCGATTCTTCTTCACGCTGTTTATGGCTGCGTGAATCCCGTCTCAGCACACGTTTTGCTTCACGACGAGCTTTAGTCACTGCTTTTTGTCTTCCCATGGATAGCACCTTGAGTTGTAGGTTTACATCACACGTGCCGTTGGCAGCACGATTATGCGCACGAACGTCTGAGGTTTGGCTTCCTTGTAAGCCATTGCTTGCCTGTCGAACTGACGTGAAAGCACGACTACGCGCATCGCGTTCCACATCGGGTAAGAGAGTGTTGGTTTCAGAGTGAGAGATTTTTGAGGTGACGAAATCGCTGCCGGAAGCTGAACCTCCGCGCGGAGTGGTGCGGTGACTGTTTTTACCTTGTCCGATAAAGGACGCTACCATTCGCGATCTCCATAGTGAGCTACATCACAACCGGGAACTACCGCTACTACTTATTAAATACATCATAAATAATTAAGAATGCAATTTAAATTTTACCTAAAAGTAACAAATTAGACCCCATACGTTCACAGACAGTCTCTTCTATTTATATTACAGAATTATATCAATGGGATAGAAACAAGAAAAAAAAGTGGATACACCACCTACCCAAAGAGGTAGGTGTTTTTCAGATTATTGACAACGTGCGCCTGGTTAATGCCGGATGTGGCGTAAACACCTTATCCGGCCTACAAATTTTTGCAGGCATTTTGTAGGCCTGATAAGCGCAGCGCCATCAGGCAAGTTTGGCATGGTTCAGGCTTCAAGTAACGTTTGCCCAAGATAGGATGCCGATGACGGCACACCCGGCAGCACGAAGAAGTAGCCGCCGCCGATGGGTTTAACATACTCCTCAAGCGCTTCACCATTCAGCCGTTTCTGTACCGTGAGAAATCCCTTTTCCAGATCGTGCTGATAGCAGACAAATAACAGCCCCATATCCAGTTGCCCCGAATTGGTCACGCCGAGAGAATAGCTGTATCCCCGACGCATCATCAGGCTGGACTGTGTTTCAGTGGTACGCGGGTTAGCCAGCCGGATATGACTATCCAGCGCAATCACCTCACCGTCCGGGTCGCGACTATAATCGGGTACATCATGCTCATGCTGCATACCGAGCGGCGCACCACTCTGCTTATCGCGGCCAAAAATAGTCTGCTGTTCTTTGAGTGGCGTTCGATCCCAGAACTCGACGTGGAACTGAATGATGCGCACCGCCTGATACGAGCCCCCCGCTGCCCACGCGGGTTCCTGTTGATCCTTTGTCACCCACACCACGTTGTCCATCAGTGTGTTATCGCTGCTATCCGGGTTCGCGGTACCATCTTTAAACCCCAGCAGGTTAACCGGTGTCTCTTTACCTTTACTGCGTGCGGCGTGGTCAGAGATAAACCCTTCCCGCTTCCAGCGCACGCTCAGCAGATCCGGCGTGTGCTTGATGATGTCGCGCAGAGCGTGGATCACCGTGTCCTGCGTATTGGCGCAGATTTGCAGCAACAGGTCACCGTGGCATAACGCCGCATCCAATGAATCATTCGGAAAGCGCGTCATTTTTTGCAGCTTTTTCGGCGCATGCGCTGCCAGCCCGAAGCGCTCATCAAACAGTGACTGCCCGACCGATACGGTCATGGTCAGGTTATCCGGGGCAATCCACGCCCCAAGAATACCGGAATCCATCGGCGGCAAACGCGGATTTGGCGTCTCTGGCGCCGGTCCCCCCTCAGAGAGGAAGGCAATCCGCGTGGTCAGCAGACGCATCAAACGTTGCAGGTCAGCGCGATCGGAGGCCAGCACGTCAAACGCCACCAGCATCATCGATGCCTGCTGCGGTGTTAGCACGCCCGCCTGATGCACGCCATAAAAAGGCTGTTTCTCATCGCGCCCGGTCACCGCTGGCGCAACGGCTTTCGCACCGTGCGCCACCGGGCAACCTGCCGCCAGCGCCAGCGCGCCTACGCCCTTCAGCCAGCGACGGCGTGAAGGTTCATTCACGCCGGTTTTATGTTGCTCTGCCATGATGCTTAATCCAGCCCCAAAATCCCGCGTAGCTGCGCTAAATCTTCCGCCAGAGTGGTGATTGGCCCCTTCAACGCGTTGCGATCCGCATCGGTCAGTTTGTCGTAGGTCTCAAAACCGTCTTTGGTGCGATATTTGGCGAGGATCGCATCGACTTTCTTAAAGTTGGCATCCACTTTCACCAGCAGCGCACTGTTCTCTTTTTGCAGTTGTGGGCGCAGCAGATCAACAATCTTCTGCGCGCCATCAATGTTGGCCTGGAAATCCCACAGGTCGGTATGGCTGTAACGATCTTCCTCGCCGCTGATTTTGCTGGCGGCCACTTCTTCAATCAGCCCGGCAGCACCGCCGACCACTTTTGACGGCGGGAAGGCCAATTCTGCAATACGCTTTTGCAGGTCAACCACATCGCTGTAAAGCTGTTCGGCATACTTATCCATTCCTTTGGTGCTGTTGTCGCCAAAGAGTGCCTTCTCAAGACGGTGGAAGCCGGTGAATTTCGGGTCAGCGGCTTTCTGCTCATAATCATCTTCACGGGCATCAATACTGCCGTCGAGGTCAGAGAACAGCTCTGCAATAGGTTCAATACGTTCGTAGTACTGACGCGTAGGTGCGTACAGGGATTTCGCTTTTTCGATATCCCCCGCTTTCACCGCATCGGTAAAGGCTTTAGTGGCTTTGACCAGCTCTGCGGTCTGTGCCGTCACATAGCTTTTATAGGCGGTAATCGCCTCGCCCAGGCTTAAAACCGCATCGGCTTTCGCTGCATCCTTCGTGGCTTCACCTTTAACAATCAGCTTGCCTTTCGGGTTGGTCAGCAGACCGCAGGTCATCTCATATTCACCCGGTTGCAGGTTGGCGGTCATTTTTTGCGTAAAGCCCGGCGCGATATTTTCACGCTCTTCCACCACCATCACGCCCTTGAGGATCTCCCACTCCAGCGCCTTCTGGCTATGGTTCTGAATGATAAACTGTGTTTTACCGGCATTGACGGTGAGCGTCATCGGCTCACACTGTTTGTCGTTTACCGTGACATTGACCTTCGGAATGTCAGCAGCCTGCGCAGAGAATGCGAGAGAGCACAGCGCGGCAAGCACGCTACGGCGAAAAATAGTGTTCATGGTCCATCCCTTTCAATGAGTAAAAGCCATTTGCCTTACGGGGCGATACGTGATGCTGCATTCGGCGCGCGCGCTGGCCAGAAAAAGAGCGCCAGCGCAGGCAGTAAATAGAGTAACCAGACCGCCACTTCACTGACGCTTGGCGCTTCCTGGTAGCCAAAAATGCCTTCCATTAATGTGCCAAACAGTGAGTGGGTGGTGAGCGTGCCGCTGAAATCAAACGCGACATCCTGGAAGTGGTTCCACAGCCCGGCTTCGTGGAACGCGCGAATAGCCCCGGCGGCAAGCCCTGCGGCAACCAGTAAAATAAACAGGCTGGTCCATTTGAAGAACGCACCAAGGTTCAGGCGAATGCCGCCCCAGTAGAGCAGGAAGCCCAGCACGACGGCGGTCGCCAGCCCCAGCACCGCGCCCAGCGGTGGCCAGATACCGAGATCCTGCTGGAATGCCGCCAGCAGAAAGAACACCGATTCCAGCCCTTCACGCGCCACGGCGAAAAAGACCATCATCACCAGCGCCCAGCCGTGGTGATTGCCCCGCGCCAGCGCGTTATCCACCGCCTGCTCCAGTTGCTGTTTTACGTTGCGCGACACTTTGCGCATCCAGAACACCATCCACGTGAGGATAACGACAGCAATGACCGCCACGATCCCTTCAAACAGTTCTTGTTCTTTTTGTGGGAACTCGCCGGTGGTTTCGTTGATAAAGATGCCCAGCCCAAGACAAAGCCCCGCGGCCAGAAATACGCCAATCCACATAACACCTATCAGGTCGCCACGCTGTGTGCGTTTCAAATAGCTGGCGATAAGGCTAACAATCAGCGCGGCTTCTAATCCTTCGCGCAGCATAATCAGGAAAGGCACAAACATACGAACGTCCTTAAATGTGAATCGCAGTCAACACATGCAAAGAAAAGTAAATGTGAGTGATAGCGATTATCATTACGCAAAGACGAAATTCAAGTGAAATATGTCGGAAATGATAAGCAAATGTAAAAGCAGTAAGATGTGCTGGCGGGAAAATTCGGATGATAAAATGCCGGATGCGGCTAACGCCTTATCCGGCCTACAAATTCTCCTGTAGGCCGGATAAGCGCAGCGCATCCGGCAACGTGTTTACTCCGCCTGTAAACGCGGCGGCGGTGCAGAATGGTAATGTGCGTCGGCTTCTTCGAAGCGTTTACGCATTGCCGCAGACGGTGCTTTATCCAGCAGGCTGAAGATAACAATACCCAGACTACCGAAGATAAAGCCCGGAATGATTTCGTACAGACCCAGCAGCTCGAAATGTTTCCAGACGATCACGGTTACCGCACCGATAATCATCCCCGCCAGCGCACCGTTACGTGTCATACGTGACCACAGTACCGAGAACAGCACCACCGGGCCAAACGCTGCACCAAAACCAGCCCAGGCATAGCTTACAAGGCCAAGCACGCGGTTTTCCGGGTTTGCTGCCAGCGCAATCGCCACCAGCGCCACCACCAGCACCATCAAACGCCCTACCCACACCAGCTCTTTCTGGCTGGCATTTTTACGCAGGAACGCTTTGTACAGATCTTCGGTAATCGCGCTGGAGCACACCAGCAACTGGCAGCTCAGGGTCGACATCACCGCCGCCAGGATTGCAGAAAGCAGAATACCGGCAATCCACGGATTAAACAGGATTTGCGCCAGTTCGATAAACACGCGTTCGGCGTTCTGGCTGACCGGGCCCGCAACTGCCGGGTTATTCTGGAAGTAGGCGATACCAAAGAAGCCAACCGCGACCGCACCCGCCAGACACAGGATCATCCAGGTCATACTGATACGACGCGCATGCACGATGCTGTGGTGGGAATCTGCCGCCATGAAACGCGCGAGAATGTGCGGCTGACCGAAGTAACCAAGCCCCCAGCCCATCAGGGAAATGATGGCGACAAAGTTCAGTCCTTTGAGCATATCGATATTCTCAATGCTCTTTTGCTTGATAACTTCAATCGAATCATCCAGGCCGCCCACGGCGAGGATAACCATTACTGGTGTCAGGATCAGCGCGAAAATCATCAGGCTGGCCTGTACGGTGTCGGTCCAGCTCACGGCCAGGAAGCCGCCGATAAAGGTGTAAATGATGGTCGCGGCAGCACCGGCCCACAGCGCCGTTTCATAACTCATGCCGAAGGTGCTTTCGAACAGACGCGCCCCTGCCACAATGCCAGACGCACAATAGATGGTGAAGAACAGCAGAATCACCAGCGCGGAGATAATACGCAGCACGCGGCTCTTATCTTCGAAACGTCCGGTAAAGTAATCCGGCAGCGTTAGCGCATTATTGTTGGCCTCGGTGTGGACACGTAAACGCCCCGCCACCAGTTTCCAGTTGATCCATGCGCCGACGGTCAGGCCGATAGCAATCCAGCTTTCCGAGATACCGGCGATAAAAATCGCACCTGGCAGGCCCATCAGCAGCCAGCCGCTCATATCCGACGCGCCCGCAGAAAGCGCGGTCACAAATGGCCCAAGACTTCGTCCCCCGAGGATATAATCATCGAAGTTTTTCGTCGATCGCCAGGCGAAAAACCCAATTAATATCATGCCAAAGATATAGACAAAAAAAGTCACCAGCATCGGTGTGCTTATATTCATTAAAACTCTCCAGATTTATTCGTCGACCCAATCCGACTTGTCGTTATTCCCTTACCGGAACGAGGTAAAGGCCTGTTCTGTTATTCAGGCGACCGTATCCTGACGGAAGCGAAGTTTTTTCACAAACGATTTAACACTGCATTCACATCGAATGCATCCCTGTCGTAATACCATTTTCCTATAGGTTGCACTCCCTCACGCTTTTTAGGGTTGCACCCTTTAGAACTGTTAACTAGCCCTCAAAATCAAGCTTTCGGATACATCGATTACATTCCATACCATCACTTTTTCTTTTAACAATAAATTCATTTCTCAGGTTGCAATTGATGTCACATTTAACACGGTTGCACAAAGTTGCAACATGGTAGATATTCTTGCTACGCCTAAAATATGACGACAAAACAACAGGAGTAGATGGCATGGGCACCACCACCATGGGTGTTAAGCTGGATGAAGCCACGCGCGAGCGAATTAAAAGTGCGGCCACACGAATTGATCGCACCCCACACTGGTTAATTAAACAGGCAATCTTTAATTATCTGGAAAAGCTGGAAAACGATGAAGTCTTGCCGGAATTGCCGGCACTGCTCGCCGGGGCTGCTAATGAAAGTGATGAAATCGTCACCGCCCAGGAAGAGTCACACCAGCCGTTCCTTGAGTTCGCCGAACAGATCCTGCCGCAGTCCGTGAGTCGTGCAGCCATCACTGCCGCCTGGCGCCGCAGCGAAACCGATGCGGTTCCCATGTTAATGGAGCAGGCGCGTCTGCCGGAAAATATCGCCGCTCAGGCTCACCAGCTGGCATGGAAACTGGCAGAAAAGCTGCGTAATCAAAAAACCGCCAGCGGACGCGCGGGCATGGTGCAGAGCCTGTTGCAGGAGTTTTCCCTCTCCTCTCAGGAAGGCGTGGCGCTGATGTGTCTGGCCGAAGCGCTGCTGCGTATTCCGGATAAAGCGACGCGTGACGCGCTGATCCGCGACAAAATCAGCAACGGCAACTGGCAGTCGCATATTGGCCGTAGCCCCTCGCTGTTTGTCAACGCGGCGACCTGGGGCCTGTTGTTTACCGGTAAACTGGTCTCTACGCACAATGAAGCCAGCCTTTCTCGCTCGCTCAACCGCATTATCGGTAAAAGCGGCGAACCGCTGATCCGCAAGGGCGTGGATATGGCGATGCGCCTGATGGGCGAGCAGTTCGTCACCGGGGAAACCATTGCCGAAGCGCTGGCCAATGCGCGTAAACTGGAAGAGAAAGGGTTCCGCTACTCTTATGACATGCTGGGCGAAGCGGCGCTGACCGCCGCCGATGCGCAAGCCTATATGGTCTCTTATCAACAGGCGATCCATGCGATTGGTAAAGCCTCTAACGGGCGCGGCATTTATGAAGGTCCGGGCATCTCGATTAAGCTTTCCGCCCTGCACCCGCGCTACAGCCGCGCACAATATGATCGTGTGATGGACGAACTCTATCCGCGCCTGAAATCGCTGACGTTGCTGGCGCGCCAGTACGATATCGGCATTAACATCGACGCTGAAGAAGCGGACCGTCTGGAGATCTCACTCGACCTGCTGGAAAAACTGTGCTTCGAGCCAGAACTGGCGGGCTGGAACGGCATTGGCTTTGTTATTCAGGCGTATCAGAAACGCTGCCCGTTCGTCATTGATTACCTGATTGACCTCGCCACCCGCAGCCGTCGTCGCCTGATGATTCGTCTGGTGAAAGGCGCATACTGGGACAGCGAAATCAAACGTGCGCAAATGGACGGACTGGAAGGTTACCCGGTTTATACCCGCAAGGTGTACACCGACGTCTCTTACCTCGCCTGTGCGAAGAAACTGCTGGGTGCGCCAAACCTGATTTATCCGCAGTTCGCCACCCACAACGCCCACACGCTGGCGGCCATTTATCAACTGGCCGGGCAGAACTACTATCCGGGTCAGTATGAGTTCCAGTGCCTGCACGGCATGGGTGAACCGCTGTACGAACAAGTGGTGGGTAAAGTCGCTGACGGCAAATTAAACCGTCCGTGCCGTATTTACGCCCCGGTGGGTACGCATGAAACGCTGCTGGCGTATCTGGTGCGTCGTCTGCTGGAAAACGGTGCTAACACCTCCTTCGTTAACCGTATCGCCGATACCACGCTACCGCTTGATGAACTGGTGGCCGATCCGGTTGAAGCCGTTGAGAAAATGGCCATTCAGGAAGGTGCTGCGGGGCTGCCGCATCCGAAAATTCCCCTGCCGCGCGATCTCTATGGAAAAGACCGCGCCAACTCGGCAGGCCTCGATCTCGCTAACGAACACCGACTGGCCTCGCTCTCTTCTTCGCTGCTGAACAGTGCGTTGCAGAAATGGCGTGCCCTGCCGATGCTGGAACACCCGGTCGTCGAAGGTGAAATGACGCCGCTGCTTAACCCGGCGGAGCCGAAAGATATCGTTGGCTACGTGCGCGAAGCCAGCGAAAACGAAGTGGAACAAGCGCTGACCAGCGCGGTGAACAATGCGCCCATCTGGTTTGCCACGCCGCCGCAGGAACGTGCCGCCATTCTGGAGCGCGCCGCCGTGTTGATGGAAGGCCAGATGCAGCAGTTAATTGGCATTCTGGTGCGTGAAGCCGGGAAAACCTTCAGCAACGCGATTGCCGAAGTGCGCGAAGCGGTCGATTTCCTGCACTATTACGCCGGTCAGGTACGTCATGATTTCGATAACGAAACTCACCGCCCGCTCGGCCCTGTGGTGTGTATCAGCCCGTGGAACTTCCCGCTGGCGATCTTTACCGGGCAAATTGCCGCCGCTCTCGCCGCGGGGAACAGCGTACTGGCAAAACCCGCCGAGCAAACGCCGCTGATTGCCGCACAGGGCATTGCCATTCTGCTGGAAGCCGGCGTACCGCCTGGCGTGGTGCAACTGCTACCGGGCCGTGGCGAAACCGTGGGCGCACAACTCACCTCTGACAACCGTGTACGTGGCGTGATGTTCACTGGCTCGACGGAAGTCGCTACCCTGCTGCAACGCAACATCGCCACCCGCCTGGATGCACAGGGTCGCCCGACGCCGCTTATCGCCGAGACGGGCGGGATGAACGCGATGATCGTCGACTCTTCCGCACTCACCGAGCAGGTTGTTGTGGATGTCGTCGCCTCCGCCTTCGACAGTGCGGGCCAGCGTTGTTCCGCCCTGCGTGTACTCTGCCTGCAGGACGATATCGCCGATCACACCCTCACTATGCTGCGCGGTGCGATGAGTGAATGCCGCATGGGCAACCCAGGCCGTCTGACCACCGACATCGGCCCGGTGATTGATGACGAAGCCAAAACCAATATCGAACGCCACATTCAGGCAATGCGCGCCAAAGGCCGCACCGTCTTCCAGGCGGCACGCGAAAACAGCGAGGACGCGCGCGAATGGCAGTCCGGTACCTTTGTTGCC
The DNA here is from genome assembly GCF_008369545.1 of Pseudocitrobacter sp. 73. NCBI lineage: Bacteria > Pseudomonadati > Pseudomonadota > Gammaproteobacteria > Enterobacterales > Enterobacteriaceae > Pseudocitrobacter > Pseudocitrobacter sp. 73. Next base: position 346,153 of record NZ_VTZO01000001.1, on the reverse strand, counting down.
CCGACGCTTATTGAGCTGGAAAGTTTTGATGAACTGAAGAAAGAAGTGTTCGGCCCGGTACTGCACGTGGTGCGTTACAACCGCAATAACCTGGACAAACTGATTGAGCAAATTAACGCCTCTGGCTACGGTTTGACGCTGGGCGTGCATACGCGCATCGACGAAACCATCGCACAGGTTACGGGTAGCGCGAAGGTCGGCAACCTGTACGTCAACCGTAACATGGTCGGCGCAGTGGTAGGCGTGCAACCTTTCGGTGGTGAAGGGTTATCCGGCACCGGCCCGAAAGCGGGCGGCCCGCTCTATCTCTATCGCCTGCTGACCAGCCGCCCGGAAACGGCGTTGGGCACGACGCTCGCACGTCATGACGCGGAATATCCGGTAGATGCACAATTGAAAGCGCTGCTGGAAAAACCGCTCACCGCGCTGAAGAACTGGGGCAACGGTAACGCCTCGCTGAGCGCGCTGTGCCAGCAGTATGGCGAACTGGCGCAAGCCGGAACCCAGCGCGTGCTGCCGGGCCCGACCGGTGAACGTAACACCTGGACGCTGATGCCGCGCGAGCGCGTACTTTGCGTCGCCGATGACGAGCAGGATGCGCTGACCCAACTGGCGGCCGTCATGGCTGTCGGTAGCGAAGTGCTGTGGCCGGATGCCCCACTCCAGCGCGAACTGGCGAAAAAGCTGCCGAAAGAGGTGAGCGAGCGTATTCGCTTCGCCAAAGCGGATGTGCTTATGAGCCAGTTCTTCGATGCGGTGATTTACCACGGCGATTCCGATCAACTGCGCAAACTGTGTGAACAGGTTGCGGCCCGCGACGGCGCGATTGTTTCAGTGCAGGGCTTTGCGCGCGGCGAAACGAATCTGCTGCTGGAACGCCTGTATCACGAACGTTCGCTGAGTGTGAACACCGCGGCGGCGGGTGGGAATGCGAGTCTGATGACGATTGGTTAAGTTGGTGCGGTATTTTCCCCCTCACCCTAACCCTCTCCCTCAAGGGAGAGGGAACTGACCGCGCCAGAGGTTAAGAATGTACGGTTTTTCCCTCTCCTTATGGGAGAGGGGACCGACCGCACCAAAGGTAAAATCTACGCGGTTTTCTCCCTCTCCCTACGGGAGAGGGTCGGGGTGAGGGGCACAGCGTGCACCATTACCCCCTCTTCTCCTCCCGCTTATCCAGCTTTTTCACCAACGGCTGCACCACCTTATCCCCATGCTGACCAAAATATTGATACAACGTATCGGACGCGCTTTTGGTGAGCACCATAATCTCAATGCGCCGGTTACCCGCGCTTTGCGGATTTTTGGCATCCAGCAGCATCTGGTCCGCCATCGCGCTTACCTGCATCACTTTATCTTCCGGCATCCCGGCCTCTTCCAGCACCCGACGAGCCGAAAGCGCGCGGTCACCCGAAAGGTTCCAGTTGTTGTAGATATTGCTTTTATAGGCCATCGCATCGGTATGCCCGGTAATAATAATTTTGTTGTCGAGCGAGTCGAATACCGGCGCGAGTTCCACCAGCAGCGTTTTAAAGAACGGCATAATCTTCGCGCTGCCGCGTTCAAACATATTGCGGTTCTGGTCATCTTTAATCAGCACGCGTAATCCCTGCGGAACAATCTCCATCTCCAGATTGGCTTCCATATGCGCATCGCGGGCGATGGTGTTGATACTGGTCGCCAGCTCGCCAAGCTCAGTGGCGGACTTCTTTTTCAGTAGCGCCGTTTTCTCGTTGACGTCGCGGGCTTTTTTCTCCGTCTCTTCCGGCACCGCCACGGTGGCAGGTTTCGGCGGATGCGTCGGGCTGATTTTATTTAACGGCGACAGCCCGCCGCCATTGAAAATCGACTGCCCGTGCAGCGCGGCGATAATGCTTTCACGCTCGGATTTACTGACGCTGTTGACAATCAACTTTATCGTCGTCACCAAAGGGGCCGAGCGTATTTCTGAGGTTTCTGCCCGCTTTACCCTGGACGCGATGCCCGGCAAACAGATGGCGATTGACGCCGATCTTAACGCCGGATTGATCAATCAGGCGCAGGCGCAGACCCGGCGTAAAGATGTTGCCAGCGAGGCCGATTTCTACGGCGCGATGGACGGGGCGTCGAAGTTTGTGCGCGGGGATGCCATCGCCGGGATGATGATTCTGGCGATCAACCTGATTGGCGGCGTCTGTATCGGGATCTTCAAATACAACCTGAGCGCCGATGCCGCCTTCCAGCAGTATGTGCTGATGACCATCGGCGACGGCCTGGTGGCGCAGATCCCTTCCCTGCTGCTCTCTACCGCGGCAGCGATTATCGTCACCCGTGTCAGCGACAACGGCGATATCGCCCATGACGTGCGCCACCAGCTGCTGGCAAGCCCGTCGGTGCTCTACACCGCCACCGGGATTATGTTTGTGCTGGCGGTAGTGCCGGGGATGCCGCATCTGCCGTTTTTGCTGTTCAGCGCCCTGCTTGGTTTTACCGGCTGGCGGATGAGCAAACGCCCGCAGGCGGCGGAGGCGGAAGAGAAAAGCCTCGAAACGCTAACCCGCACCATCACCGAAACCAGCGAGCAACAGGTCAGTTGGGAAACCATTCCGCTGATCGAGCCCATTAGTTTAAGCCTCGGTTACAAGCTGGTGGCGCTGGTGGACAAAGCGCAGGGTAATCCGCTCACCCAGCGGATTCGCGGCGTGCGGCAGGTGATTTCCGACGGCAACGGCGTGCTGCTGCCGGAGATCCGCATTCGCGAAAACTTCCGCCTCAAGCCCAGCCAGTACGCCATTTTCATCAACGGCATTAAGGCTGATGAAGCGGATATTCCGGCGGATAAACTGATGGCCCTGCCCTCCAGTGAAACCTACGGTGAGATTGACGGCGTGCTGGGGAACGACCCGGCGTACGGGATGCCGGTGACCTGGATTCAGCCCGCGCAGAAGGCGAAGGCGCTGAATATGGGGTATCAGGTGATCGACAGCGCCAGCGTAATTGCCACGCATGTGAATAAGATTGTGCGCAGCTATATTCCTGATTTGTTTAACTATGACGATATTACTCAGTTGCATAACCGTTTGTCGTCGATGGCACCGCGCCTGGCAGAGGATTTGAGTGCGGCGCTGAATTACAGCCAGTTGCTGAAAGTGTACCGGGCGCTGCTGACCGAAGGCGTTTCCCTGCGCGATATCGTCACCATCGCCACCGTGCTGGTCGCCAGTAGTACCGTCACCAAAGATCATATTCTGCTGGCGGCCGATGTGCGCCTGGCACTGCGGCGCAGCATTACCCATCCGTTCGTTCGCAAGCAGGAGCTGACGGTGTATACGCTGAATAATGAGCTGGAAAACCTGCTGACCAACGTGGTGAATCAGGCGCAACAGGCTGGCAAAGTGATGCTCGATAGCGTGCCGGTTGACCCGAATATGCTCAACCAGTTCCAGAGCACGATGCCGCAGGTGAAGGAGCAAATGAAAGCGGCGGGTAAAGACCCGGTGCTGCTGGTGCCGCCGCAGTTGCGCCCTTTGCTGGCGCGTTATGCGAGGTTGTTTGCGCCGGGGCTGCATGTGCTGTCGTATAACGAAGTGCCGGACGAGCTGGAGTTGAAGATTATGGGGGCGTTGAGTTGATGGGGGAGACTATATAAGGTCTCGGACTGTCCCCTCGCCCCTTTGGGGAGAGGGTTAGGGTGAGGGGAAAGTGCGCGCTGAGCCCCTCACCCCGGCCCTCTCCCCAAAGGGGCGAGGGAGAAAAACGTGTACGACTTTAACTTTTTCGCAGTATTGCCGCCCTACAAAATCGTCTCTTCCGTCAAAATCCTGCGCGCGCCCAAAAAGTGATCCTGCCAGAAAGGTTCGGCTAATCGGCTTATCCGAATGGTTTCCCCCGTGCGTGGTGACTCGATAAACTGACCATCGCCCAGATACACGCCCATATGGTCAGCAATTTCGCGGTTGTGAATATGGAAAAACAGCAAATCTCCCCGGCGCAGGTCGTTATTCGCCACAATCGTTGCCCGATGGTAGTGATACATCTCATTAGCCGTGCGCGGGAGCTTTGCCTCGAGGATCTTGTTGTAGGCATAAAAAACTAACCCGCTGCAGTCGAAGCCTTTATCAGGCCGCGTGCCGCCCCAGACGTAAGGCTTACCAAGCTGCTGCTCCAGGCGGTGAATCGCTACTTCGGTGATGTTATGCAGATGGTCGCTGCTTAAGAAATGGTTGTTTTCCGCCAGCGCCTGCCAATGTTTATCGCTCAACTTCAACGGTGCAGGGAACCATTCAGGATGCTGTTTTATCTGCTCCCGGTTGTGCTGGCGCAGCGCCCTTCTGCTTTCGGCATTGCCTTCCACAATGTAGCTCGCCTGTTTTTTTAGATGCACCTGGTACTGTTTTAGCAGCCTGGCACGGTTTTGCATCCGCTCGCGGGCGGCGTAGCTGAGAGAGGTATGTTGTGCACCAGCAAACGAAACAGCAGGCAGCAGAATACACAACGTAAAAAACCATTGCGGGAGGGAGAGCGAAGACATAGCAAGCAAAACCGGGTAAAAAACAGGCGATGAGTTTACCCAACCAATACAGAAGGCGGGGTTAATAATGGCTTATTAATACATTATTAACCCCAGTTCGCCGACGATTAAAACAGCGATTTCGTCGTCCAGATTCGGCTCTGCCAGCGGCGGTACATCAACGCGGCCCTCACGCCCTCATCAATAATGTACGCCAGCCATACCCCCACCAGCCCCAGCCCGGCGGAGATCCCCAGCACATACGAAAACGGCAGGCTGACAACCCACATCACAATAATCCCGCAGATAAACGGGAAACGCACATCCCCGGTCGCGTTTAACGAGCTGATCACGATGATATTGGTGGCACGCCCCAGTTCCAGCAAAATGGAGTACATAAACAGCACCCTGGCCATTTCAATAATCGTTTCGCTGGGTGTAAACAGCGCCATAATCGGCCTGGCAAACGTCGCCAGCAGCGCACTTACCAGCAAGGCAATCAACAAGCCTATTCGCCAGCTGCGGATGCCCTGGCGATACGCGGTATCCAGTTCCCGCGCGCCAATTGCCCGGCCAATGATGATTTGCGAAGCCTGGCCTATCGATATGGCAAACAGCGCCACAAACTGGCTGATGCTGGAGGCGTAAATTTTGGTGGTCAGCGCTTCGGTGCCTAGCAACGCGATAATGGCGGTCACCACCAGTTGGGAACCCGCATAGGATAAGTTCTCTCCCGCGGACGGCAGGCCATATTGCAAAATAGAACCGAGCATTTTGCGTGAGCACTGTTTCAGTTTCTGCCAGCGGAATCGATAACCAATGTACTTGTTCAGCAGCCAGACGCTAAGCGCCATCCCCACAATGTTGGCGATGCTGCTGGCGATCCCCACGCCGGTAACGCCCATATCCAGAAAGCTGAGCGGCCCGTAGAGGAACATGTAGTTGAGGATCACGTTAATCACGCTCACGGTAATCGGCACGACCATCGCCTGACGCACGTAGCCATACGTACGCAGAATCGGCAGCACTGAGGAATAAAGCGCAATAATCACCGAACTGCCGCCGATAATCTGAATAAACGGTGCACCCACGCTGACCAACTGTTCACTCAACCCCAGCGCGCGCAGGAATCCCTCTCCAAAAATGATGAAGATAAAACTCATCACTACGCCAATGATAAACGCCACCACCAGTCCGTTAGTGATGACGTACTCCACGCGATGAAATTTTTTCGCGCCGATAAGCTGCGCCACGACAATTTGTACACCCACCGTTAAAAAGCCGTAAAAGATAACCGAGATAGCCAAAATCTGACTGGCAACACCGGTGGCGGCTACCGCTTCATCCGAGTAATGCCCCAGCATAAACACGCTGACGTAGTTCATCAGCAATCGCAGCAACTGTTCGATAAATATCGGCCAGGCCAATGTATATAGCCCGAGCCTGAAGGTATTTTCCTCGCCTGACATCGTCCGCCATCCCTGTTATTGAACATTTTTTAATTAGCAGTAGATGATGATCAACCATCTTTGTTGGCGCGGTCTACGGCAGGGTCAAAAATCAGAAAAGCGAACGCTGGTTGGAGGAGATAATTGTGAGTGCAAAGCATTAACGCCCCTTTCACATGGACCATGATTCATACTATATTCAACGGCATCTTTTTTAAGGGAGTGAACAGATGAAACGTACCTTGCTGGCGATGATCACCCTGATGGCAAGCGGCCTGGCGCTGGCGGATGAATGCAAAGACGCCAGCACTCAGAGCGACCTGAATCAATGCACTGCTGCTCAGTATCAGGCGGCGGACAAAAAACTAAACGAGACGTATCAGGCGGCGCAAAAACGGGCGCAGGAACCGCAGCGTGAGCAGCTGAAAAAAGCGCAGACAGCATGGATTGCTTCCCGTGACGCCGATTGCGAACTGCTAAGCTCCAGCAGCGAGGGCGGTAGCGTTCAGCCAATGGTGCGCAACCAATGTCTTACGGATAAAACCGCCGAGCGCGAAGCCTTTCTCTCTTCCCTTTTACAATGCGAAGAGGGTGACCTGAGCTGCCCGCTGCCGCCAGCGAATGCCAATTAACGTACGCGAATGCCTTCGATAATCATCTGCTGCACATTGTCGACCGTGCGCTGAAAGAAGGCTTCATCCTGCAATGTCGCGCCCGTAACCGCTTCCACCTGAGTGGCGAAATCCGCATAGTGCTGGGTTGTCGCCCAAATCATAAAAATGAGGTGGTGCGGGTCAACCGGCGCGAGTTTTCCCGCATTCACCCACGCGGCGATAATCGCGGATTTAGCCTCGACCAGCGCTTTAAGATCGCCTGTCAGTTCGTTCATCAGCAACGGCGCGCCTTGCAGCATCTCAAGGCAGAACAGTCGCGAAGCCTGCGGATAGTCGCGCGAGACCTCCAGTTTCAGCCTGATGTACTCTCTAATCGCCACCAGCGGGGCGAGATCTTCGCGAAACGCTTTCAACGGCGCCAGCCAGATAGCCAGAATTTGTCGCATCACGGCGACATAAAGCGCCTCTTTCGACGGATAGTAGTAAAGCAGATTGGTTTTTGACACGCCGGCAAGCTCAGCTACCTGCTCAAGGCGCGTGCCATGAATGCCGTACTGGGAAAAAGTATTGAGCGCAGCCGAGAGAATGGCTTGTTTTTTTGCACTGACTGCCTGCGAGCGTTTTCCGCTTTTCTTTGTTGCGTCCTGAGTCATACGCCCTCTCCTGTTATTAGCCTCCACAGCATAGCAAAAGCGGGAGGCATACACAGGCGTGATACTTACGGCTCATGATTAAGTGATGCTTCCGTAGTCAGTTGTGACTTTTTTTTACGCTTAAACTTCAATTCACTGACCAACACACCAACCACGATAAAGGCCGCGCCCAGCAGCGCCAGCGCCGGTAAGCGTTCTCCAGCCAGTCGGCCAAAAATCCCTGCCCATACCGGTTCACCGGTGTAGATAACCGTCGCGCGCGTCGGCGACACGCTACGCTGCGCCCAGTTCATGGTCACCTGAATAATGGCGCTGAAAATCCCCAACCCCAGGGCCACTATCAGCAAGCCAGGCGATACCGGTGGCACACTTTCAGCGGCAGGTACCATCATGGCAAATGCCACAATCGACGCCGTCGCCAGTTGCACAACGGTGACTCGCCGCACATCGACTTTCCCCGCCCAGGCGCTGATAAGAATAATTTCAGCCGCAATCGCCACCGCGCTGGCAAGCGTAATCAGCTCCCCCTGCCCGAGCGCCAGCAAATCGCCATTTGGCCCGGCAAGAAAAATCAGCCCGATGAAAGCCAGCACGATGCCCGCGCAGGACATCAGCCCCGGCATTCTCCCTAAACAGAGCCACTGCAACAGCGGCACTAGCGGCACATACATGGCGGTAATAAACGCGGATTTACTGCTGGGAATCGACTGTAACCCCCAGGTTTGCAGGCTGTAGCCCAGCGCAATGGCGACACCAATCACGACGCCCGCTTTCAGTTCAAGCCGGGTCAGGCCGCGCAATGAGCGGGCGCAAAGCAGCCCAACGGCAACCGCAGCCATCGCAAAGCGCACGCCCACGAAGAAGAACGGCCCGCTGAGGGTGACGGCGTACTGTACGGCGAGAAAGGTACCGCCCCAGAACATGGTGATGAGGATCAGGATGGCTTCCTGAGGCTTAACAGAAAATGCGTAGCGTGAGAAAAGAGACATGATGCCGCCCGGAAATCAAACAGCCTTACAGTGTGCAGTGAGCAAGGTCACAGTTCAACCCGGTGAAGTGAAAATAAAAAGCCGCCGAATCCATCGGCGGCGGAGAGGGGTTACAGAGTGTATAAACACTCGCTACGGATTAACTCAGCCCTGTAAGAGGTTAGCTGTTGCGGTTGCTACCATGGCTGTTTTTCCCTCCCTTTTTACCTGCTTCGGAGGCGCGCTGCGGATCATTTTTAAAATTACCGCCGCTATGCTGGCCACCTTTACGACCTGCTTCTGATGCTCTGTCCCGGTCTTCAGCAAAGTTACCTGAACCACCACGATGATTTGCCATTTCTGACCTCCAGTTGATTAGACATCATATTGCATTACGTGAAATCAGGGAGTCATTCCCCCGCAGCACTGGCGTTGACCATTTTTTATGCTGCGTGAGATTAAGCTTAGTGGACTACGCTCAGTTATGGGCAGGAAGGTAACATTTTGTAATGGGTTTATGTCCGAAGCGTACCGTCACGATGGGTGCGGGCCATAATTAGCTCTTATCGCAGAAGAAAAATGCATAACTGAAAGTGTGTCACGATGCTTCTGCCTGCCCCTCAAAGATAAGGGGCAGGTTGCCAGACAAACTTACTGCATGTTCTTAATCACTTTAACCGTATAACGCCCATCGGCCTGTCGATAAACGCCGTGGATATCTGTTTCGAAACCCGGGTACCAGGCACCAATTTCGCAAAGCATCTGAATAAACTCGAGCGTGGGGCGATTCTCTTCAGTCAGCATCTCTCCAGGCATCACTAACGGCACGCCAGGAGGATAAGGCAGGATCATGTTTGCGCTAACTCGGCCAATCATCGCTTCGAGATAAACCTCCTCAATTTCACCATGCAGTTCTTTCTGGAAAGCTGCATGAGGGTTCATCGCCATTGTCGGTAAGGTCTCAAAAGCACGGAACATCAGTTCCGGCAATTGATGCTGGCGAATAAGCTGATGAATACCGTTCGAGAGTTCCTGAATACGCATACCTGCGTAGAAACCAGGCTGCTGCTCATAGATGGATGGCAGCATATCTTTAACTAACGCATTACTATCGTAGTCGCGTTTGAAATCATTCAGTGCCCGAAGCAGGCTCAACGCTTTGGTTTTATTGATGCCAATACTGAAGAGGAATAACAGGTTATAGGGCCCGGTTTTCTCAACAATAATGCCATGCTGATCGAGATATTTCGCCACGATGGATGCCGGAATCCCCCGCTCTTCCATTTTGCCCTGTTTATCCATTCCCGGCGTTAACAGAGTGACTTTGATGGGGTCGAGGAACATATGCCCTTCATCGATATTTTTAAAACCATGCCACTCTGCACCAGGCGTAAGATTCCAACAGCATGGTGCTAATGCTTCTCCTTCTGGCTGCCAGACGTCGAAGAACCAGCTCTCGGAGGACGCTTTAATCTTTTTAATCTCTTTACGGAAGCGAACGGCGCGCAGGATAGAATTTTCCATCAACCGTTTTCCCGCATTTCCTTTCATCATTGCCGCAGAAGTTTCAATAGACGCCACGATGCCATAATGTGGCGACGTGGACGTATGCATCATAAATGCTTCGTTGAAGGTTTCTTCTTCCACTTCACCTTTAATGTGAATCATGGATGCCTGGGAAAAGGCGGCCAGCAATTTGTGTGTAGACTGCGTTTCGTATATCACTTTACCTGGTACGCGCTCGCCGCTCATACCACAGAGGCCTTTGTAGATGGGGCTAAAGTTGGTATAGGGTACCCAGGCAGAATCGAAGTGGATGGATTTTACATCCAGGGTCTGTTTGATGTAGTCGGTGTTATAAAGCAAGCCGTCATAGGTGGAGTTTGTGATGACTGCATGCACCGGCCAGGTGGCGCCGGGGGTTTGTTTTACACGCGCTTCAATCGTTTCACGTGTAAATTCACTGCGCGGTATCCCACCTAATATCCCCCACGCATTTCGCGTTGGACGGAAATAGATTGGCGTGACATCACTCATAATCATTAAATGGGTCAGTGATTTATGGCAATTGCGGTCAACTAAAATAGTGCTGCCCGCAGGTGCGGCGTACATGCCTACAATCTTATTAGCCGTCGATGTGCCGTTTGTCACCATGTAGCTACGGTCCGCGTTAAAGGCATCAGCGATATAATTCTCTGCCTCGCGGTGTGGGCCTGAGTGGTCAAGAAGCGAACCGAGTTCAGAGACGGAGACCGAGATATCTGACTTCATGGTATTTGCGCCAAAGAAGTCGTAAAACAGGCTGCCTACGGGGCTTTGCTGGAAAGCCGTTCCGCCCATATGGCCTGGCGTACAAAACGTGTATTTCCCTTCGTCAACGTAGCGGAATAGCGCTTTAGTAAAAGGCGGAAGAATCGCGTCAAAATAGGCATCAGTGCCTCGTTGAATACGGGCAGCAATCTCTTCGACGGCGTCAAAGGCGTACTCGAAGAAATGAAGATTAAGGCCAAGATCATCCACATCTATTTCGAGCGGGTTGCGCTGACTCGAAAATGCATACATCGGCAGCTGCTCGTTTAAGCCAGAAATATTTTTGGGTAAGAGTACTGACCAGGTATCCCAGTCAAAAATAACACCACAAACCTTTGCATTATTTTCGACCAGTTCCATGAGATCATCTACATCTTCTGGGTAGATAATACGATAATCTTTTGACACGAGTTTTTTATGTAATTCTTCTACAGGCGCTTCTTTTGCCAATACGCCAAAATGATTCATAATCGCGATTATTTTCATTTTCTTATCCCTGATAAGCCGTTACTGAACTTTCATCCTTTTTCTGTATAAACATTCCCCAGAATGTCCAGCCGGAGAATGTCACTAACGCACCTAACATCATGGCCTCTTCCCCCGAGGCATAGAGCGCGTAAAAGCTATAAATGGTGCCCAGCAGTGCAATGATAGTATTGGTTTTCATCTGCCCACCATGAATACCGGCCAGCTTTTGCATCGGTATTAATGCGGCCATTGAGAGTACATAAGGCACTAAATTTGTTACTACCGCCAGGTTAACTAAGCTATTAAATTGTTTATTCAACGAAGGGCTAATCGTCATTAATGCTAATAGTGTTTGCACAACCCCTAAGATAATCATGCCAATAACTGGCGCATCTTTCGCCGTTACACGCGAGAACACCCCCGGGAAATAACCAATATCTGCGGAAGATTTAAAGACCTGAGCGACGGTAAACTGCCACCCCAACAGCGAACCAATACAGGCCAGCGCCATCAGGAACATCACCACACTTCCAACAACGGGCGTAAACATCGAGGCATAGGCCAAACCAAACGGTGCCGTCGAGTGCAGGAGATCAAGGTTTGGAACAATTCCGGCGATAACGTTTGTAGACAAAATATAGATTACGGCACAAACCAACGTACCGCCAAATACGGCGATAGGCACGTTTTTCTGCGGATTTTCAACGGCATCCATATTCGCGCAGGCTGACTCAAGGCCAAGAAATGCCCACAGCGTCATGGAGATTGACGTTGATATTGCAGAAAAGAAATCCATATTATTAGGATTCCAGGCGCTAATATAAAGTGATGGACTAAACCAGAACCAACCAATCACACATAGCCCAACAACAGGAATAATGACGCCCCACACGGTAATGGAACCAATCTGCCCCGTAATTTTTGCCCCGCCGAAATTAAGCACGGTGGTAATCCACAGTACGGCAATGGTCGCAATACAAACCTGGACAGGCGTAAGCTCAACACCAAATAAAACCGTCCCATAACCTACAGCAGAGATAGCAATCGCAATATTGGCAATTAATAGACTTATTGCGTAGGTATAGTTAGCAATAAAGTTACCCGATTTCCCAAACGCATATTCGGCGTATCCTCCCATTCCACCACTTTTTGTACTAAATAAACCACACTTCGAAAATGCCCATGCGAGAGCAAGCGAACCAAACGCCGTTACCAGCCAGGACAATATTGACATTGTCCCCACTTCCGCAAGCTTTGTCGGTAACATAATGATGCCTGACCCCAGCATGTTCACTGCGGTTAATATGGTCAGATGCATTACACCCATTTTATTCCCGGGATTACTCATAATGACTTCTCTTTATAATGAAATTATAATTTCCTTGAATACGACAAATTTTATTTACGCCAACAGTTTCGCTACGTCATAAAACGCTCCTTGTGAGAAGGGATTAATTCATTAAGGAAGGGGGATTCGCGGCAGTGTTCACGGTATTGGGATAGCGACTGGGCCAGATTTTTTCCGGCGTAAGACCCAACGCGTCGGCGATAATGCGTTCCGCTTTGGGATAGGCACGTGAGAGCGCGTTCTTAAGGGTGTCTGGCTTGAGGCCTGAGCGAACAGAAAGTTCGCGAATAGAAACGCCCTGTTTATGAAGTGCTGCAACAATATCTACCCTGTGCCAGTCAGCACGATCTTCATTTGTGACCATATTTGGATTACCCTCTTCTATTACCCCATGGGTTAACCCCATGAGGTGAATTCAATATGATGATGCTGGCACTAGCATCGATCTCTTTTGAGATAACAGAAAGGACTAAACGCGATTTTTGTGAGTTAAATCGTACTTTACTGATCTCTATATGAGTCATTTGCAGAGCTCAATGACGATGGACGGATAAAAATGAGTAATGAAGAGCGGCATATTGATGAGAAGGATGACCTGATTTCTTTAGCAGACAGGTTGCGGTACCTGATTGGCAATCGAAGCACCCGTGCTGCAGCAAAGGCCTGGCAACTCTCCTACTCTACGCTTAACAACTACATGACACGCGGCACAGAACCTTCTCTCAGTGTGGCGGCCAAAATTGCCGAGCTTGAGGGCGTTTCGATAGAATGGCTTGCCTGGGGATACCGTGAAGACGCTTCAGTGCAAACAGAAGAAAAACCGGCTATTTACCACGTCAACAGGCCTGAACAAGCACGAAATGAACCGCTCCAGATGGCCTGGATGATGGTGTTCAATTCGCTCGACAATGTTGAGCAAGAAGCGCTATTAAGACTGATTCACAAAGAGGGGATAAAAGGCATTTTGCGTGAGTCGGATCAACGTCATTCTCTGGCGCAGGCCATCTCCCAACTCGACGAGGTCCAACGAAACGATTTCTATACTCAGGCACTCGCATTGGCGACAGCACTCAAATCTGAAAAGTAGCAGAGAAGATTAAAAGTGAAATGATCTCTATGGAGATCATTTCACTTGCAATAACGCTCAACCTGGCAGTACAGTACGCGATAGCGACCACTGCCCAGGAGGCTACGAGTATGGAAACTTCAGATAACGAGCAAACACTACAAGATGAATTTAGCGTTCGGTCACAGAAGCTCGCACAGCTTCGTCAATCCGGTAATGCTTTTCCTAACGACTTTCGCCGTGATGCGACATCACAATCTCTGCATCATCTTTATGATGCATTCAGCGCAGAAGCACTTACCGAACATAAAATAAGCGTTTCTGTCGCAGGGCGGCTGATGACCCGCCGGGTGATGGGAAAGGCGGCATTCCTGACGCTGCAAGATATGGGGGGAAGAATTCAACTCTATATAAGCGCTAAGGGCCTTAACGCCGACCGCTACGACGCGCTTCTCAAACTCATCGATCAGGGTGATATCCTTGGTGCATCGGGCGTGTTGTTTAAAACCCAAACCGGTGAGCTTACCCTCGACTGCAAAGACTTACGCCTCCTCACCAAGGCCGTTAAACCCTTACCCGATAAATTTCATGGCCTCACTGACCAGGAGCGTCGCTATCGTCAACGTTATCTGGATCTGATCGCCAATGAAAAAACGCGCAATACTTTCAAAGTGCGTTCGCAAATCATGTCCGTGATTCGCGACTTTATGAATGCGCGCCATTTTATGGAAGTCGAAACACCCATGATGCAGCTCATTCCAGGCGGCGCATCGGCTCGGCCATTTATTACGCGTCATAATGCGTTAAACCAGGATATGTTCCTGCGTATTTCTCCCGAACTTTACCTCAAACGCCTGGTGGTAGGCGGCTTTGAGCGCGTATTCGAAATCAACCGAAACTTCCGCAACGAGGGTATTTCACCGCGCCATAACCCTGAGTTCACGATGATGGAACTCTACATGGCTTATGCCGATTACAACGATCTGATAGCGCTGACAGAAGCGCTGTTCCGCCAGATTGCAAAGGACGTTACGGGCGGCACAGAAGTGACGTATGGCGAGTGGTCCTTTGACTTTGGCAAACCGTTTACCCGTTTGACGATGAAAGAAGCTATCGTGAAATATGGCAGCGATATCCAGGCTGAAGCACTGGATTCACCTGAGTCAACGCTTGCGCTGGCGCAACGTCTGGGGATTACACCCGAGGCGAGTTGGGGACACGGCCGCATCATCACGGAAATCTTTGACGTGGTGGCTGAAAGCCATCTGATTCAACCCACCTTCATTACCGAATATCCGGCCGAAGTTTCACCACTGGCGCGGCGTAACGATAGCGATCCCGAGATTACCGATCGCTTCGAATTCTTTATCGGTGGGCGAGAAATTGGCAATGGCTTCTCAGAACTGAATGATGCTGAAGATCAGGCTGAACGTTTTATGGCGCAGGTTGCATCACGCGATGCAGGCGATGATGAAGCGATGTACTACGACGCGGATTATGTCACGGCACTGGAATATGGATTACCGCCCACGGCAGGGCTGGGGATTGGTATCGACAGGATGGTAATGCTCTTCACAGACTCGCCAACTATCCGCGATGTCATTCTCTTCCCTACCCTGCGTCCAGTTAACTGAGCTGTCGCAGGAGGATGCGAATTGTGCAATGTGGTATTGCATTTCAGCGCCAGAACCGGGTGTATTTGCAGCCTTAACGAGCATGGAGAGTTCATCATTGGCACATTGATATCCGGTGAAAAACCCGTTTCGGGCGATCTGTTGGTCAGCGATCATAACGCCAATGGGCCTGCCAGTGTGTTCAACGTCACCCGGGACAGCAGGTTCACAATGGATATTCACTTTCGTACTTGCTCGGAAGTGTGCGCCCGTCACTGGCTTAAAACACGCGGTGTAACACTCTAACAAAAACGCGGGCATTTTTGCCCGCGAATCGACTCTGACAGTCAGGTTCGGGTGCTCTTGTTGCACATCTATTAAACAGAAGATTTCAAAACATTAACAGAGAATCTTTATTTTACATTCAATCACATGCGTCATTGTTACAAATCAAAGAAATGGCTCTAAAGTTTGCACTCCTGTCGACACGGCTTATCTTTAAAGGAGGACAGCGAAAAGCTGTGTAACGATAAACCGAGGAGTGTTGCAGATGGCAAAAGTTCTGGTGCTTTATTATTCCATGTATGGACACATTGAGACGATGGCCAAAGCCGTCGCAGAGGGTGCAAATAAGGTTTCGGGTGCAGAGGTTGTCGTCAAACGCGTACCGGAAACCATGTCACCGGAAGCTTTCGCTAAAGCGGGCGGTAAAACGCACAGCGCACCGGTTGCCACGCCACAAGAACTGGCAGAGTACGATGCCATCATCTTTGGTACCCCGACTCGCTTCGGTAATATGTCCGGGCAGATGAGAACTTTCCTTGATCAAACTGGCGGCCTTTGGGCCTCTGGTGCGCTGTACGGCAAAATCGGTAGCGTATTCAGCTCTACGGGTACCGGCGGCGGTCAGGAGCAGACGATTACCTCAACATGGACTACTCTTGCTCATCATGGGATGGTGATTGTTCCTATCGGCTACGGCGCGCAGGAACTGTTTGATGTCTCCCAGGTTCGCGGCGGTACGCCATATGGCGCGACCACCATCGCGGGCGGCGACGGCTCACGTCAGCCGAGCGAAGAAGAACTCGCGATTGCCCGCTATCAGGGTGAACATGTCGCCGGGCTTGCGGTTAAGTTAAAAGGTTAATCTTCAGCAGGAGGATTTCTATGCCTACACAAGAAGCAAAAGCTCATCACGTAAACGAATGGGCGAGCTTGCGCAACACCTCACCGGAAATCGCTCAGGCGATTTTTGAGGTGGCCAAATATGATGAAAAACTGGCCGAACAGATCTGGGAAGAAGGCAGTGATGAAGTCCTCGCCCTGGCGTTCAGTAAAACCGATAAAGATTCCCTCTTTTGGGGCGAGCAAACCATTGAACGTAAAAACGTTTAATGAAATTGCAGTGTGAATGACAAAGGCTCCCGATGGGAGCCTTTTCGTTATAGGTGAGTGCGTTCGTGCTGATGCCCTCACCCCAGTCCTCTCCCACAGGGAGAGGGAGAAAATCTGGAGCGCGCGGGAAGTCCCCTGGCCCCTTCGGGGAGAGGGGAAAACAACCGAACGCCCTACTTCACCGCGTCCTTCATCACCGCTTTAAACGTCTCCATCGGGCAGAAACCGTTGGCATCGACCGGGCAACCGTTCAGCGCCAACGTCACGCGCTGTGGTGGCGATTGCAGCGTTAATGCCTGCGCGTCGCGAATTTGTTTCGTGCTTTGGTACAGATACTCAATCTTCATCAAATCACGATTGCCCTTCGCGTCATGCCAACGCTGGAAAACAATCTTTCCGCCAATCGGCGTGCGTTCATACTGATCGTGCAACTGGTAAGGTTTGAAATCGAGCGCAGTCAGTAGCGAGGCGATATTGGAGTCATGCCCCACCATCAGCGTCACTTTGGCGGATTTGTCCGCATCCGCAACCAGCGCGTTATTGATATATTTCACCAGCGGCGCAGCGACATTTTGCGCCACCTCTTTAGAGGTAAAGAGGCTGTCCTGATAACCATTCTTCAGCTGCGACAACACGCGCCACTGCTGGTCGGTTTTGATTTTACCCCACGCCACCTGATCTTGCGGGAAGCCCTCGTAGTACTGCAATGTAAAGGCGTCCACCAGCGAGTTACCCACCTTCAACGGCCCGGAAACGCCCGGCTCTTTCTGGTATTGCGCGCTGAAACTGTCTTTCGCTCCATTCAGGTCGCATTGCTGTTTTTCTTTGCAGCTCGGAGACTGGCGGTAATCGGCGATTTGCTCCAGCAGCTTATAGCTCTCGTCGAGATGCATCTGCTGGCGCTCTTTTTCCATCGCCTGTACGGCCTGCTGGCTGAACTGCGCAGAATCGACGGTGATCACCGGGTTAAAGGTCGGGTCCATGGTCCCCATTTCAGCCTGATGATGAACCGGAATATCACACCCCGGAAACGCACCCGTGATAAAGAATTGCGCCGTCGCCACCGTACGCTGCAGACTATTTGCATACGCATAAACCGTGTTATCTGTTGGGCACTCGCCAGAGGTCACCATCCCCTGCTGCGCCAGCCATTCACGCATGTAATGGCCCATATAGATTTCCAGCACGCCCCCTTTGGTGGTGAGTTGCCCACCAGGGACATCCCATTCCGGCCAGCTTTGCGGAGTGGATTGTTCCAGCACGCTGCCATTATTGGCGAGCGGTGCGCGCAGGTTGTGCCGACTCATAATCAACACTTGCTGGAGCTGGTATCCCTCCGGGGAGGTCTCCGCCTGTGCGGCAATGGAGGTTAATAGTGTCGTCGCCACCGCGACGGCCAGTACGGCTTTTTTCATCCCTCAATCCTCTTTGCGTGATAACCCACCGCTTGATTGTGACAGTAATGTGACAATTTTCCGGGGGTTAGCTCGCAAAGCTGGGATTAAGCGCGTAATTTCATCACGTTGATGAATAACGACCAGGCTGCCAGCGTTTCGCCAGCAGCCCCAGCGCGGCGCACAACAGGTAGTACACCAGGCCGACAAAGATAAATATCGCCATCGGATAGATTTGCACCCGATTGTTCACCTGCCCGGCGACGGTGGTCAGTTCCGGCACGTTGACGATAAACGCCAGCGAGGTATCTTTCAGCAGGCCGATGAATATCCCCAGTAGCGACGGCATGACGTTTTTCAGCACCTGCGGCAGCAGGATAAAACGCAGGCTCTGCCCGGCGCTAAAACCTTGCGTCAGTGCAGCTTCATATTGCCCTTCGGAGAGGGAACGCAGCCCCGCCAGTACCGAATGCATCACCGATGCGGCCGTGAACCAGGCCAGGGCCAGCGTGACCGTCAATGCACCGGGTAAATCACTGCCG
Source organism: Pseudocitrobacter sp. 73 (assembly GCF_008369545.1). Classification (NCBI taxonomy): domain Bacteria; kingdom Pseudomonadati; phylum Pseudomonadota; class Gammaproteobacteria; order Enterobacterales; family Enterobacteriaceae; genus Pseudocitrobacter; species Pseudocitrobacter sp. 73. The sequence continues at coordinate 327,845 of NZ_VTZO01000001.1, read as the reverse complement.
GTCAACATCGGCAACAGATACCAGAGCCAGAAGATGACGAAAATCAGCGGAATACCGCGAATAATTTCCGCCCACAAATAGAGTAGCTTGCGTACCACACCGTCGTAGCGCCAGGCCAGGCAGGCGAGAACAATACCGCCAGGCAGCGCCAGCGCCCCAGCCCCTAATGCCATCATCAGCGTCAATACTACGCCGCCGGGTTCGCCGTCCATCAGGCGGCCCCAGAGTAAATAATCCAGGTTATCAATAATGACCGCCAGATTAGCGTCCATCTTCAACGCTCCTTGCTCTCTTCAGCGTGACGTTTTTCACCCGTTTCGCGCTGCCCACTGGCGATGGGCCGAAGCGCGTGAACAGTAAACCCAACACGATCCCGGTGAGAAGATACAGCCCCGTGCCGACCGCAAAGGCTTCCAGCGCATGGGCGTTATAACTTTCAATCTGGCGCACCTGATAAGTCAGCTCGGCGAAACCAATACCGCTCGCGAGGGAGGAGAGTTTCATCAGATTCAGATACTGCCCCACGATCGGTTGCCAGGCGTTCGCCAGCCCCTGTGGTAGCAGAATATGTCGCAACATTCCCCACGTGCTAAAACCCTGTGCCAGCGCAGCTTCCCGCTGGCCATTCGACACGCTGTGCAGGCCCGATGCCGCTTCTTCAATCAAGAATGCAGAGGTAAATACGCCGAGCCCCCATGCAGAACAGAGAAACTCCGGCGTTAGCCACCATACATCGCCCGGCAGGATAGACCAGCCGTGGTCGTCATTGACGAAATCCCGCACGCCCTGCGGCAGCAGATTCCACGCGGCGAAATACCAGAACAGAAGCTGCACCAGCAGTGGCGTATTGCGAAACAGAGACACCCACGCGGCGGTGATGCCACGCCCCACGCCTCCGCCCGACAGACGCAGCGCCAGAAACAGAATCGCCAGCAGACTGGCCAGCACAATACCTGCCAGCGTTACCCACAGCGTGGTCAGGAACCCTGAGAAGATCCATTGCAACGGCTGCCCGCTCAGCACGCCCTGCCAGTCAAATAAGTGTGTCACTCAGCACGCTCCTGATGCAGCGGGTCGAGCACTTTTTGCAAGAACCGCACGGCGCGGGGATGCTGCGGCCTCGTAAAGAACGTCGCAGGCGGCGCAACTTCCAGCACATCACCGCCGTCGATAAACACCACCCGGTCGGCGATTTCACGCGCAAACTGCATTTCGTGCGTCACCACAATCATCGTGATGCCGCTGTGCGCTAACGTCTGCATGACCTGTAACACTTCGCCGATCATTTCAGGATCCAGCGCCGACGTAGGCTCGTCGAACAAAATTATCTGCGGTGAGGATGAGAGCGCGCGGGCAATCGCAACGCGTTGTTGCTGGCCGCCGGAAAGCTGCGAGGGCATATGGTCAGCTTTCTCTTCCAGCCCGACCTTACGCAACAGCTCCAGCGCCCTGATTTCGGCTTTAGCGTGTGTCCAGCCATGAACTTTCTCCAGCGCCAGCATGATATTTTGTCGAGCCGTTAGGTGCGCGTAGAGATTAAATTGCTGAAAAACAAAGCCAATACGACTACGTAACTGCCTTAGCGCGTTACCCGTAAGTTGAGAAGTCGCTTTACCGTCAATCAGAATTTCACCCCCGCTCAGGCTTTCCAGCTGATTAATCAGGCGAATCAACGTGGATTTCCCTGAACCCGATGGGCCCAGGATCGCCACCACTTCACCGGAGTGAATCGTCAAATTGATACCGTTCAGCACGCGATGGTCGCCATAGCTTTTCACTGCCTGACGAAATTGCACGCTCGCCTGCTGAAGATGAGAGAAATCCGCGGTCTTTGCCGCGGAACGCGAAAATAATGCCGACAACATACTATTTTGCTTCAATGGTGAATGAACGTGGCTGCGGCGCTTTGGTCGCGGGGCCAAACCAGGCGTCGTAAATTTTTGCTGCTTCGCCCGTTTTTTCCAGGCTCACCAGTTCATCATTCACCGCTTTTAATAGTGCGGGTTCGCCTTTTTTCACACCGACGCCAATTTCTTCTTTACTCAGTAAATCCGGGATGATTTTGAATTTCGCTTTATCCGGCGCTTCGCCAAGCAGGCCGGCCAGAATGGTACTGTCCTGGGTTATCGCCTGCACGTTGCCATTACGCAAGGCAGTGAGCGCCAGCGGGATATCGTCATAGGAGAGCACCCGCGCCTGCGGATAACGCTGATGTAGCGTCTGTTCGCCGGTGGTGCCTTTTACCGCGCCAATGCGCGCTTTGCTGTAATCATCCAGTTTATCGCCAGACGCCGCAGGCACCAGGAATTGCTGCCCGGTCACGAAATAAGGCGTCGAGAAATCAATTACCTGAGCACGCTCAGGGGTGATGGTGATATCCGCGACGATAAGGTCCGCCTTGCCCGATTGCAGTAGCGGAATGCGGTTAGCCGGGTTGGTCGCCACCAGTTCCAGTTTCACGCCCAGTGATTTTGCCAGGGCTTTAGCAAAGTCAATGTCATACCCCACCAGCTCATGCGTTTTGGCATCGACTGAGCCAAACGGCGGATTGGCGTCGAAAGTTGCCACTTTCACCACGCCTTTGGCTTTAATATCCGCCAGTTGATCGGCCTGCGCCGGAATAACCGCCAGCGTACTAACGGCCAGCCCCACGAATATTGCCAGCTTCTGTGCGGTGTATAATTTCAGTGCCATAGTTTTTCTCCGATATCCCTGTTTTTGTTGTGTGCTGTTACGCTCCCATAAGCTTTCGTTCTCACCAAATAACGAATCTTTATTATCAAGAGCAAAAAAATATTAGTGAAAACATTGTTGTATGAAGGTGAATAAATTGACAAAGCCTAATGCCAGTTTTCGCAAAAGGTCAGCCAATATTGTTATTTCATCTTTTATTCAGAAGCGGTTTTACTGATTTTATTCCGTCAAAAATAGTCTGGGGTCAATAATGAAAACGATGCTGACTGCGCTTTTAAAACGTCTGCAACAAATATGGCTGGGGACGGATGAACATAGTGCTGAACGCGTTATCGAGTCTGTGTTACCCGTCGCCAGCCTGTATGGTGTGGATGTCGCCAATATTGAGCCGGAGTGGTTCCGTGACAAAGCACGCTGAGAAACGTCTTATCCGCGAAACCTACTGGAATGAACTGTGCGCTCACCTTGCTAACTGATTGACCGCGCCTCCTCCTGAGACGACGGTCAATTTCGCGCTATTCGTGAATAGCTATCTTGTCCGCTACATGCTCCGCCAGACGCAACACCTCCCGCGTCATCGGCGCCGAACTGCGCCTGATGCGCTGCGCTTATCAGGCCTACGGGTTTGAGCCGCGCCACCGGCAATCAATCACACCGTACCAATTCGCCACTGATATCCCGGCGGCGTGCCGTTCACGGCGTAATCTCCCACGATGCGCGCCTTGTAAACGCGTGGGTTATGCGAGACCAGCGTGCGGGCATTGCGCCAGTAGCGATCCAATCCCTGCGCAGAGGACGTGGCCGATGCGCCAAGGGCATCAAAAAGACGCGTCACCGCATCCAGAATTAACGCTGACACCACGGTTTGCCCCTGGGCAATAGCCAGTTCCGCCTGTTGATTGGCGCGATCCGCCGCCTCGGCCTGGCCGATAGCGTCAAACGCCTGCTGCAAGGTACGGGCACCCTGCTCCACAATCGCATTCGCGCCATACACCGCGCTGTAGACCTCACCTACGACCTGTAAGATTTGCGGGTCGTGCGCCGCGCGCGGTCCGTTGCCGTGGGAGTAGCTGCGCGTGCGGGTCCGCACCGTCTGTGCCACATCCTGTGCCGCGGCAAGACCAATGCCGGTTAAGGTCGCAAGATGCACCAGTTGATAGAACGCAGGATCGTAGGACGTCGCTGATTCATGGCGCGTCAACTCTTCCGCCTGCACTGGCGCATCAACAAACAGCGTCGTGCCGCTGGCTGTCAGGCGCTGACCGAATCCGTCCCAGTCATCTTCTACCGTTACCCCTTCAGCGTAGCGATTCACCACCACATTGACCCATACCCCCTGTTCATCGCTGACGCCAGTGTTGATCCAGTCGGCATACAGCGACCCGGTGGTGTAATATTTTTTACCGTTCAGCCGATAGTGTTCCCCTTCGCGCACGATCTGTGAGGTAAACGTTCCCTGCTTCGCGTCCCCCGGTTCGCTCCACGCATTGCCAACCCAATCCCCCTCGGCGAGTCGGGCAAACCAGCGCGATTGCTTTTCGACATCCGCAGACGCCAGTACGCTTTCGACAAAACCAAAGTGACCACGCAACGCCTGGGTGATATTGGAATCAGCGGCAGAAAGCTCGGTCAGTAGCGCAAAAAAGTGCGGCAAACTGGCACCATAGCCACCTGCCGCAACCGGCACGCGCAGCGCACCGAATCGCGCAGCTTTAAGCCACTGGAGTGGTTCAAAAAGCAGTTCTCGCTGCTGCTCACGGGCCTGCGCGCCTTCACGGATGCGCGCAAACACAGGGCGAAAGGTTTCTGCCAGCGCGGTATATTGCAGATCGTTATCATTGCTGTGTAGCGCCCAGACTGCGGTCATAGTTTTACCTCTTGTTTGAAATCGTCGGTATAGCGGGCAGGATCGCGGTACGCGTTCGCCGGATGGCTTTCCGGCAGCAGCGGCCCCCGGCCAAACATTTTTTCCCGCAGCGTTTTTCCCTGTGGATAATGGGTTCGGTAAACGCCGCGCCGTTGCAGTTCCGGCACCAGCCACTTCACCACATCATTAAAGGTTTCATGCGCCACAACATAGGAAAGGTTGAAGCCGTCCACGTCGCTCTCCTCAACCCAGTGCTGAAGCTTGTCCGCGACGGTTGAAGCCGATCCCACGAACACCTGACCCAGCCCGCCAATGGCACCGTATTCAGCGAGATCGTTCAGCGTCCACGAGGTGTCACCTGCCGCAAAACGCGCCACCAGCCCCGATGCAGGCTCCGGTAATTGCGGATACGGCACATCATGCGGTAGCGCAGCGAGATCAAGCCCCGTCCAGCCCGAGATTAACGCCAGCGCGCCGGGGCGAGAGATATAGCGCTGATACTCCTCATATTTTTGCTGTGCTTTTTCATCGGTCTCTTCCACAATCACCGTCACCAGGGTGTAGACCAGCACATCGCTTCCCTGCCGCCCGTTGGCGATAACCTGTTCACGCAGGGACGCGACATAACTCTTCAAACCGCTCAGGGTGTGAGAGTTCACAAACACGCTCTCGGCGTGGCGAGATGCAAAGTTAACGCCCGCTCCGGACGACCCCGCCTGAAAGAGCAGCGGCGTGCGCTGGGGCGAGGGTTCACTCATCTGCACGCCCGGCACGCGGAAATGTTCACCGTGGTGGCGAATGGGATGCACTTTTTCGGGATGCGCAAAAATGCCCTTTTCCTTGTCGCGCACCACTGCATCCTGCTCCCAACTGCCTTCCAGCAGCTTATACACCACTTCCATGTATTCTGCGGCGCGCTGGTAACGCGCATCGTGCTCCAGCAGGGCCTGTTGCCCGGTGTTGCGCGCCCCGCTGTCGAGATAAGAGGTCACGATATTCCACCCCACGCGCCCCCCGGAAAGATGATCGGCCGTCGCCAGGCGTCGGGCAAAGGTGTACGGATGCTCATAACTGGTGGAAATAGTTACGCCAATCCCGAGATGTTCAGTGACCATTGCAACAGGCGCTATCAGTTGTAAGGGATCGTTAAGCGGGATCTGTGCGGCATCGCGTAGCGCTGCTTCTGTATTGCCGCCGTAAACATCGTAATAACCAATCACATCGGCGATAAACAGGCCGTCAAAAAGCCCGCGCTCCAACAAACGGGCAAGCTCAGTCCAGTAGGACAAATCCTTATATTGCCATGAGCGATCGCGCGGGTGTCGCCACAGCCCGGAAGCCTGATGCCCGACGCAATTCATCTCAAAGGCGTTCAGTCGTATCTGTTTTTTCATCAAGGGGCTCCCCTCGCCACGCGGCGATAAAAGGTAAAAAATGCATGAAAAGAATTCAGGAAACGGCGTGGTGATCCTGGCGGGTGCTCTGCTCTTCGCCGTAAAGGCAACGCCCACGATAATCGGTGTCCAGCCCGGCAGCGATTCGCAACAGTGTGCTTTTACCACAGCCGCTGGCACCGAGCAGGCTAACGATTTCGCCCTCGTCCAGGCGAATGTGGATATCGCGCAGAATTGTGCGTTCGGCAAAGCTTTTCTCAATGTGCGCCAGCCGTAAAATTGCCTCCATGATTAACGACCTCCTTCATAGTTATCCCGCCAGGCCATCATGCGGTTTTCCAGTTTTTTCAGCAGGCTATCGGAAAGTTTGCCCATCATCGCAAGCGTAATTATCGCCACCAGCACCAGGTCCGGACGCGAATTTTCGCGACCATCGGTCAGCAGATAGCCGACCCCCTGCGTCGCCGCCAGCAGTTCTGCCGCCACCACGCAAAGCCAGGACATTGAAAGCCCACTGCGCAGCCCGGTAAACAGGTAAGGCCGTGCGGCGGGAAGGATAATACGGCGGATTAGCTGCGCCCCGCTCAGGCGATAGAGCGTGCCGAGCTCAATCAGTTTGCGGTCAACGTTGCGAATACCCGCCACCAGGTTGAGATATACCGGGAAAAATGCGCCAATGGCAATCAGCGTGATTTTGGCGCTTTCGTCGATGCCCATCCAGATAAGCAGCAACGGCACCCATGCGAGGCTTGGGACCGCGCGCAACGCCTGAAATGTTGGGTCAAGCCAGCTTTCGAGGCTGCGGCTCAATCCCACCAGCGATCCCACCAGAACGCCCAACGACGCACCGAGGGTAAAGCCTGCCAGTACACGCAGAGAACTGGCCAGAATATGCTGCCAGAGTTCTCCTTGCGCCAGCTCGACAAAGCTGTAGAAAAGCTCTTCCGGAGGCGGCATCACCCACGCCGGGATAATCCCCAGCCGCACGATTACCTCCACGGCCAGCGCCGCCAGAATCGGCAGCGCCCAGCCGCGCAGGTTATAGCGCTTAACGGTAAATCGTCGTGGCGGTTTAACCTTCGTCCCCCGCATGATATCGGACATAGGCTTATTCCCCCACAACCTGCCTGGCCTGCGCGCTATCCACCAGCGTGTTCAACGCTTTTTCAGGATCGGTGCCGGAACGCAAAATTTTGTCCTGCTGTAGCAGAGGAATCACCGGTTTGATGGCATTCAGATGTGCCTCGCCAGGGAGCGGTTTGGTCAGGTCATAACGGCTGAGCTGCAGCTTGATAACCGGCTCCGGCAGTTTGGTTTCTGCGGCAATCACTTTCACTGCTTCGTCCGGATTGGCGATGATCCACTGGCGCGCTTTGTCGTAAGCGGCAATCACCTGTTTTACCGTGTCAGGATGTTCCGCAAGGAATTTCTCGTTGGTATTAAGGAATGCCGCAACGCCAAATGTGTCGTTGCTGTAGAGCACTTTATCTCCTGCCAGTTGCCCCGCCGCCATATGCGGGTCCAGCCCGGCCCAGGCGTCAACGCGCCCCTGCTCCAGAGCGGTACGACCATCAGGATGCTGAAGATGAACAATGTTCACATCGCTCGGTTTCAGTTGGTTGGCTTCCAGTGCGCGCAGCAGGAAGAAATAGGGATCGGTACCTTTGGTCGCCGCAATTTTCTTGCCTTTCAGCTCATCGATCGATTTCAGCGGTGAATCTTTTTGAATGAGCAGTAGGCTCGGAACGTACCAGAGATAGCTGTACACCGCTTTCACCGGCTGGCCGTTGGTGCGGCTGACAAACGCCGAAATACTGGAGGTGAGCGCAAACTGCGTTGAGCCGCTGTTCAGGAACTCCAGCGAGTTATTCGAGCCACGCGATAATACCCAGCGCACTTCCGTCCCCTGCGGTTTTAATTCATCTTCCAGCCAGTGATTTTTCTTCACAATCAGGCTTTCCGGGGCGTAGTAAGCATAATCAAGGCTTAATGTCGGTAACGCTTCTGCCTGGCTGTAAGACGCGGCGAACGTTAGCACCAGCGCAGATGCGGTTCTGGCGAAAAAGGTTTTTTTAGCGTGCATGGTGCGGCCCCAAATGTGCGATGTGATTATTGTTGTTTCTGTTTCGCCACTGTAGGGGAAAGCCTTATGGCCACAAAATAACAATTACGCAGAAGGTTATTAACATTTTTGAAATATGGTGCGCGATTTGCGGGATACGCGTGACAAATCTGTTGACGTCCGCCCCCGGTTATAGCGCATAATACTGTATAAAAATTCAGTATTTGGAGACAGTATGTTTGTAGAACTGGTTTACGATAAACGTAACGTTGCAGGGTTACCTGATGCGCGTGAAATCATCTTAGCGGAGCTGACTAAACGGGTACATCGCCTCTTCCCTGATGCCGATGTGCGCGTAAAACCGATGCAGGCCAATGGCCTGAACAGCGACGCCAGCAAAAGCGATCGGGAAAAACTTAACCGAATGCTGGAAGAGATGTTTGAAGAAGCGGATATGTGGATGGTGGCAGAATAAAACGCCTGGTATTCGACGGGCCGGGCCAGTGAGCTCTTTCTGTGAAACCCGACGGGAAAACGGGCAATTTTGATCTCCTGCGTATGGGCAGGCATTTTCACCCCACTCCGTCGGGCTTTTAATTTGATCTATAAACATATCTTATCCACTCTCTCCGGTAACTATTAAGCGCTATCTCCTTTTCATGCCGGTTTCTGCCATAATGTCCCTAAAGACACATTTGATATGATGCTTTTATTTATTATTGGCACTATTTAATTAATAATATTGGATTGATCAGATATTATAAATAAAGTCTTTTTTCCTCCGAATTACAACACCCTACAGCATTTTCCAACTCCTGTTAATGCAAAACACAGAAAAAACCTATATTGACATTTATTAACTTTTTATAATATATTTTAACGGTTATTAGGATATCTTTTATTATTGAATAGACAGTAAAATAAAAAACAGATAATGTTGTTTCTTTATTATACCGAGTCATATTCTCTTCTTGCACACATTCAACGCTTGCAACATACACTCACGCAATTAGTTATTATAATGATGAAATGTTAAACAATGGATACGAAATATTTACGTGCTTTCGTTTGCCTCGCTGAAGAATTACATTTTCGACGAACTGCAGAGAAACTCAACATTAGCCAACCACTATTAAGCGCATTGATAAAGTCACTTGAAGAACAAGTAGGCACGCCGCTTTTTATCCGTACCACACGCAGCGTGCAACTCACCACACAGGGCGCATTATTGCTGGGCAAGGCCCGCTCTGCCTTAATGGCGTCAGAAAGCTTTCTTGAAGCAGCAAGCGATCTGGCGGAAGGGATCTCAGGGACATTAAATATATTTTATTCCAGTATTACCGCGCACAGCGATATTATGGGCCGATTAATTAGCCGGTTCCAGATAAGGTATCCGGAAATTAATATCAACATGATTGAGCACAGTGACTTCCACCAAAGTAAACGGCTGATTGATGGCGAAATCGACGTTGGGTTTTTCACTAATCTGGATGTTCCGCATGATGTCGAAACGTCTTGCTTATGGTTGTCCTCCGATCCGCTAAAAGTGATTATGCCACGCAACCATCATCTGGCTGATAAATCATCACTGAGTTTTACGCAACTGGCGGGAGAGCCCTTTATCGTTTATGCAACAGCAGATTATACCACCAGCGATGCCATCAAAACGTTATGCGGATTTACTCCAGATGTGCATCATCAAACATCGCACCCGCTTTTGCTCCCCTCGTTGGTCAGTGCGGGTTTAGGCATTGCGATTGTACCGGATTCTTTTCGCTCAATTTTACCGGCGAATCGGGTGGTGATGAAAGATATTAACGTCCCGTCATTTAAGCTCGATATCATGATTAACTGGATGAAAAATAACACCTCTCAAGCGTTATCCACCTTTATCAATTTTATTCACGAAAATACCCATCAGACATTGTAGCGCCAACGGGGCCCTTATCGATTAAGGGCCCTTGTTAGTACGGCTACAGATTTTTACGCCATATTGAATATATTGCTTACCGGTAATCGGTGGTAGCCTAAGATGGCACGACTCGCGCCCCATAAAGACGGTAATATCGGCCGGTAACGGCGGGTTTTCCAGCCATACCCCCCCTTCCCGCCCGACCATCTGATAACCCGCCATGCCTTTAATGGCAACCCGGCTGCCCATTGGCACAGCATTTCCCTGTTCATCATGCAGATAAACCATCGCCGAGACCGTCGCTTTCAGGCCAAAATCGGCCAGCACCGCCTGCGTTTTGCCCGGCAGCGCGTTCATATCGACATTGGTAGCAGGCACAGATGGCGGCAGGCCTAAGGGATCGATCGTGATTTTACTGTTGTTCCACACAGGAATATCCGTCAGCAAGAGATAGCCCTTATCATCGGTTTCCCCCACCAGACGATTCTCCAGATGCACCGGGACATGAGCAAACCCGTCGGTCGACACCAGCGCTAAGCCGGAATCTGTGCGACGTAGCAGAAAGAACTGCTTGCCGAGCAGTGCAATGCTGCCTTCATTACTGGCGTACCAACTCTTGTCAGAACCATACTGATTGGTTCCAATATGCCATTCTCCCCTGGGGCTAGCATTGCCGATATCCGCGGAACGCGTGCCGGAACTGCCGCTACTTTGCCCTACCTGCCAGCGCCAGCCATCGTTATTATTTTCCGTTTGGTGGCGATAGTTCCACTGGCGGTTTTGCCCCTGAGCCTGCACGTTCACCAGATCCTCGCGGCCGAAGGGAACGGTCAGCGTGAAGGTCAACTGCTGAGCATGATCCCTTAGCTCCCGGGTATAGCTGAGGCTGGTGAAATAGCCTCGCCCCAGACTTTTCGACCAGGAGAGATTAAGATAACGGCTTTGTAGTGAATCGGCACTCTGACGGACCAGACCCGCGCCGAAAGTACCCAGTTGCGGTACGTTGCCACTAAGCCAAACAGCGTCGCTACGCCGCAGCGGAGTGGAACCGCTTAGAGATGCGTTATCCGCAAAACGTGCGCTGTTGATGGTGCTCGTTGCTGCAAAAGAGACACCGTAGCCGCTCCACTGGTAGCCTCCGCCATATTTTTTCCCTGCGCCGTCCGGGCCCTGGCTGGCGACAGCAAAACCATTTATCACCCCCAGCCCCATTATCGGCATCCAGTATGCGCCGAGCCCACCGTTGTACATATCCTGCTGCTGTTCGGCGTGGGCCTCCAGCGTAAGCTGCTGCGTGGCGCCGTAACGCCAGCCAGCGTCAGTTAGCAACGGTGATTCATAATCAGCAGAGCGCGTACGGTAGTGCTTGCGCATCCAGCCCATATCCAGCGAACCGCTACTGAGCCCCTGCGCCAGCATGCGCGGCGTGCCGTAGAGATCGAGGGAAACGGTTTTGCGATTGCCGTTAATATCGGTTACCACCACCTGCGCCTGCCCCATTCCGGTAAATGTCGGCGTCGTTTCCAGGATGTATTGCCCCGGCGTGACGTGGCCGGAACTCTGCTTCAGGCCATCAACGTAGAGATCCACCGTCGAAGGCAGCGCCACGGTGTCGCTGAACGTCTGGCGCGGCAGGGTGTTGAGCTGCGGGTCAAGGCCGAAATTTCGCGCCAGATGAACACCGCCAAAGCGCACCTGACGGCTCCAGCCAACGCCCGTTGTGATGTTATCGCCCACGCTCAATGACGCCAGATGTGTCGGACTGTCGAACTGCCAGGTGCTCATTAAGCGTGTATTGCGGCGGGTCGATGCCGTCGCGGTTTGCCGATGCAGCGCATTAAAACTGCTGGTCAGCGTACCGGGTAGCCAGCCTGAAGCGCTGAAACGGGTTTGTGCGCTGGTCTGTTTAACCTCCTGACTTGTGGCGTAATTGAGGGTATACGCCATCATCAGGGAGCTGAGTGGCTGAGCCTGCGCATAGGTCAGCGGGTCTTGCGCCTGCGGGTGAAGCCTTTGCTTACCTCCCAGGGCTTCCTGCGCCGCATGGATATTGAGCCGTTGGTTTATGGCGTCATAGGCCACCTCAACGCCCTTCAGCGAAGCCAGCGCTATCCAAGCCGATGGCGAGTCAGCAGGCTTGAGTCCTATTTTTTGGCATCCTGTGACGAAATCCAATATGCGCCATCGCGGATATCCACTTCAACCAGGCGCGAATACACCGCCTGATTGAGGGAGATCTCCAGCCATTCGCGCTGCTCGTCAGCCTCTGCGCAAAGAGGCAGAAGAAGACATACCAGTGGCAGAAACCGATATGCCTGAGGAGAGTACGCAGTCATCGTTATGGCTGTTCAGATGCAGATTCAAAGTGGCAGGCGGCGTGTTACCGCGATATTTAACCGGAATGTCGACCCGGCTTCCGGCCAGCACGTAGCCGGCAAGCCCGCGGATATCGGCAATTTGCGTTCCTGAGGCGGAGAGAATTGCGATGTCACTCAATCGCGCGTACTGCTGCCCTGGGTTGGCGAAACTCAGCACGCGACGGCGGGCATCCCAGGCGCAGGTCAGCGGCTCGCGGTTCGCGCCTTCTTCCCCCGCGATAAAAACCGGGATCGAGTAACGCAGCAGGAAGTGGACCGCATTCTCTTCGGCATGCGAAGCCTGCAGGTCAGGCAGTTCATCAATCAGTAAGCGGTAGCTGTGCTGGCGGTTGTCCGTATGCGGATTCAAAATCACCACTCGCACCAGTTGGCGATTTCCAGGAGCAATCCGCGTCATTGCGGGGCTGCTGGCGACGTCTGTCGTGGGTGTGAGCGTATCTTTGCCGTTGACCTGCGTCCACGACGCGACGCGAACTTGTGCCTGAATCGGCTCTCGCCCGGTATTAGAAAGATAAAGCGCGGCGGCCTGTTCGCCCGGTTTCAGAGTGAGAAGCACCGGGGCGACCTGTAACGTAGCAGCGCTGGCGCTGACACTCAGCCCGGCCAGCAACCATAACGTGAAACAATAAGGGAGGTGACGTAGCATCGTTAGTAAGTCACTTGCAACGTGACATCGTCTTCGTACGTTCCTGCGGGTACCTGCGCCAGCGCGCCGCTGGCAATCTTGCCGTACAGGGTTATTTCTTGTTCGTTGCCCGTGCCGGTCATATTTTCAATTGGCGTGGTAGAGGTTACCTGCTGCGTTTTGGCGTCATCCGCGTACAGGTTATATGCAACGCTGCTGCTTCCGGACACCAGGGTAAAGTTATCCGACCCACCGTTGGCGCTGGTTGCGTTCAGTTTATATTCCGTTCCGCTGGTACAGGTGACCGTCACGGTGGAATCGGCCGTGAGTTCGGCTGTTTCTGATGAGGCATGTTCACCAAAATTCATATCTTCTGCAGAGACTGCGCAGGATTTGAGGACTTCCAGCGTAACGTGCATATTTGCCGATGTACTGCCGTCTTGCGCATGTGCGCTCAACGCCACTGGCATCACTAAGGCAAAAATAAAAGAGATTCGCTTCGCATTCATAATACAGCACCGTATTGGGTTATCACCAGGAGTGATAGTTTGATTTGTTATGCATTCTATTTTGCCGTTTCAAGGCGTGACTAAATAAATTTCATGCTATATTTTGATTAATCTTAAAGTGAGTCAGCAAGCAGAAAAAGAAAATGCACACAAATTGGGTTGCATGTTATAAAAAGGTGCCAGGTAAAAACACACACCTTTAACACCTCCGTAAAGAAACGCCTGTTTCCCGTTGAAGAAATCGGCATGTGATGAATAATCCAATATTATTCAGATATGCAGATTAATATTATTAAGTAATTATTAAATGCGGATTATTTGATGCTTTTTATGAGTCACCCCATTAATACGTCAGCGTTATCACCACGTCATCACTAAATATGCCATCCCCGTTCACCGCTTGCCCGGAGGGCACTTCCCCGTATACAACAAAGGATTGCGCCGATCCGCTGGCACTGGAGACATCCACGAGATTGACGTTGGCGATATTGCCCCACGGCATTGATGCAGCGCTGTCCTGCCAAAGCGTGTACGTCAGGCAACGGTTATTACCGTTACACATCTGCCTGCTATCGCCATTGGCATGACTGCCGTTATCAATACCCAGGGAAAATGCAGTTCCCAACGGGCATCGCACCTGAACCTGCGCGCTGGTTTTAAGGGTTTGCTGGCGCAGCGTCGAGGCCTTCAGCAGGCCAAAATCCAGATTCGAGACGCTTTGAATCGCGCAACTATCAGAAACAGACGCCGAACTTTGCGTATTACCGCCGTTGGTTGCGCTGTTCTGCGCCTGCCCGGACTGACAGGATGCCAGTGCATCCGCACTGGTCTCGGTGTTCCAGCGAATGCGCATCGTCATGCTGTAGTTATAATAGGCATAAGCGGGAATATCATTCTGCCCGGCCGGAACAATTCCCCTGAGATTAAAGGTTCCCCCCACCGTTGTATTATTGGTGTTCAACATGATGGTTTGCTGCATCAAATTATCATTTTGCTGCAATCCCTGCGCAGGATCGCTCAGGTTATAGACGCGAAAAAGCAGCGTATACACATTACCCTGGCCGTCGCCGTTTGAGTGCATTTTAAAGGGCGGCGCATCTTCACTGCTGAGACAAATATTCGCATAGTGATTAACCCCTGGCGTGTAATCCTGAAGGTGGCATGTGTATTTGGCGCTGGCGATTGTCGTGGCGGTCGAACCAATTGCCAGCGAGCCAAAGGAAAAACTATTTCCGCCGGAAAACTCACAGCTTATTGCACCACTGGCGGCATGGACTGTCGCAGGCATGGTCATTATCGGTAACAATAACCCGGTGAAAATTAAAAATATAATAATGCGCATGGGAATACTTTTCGCTGCCACGATAATCATCGCTATCGGGCGAGGAAAATAAAAGTAAGTAATAAGGTAGGTGGGTTTTACACGCGTCAGCCAGAGACGTCAAATGTCTGCTGAAAAAGATGACCCAAAGTCATTCTATTTTTTTGAACAAGAACAGCAAAACATTCCGATTTTCATGATCGCCGTCACACTTTATCCTTAGGGTTATCAAAACAACAACGACCTTACCCTCTGGTTGTATGAAGGAGTCTTATCATGAAATCTATCAAATCATTTGCCCTTATCGCGACGCTGTCACTGGCTTCTGTGTTATCCACCGACGCGCTGGCTGCAGACAATACCCGCGTTGAAGCGGGCTCAAACATCGATACCTCGGTTGGACAGAATCATATCGATGTCAGCCACGCTTTTGATGCAGAAAATTTGACTGCCGGAAATCTGCAGTAACGCAAATGGCCTGATCCGCAACACGCTATCAGGCCGTTGTTCTGTCACGCGCCCTGACGAGTCGCGGCCAGCACAATTTCGCGAATGCAGACGTACTGCGGCTGAGAATAGGCAAAGTCGATGGCGTTCGCCACATCTTCCGGGCTCAGTACTTTTCCGCCCATATCCTCTTTCCAGGCCTGATAACCGGTTTTGATTTCATCGCTGGTCGTGTGGCTTAGCAGTTCAGTTTCCACCGCGCCCGGCGCAATCACCACCACGCGCACATTATGCGGCGACAATTCTTCACGCAGGTTTTCTGACATACCGTGTACGGCAAATTTTGTGCCGACATACACCACGTGATTGGGGAATGTTTTACGCCCGGCAACGGAACTGATGTTAATGATGGTGCCCGCTTTGCGCGCAATCATCCCTTCCGTAACCGCATGCACACCGTTTAGCAGCCCTTTCACATTCACATCCAGCATCCGATCCCATTCATTCGGGTCCTGCTGTTCAATGTTACCCAGCAGCATCACGCCGGCGTTATTGACCAGCGCATCCACCGGGCCAAACTGCGCTTCTGCTTCTTTAATCACCGCGCTGAATGCCGCACGGTCCGTCACATCCAGCGCGCGGCACAACGTATTCGGCAGATTAAGCGCCGTCATACGTTCTACACGACGCGCCAGCAGCAGTAACGCGTGACCTTTAGCAGAGAGCAGTTTGGCGGTGGCAAGGCCGATGCCGGAGCTTGCGCCAGTGATCACGATTAACGGTTTAGATGCAGTACTCATGGCAATTCCTCATAAATAAAAATGATGACTATGGTCATGCCGCTACTTTAAATCGCCGCAGATTTGGTGAAAAATGGTTTATTTCTTTCACCGTCATAATAAATTTCTATGGATAAGCGCCAGCTCAAAGCTTTTATCTGCGTCTTCGAAGAACGCAACATCACCCGCGCCGCTCAGCAGTTAAGTCTGACACAGCCCGCGTTATACGCCACCATCAAGGCGCTGGAGGACGATTTAGGAACGCCGCTGTTTATTCGCAGAACACGTGGTGTGGATGTGACCGACGACGCACGCGTGCTCTATCCTCACGCCCGACGCATGGTAAGTGACATGGCGGCGCTGGCCTCACGCTTTCGTAAACGTCACGATAAAACGCCGCTAACGCTCGGGATTGAACAAGATGTCGCTTCTGCTCATCTTACTCGCGTACTGGAACGGGCAAGACAGGCGCTGCCGGATGTACTGCTGACGTTAGACCCCGGCTGTACGGGCGACATTCGGCTGGCCTGTGAGAGTCTGCGCTGCGAAGACGAGCTGTTTATTCCGTTGTATGAAGAGCATTACGTGCTGGCTTTACCGCTCAATCATCCGCTCAGCCACACATCCAATTTGACCATAGAACAGTTGCACGACTCACCCTGGGTGATGCTGCCAGGCCACGATTCGCACCAGCGTTTTCTGCCCTTTTACGGCGCCAACGCCAGCCAGCCCGCCGCAAATGCGGGGAGCTTTACGCTGGCACTGGATTTAGTGGAAGCGGGCTATGGCCTGACAATTGCGCCTGCCCCGCTGGTTGATGCGCGCTGTGCGCTGGCTTCATTGCCCCTTCCCGGCTATCCGCTACTACGCCGGGTCGGGATTTGCTATGCCATGCAGGCGCTGGAGAATCCGGTGATTGAAGAACTACTGCGGCATCTGAGTGATACCGCAGCCCGAACGTGACGGTCAGGCGACTTCTTCAAGGATCACCGCCACACGCTGCCCGGCGCGCACTGACGAGCCGGGTTGTACGCTCATATGCTGGACCACGCCATCACACGGCGCCAGCAGTGGGATCTCCATTTTCATCGATTCCAGAACCACCAGCACGTCACCGGCACGAACGCGGCTTCCTGCGGCGGCTTGCACCTGCCAGAGGTTCCCGGAGATGGGGCTCTCCACACCCTGCTCCCCCACCCCGAGTGGCATATCATCGTCGTCTTGCGTCACGCTCTCCTGGCTATCGTAATGCGCCTGTCCGCTGGCGATCCAGCGGTCGCGCTCCTCGTTAAACGCCCGCTGCTGATGTTCACGAAAAGCGTCAATCTCCTGCGCTTCCCGCTCAAGAAACTGCTGATACTCTGCAAGCCGCAGCGTGCTGTGCTCGATGCGTAACGGATAGCGCCCGAGGGGGAAATCACGACGAATTTGCAGCAATTCCTCCCCCGAAACGGGATAAAAACGAATCTGGTCAAAAAAGCGCAGCAGCCACGGTTTGCCGTCGAAATCGGCTACGTGATGATAGCGATTCCACATCTGAAGGGTTCGTCCGACAAACTGGTAACCGCCCGGCCCTTCCATGCCGTACACGCAGAGGTACGCGCCGCCGATGCCTACCGAGTTCTCCGCAGTCCACGTCCGCGCCGGGTTGTATTTGGTGGTCACCAGACGGTGGCGAGGATCCAGCGGCGTCGCTACCGGCGCGCCCAAATACACATCTCCTAATCCCATCACCAGATAACTGGCGTCAAACACCGTGTTCCAGACCGCCTGCTCATCGGGCAGATCGTTGATCCGACGGATGAATTCGAGGTTGCTCGGGCACCAGGGTGCATCAGGACGCACCGTGGTCATGTATTTATCAATCGCCTTACGGCAGGCCGGATCATCCCAGGAAAGCGGAAGATGCACCACTCGCGTGGGCACCTGTAAATCATCACTGCCGCAGACGGAATGCCATTCGCCTTGCACCCACGCCAGCAGGTCATCAAGCGGCAAGGCTTCCGGATTAAAATGCACCTGTAATGATCGAATGCCCGGCGTCAGGTCAATCACGCCAGGCCGTGATGCGCGCTCCAGCGCCTGCATCAGGGCGTGAATGCGAAAACGCAGCACCAGATCCAGCTCGGGTTCTCCGGCTTCCAGCAACAAATGCGTGTCGCCCGATACACGTGCAATCAACCGCTTGTCACCCTCGCCGCCGTTCATCACGATCGGCGAGTTTAACGCGGCAGGTTGCCATTCGTTCGCAATGGCTTGCAGTGTGTCTATCTCTGTATCCTGCGACTGCGCAAGCTGACGCGCCGTTGCCAGACTCACAGCGACAAAGCGTATTTTATCTCCCGCCTTTAGCTGACCAAGCTGCCAGAGATCGGCTTCGATAACGGTGACCGGGCAAACAAATCCGCCCAGGCTCGGGCCATCCGGCCCAAGAATGACGGGCATATCACCGGTAAAATCAACCGCCCCCACCGCATAGGGGTTATCGTGAATATTCGACGGATGCAGCCCCGCTTCTCCGCCACTTTCACGTGCCCAAAGAGGCTTCGGGCCAATCAATCGCACACCTGTACGGCTGGAGTTAAAATGCACTTCCCAGTCAGTGGCGAAAAACGTGTCGATATAGCTTTCGGCAAAGAATTCCGGCGCACCGTGTGGGCCGTAGATCACGCGCAACGTGCGCACATCCGGCAAGTGCGTTTCCAGCGATGCGGGCAACGTCGCCGGCTGCGCGTCATGGCAATCGCCCAGATGCAGCACATCGCCCGCGCGCAACGCGCGTCCGGCATGCCCGCCGAACTGGCCGAGGGTAAAGGTACTTTTGCTGCCGAGATACATTGGTACCTGGATGCCGCCACGCAGACACAGGTAGCTTCGCACGCCAGTTCCGCTGATTTCTCCGATTTTCAGCGTCGCCCCTGCGGGGATGGTGAACGTTCGGTTCATCTCCTGTGCCACACCATCAAGCGTGACGGGAATGGATGCACCGCCGACAACCGCGACAGTCGCCGTATTAAATTTCAGGGTGGGGCCGCTGAGGGTTATCTCCAGCGCGGCTTCCCCTTCCGGGTTACCGAGCAGGCGATTGCCCAGACGCAGCGCCCGGTTATCCATGGGGCCCGATGGCGGTACGCCGACGGCCCAGTATCCCAGCCGACCAGGGTAATCCTGCACGCTGGTTTGCGTTCCGGCGCTCACCACCTCAACGGTATTCGCCCGATACTGCAACGCGTCCAGGCAGCGAGTCCAGGGTTCGCCTTTGCTGAACGGTTCGAACGCCAGAATTTGCTGGAGATAAAGGCGATTGGTTTCTACCCCATATAAACGGGTTTCGGCAAGGGCATCGCTCAGTACCGTGATTGCCTCTGCCCGGTTGTCGCGCCAGCTAATCATCTTGGCCAGCATCGGGTCGAAGAACGGCGGTACCTCACATCCAGCTTCAATCCAGCGGTCAATACGCAGCGTCGCGCCATCGGCGTGCGGGAAGACCACCTCAGTCAGTAGACCTGGCGATGGCTGAAATTGACGCCCCGGATCTTCCGCATAAATACGTGCCTGAATAGCGTGGCCGCGCGGCGTTAATTGGCGATAAAGCGTCGATAAGGGCGGAAGTTCCCCGGCGGCGAGTTCAATCATCCAGCGTACCAGATCCACACCCCATACCTGTTCAGTGACGCCGTGTTCCACCTGCAAACGGGTATTTACTTCGAGGAAATAGAACTGCGCGGCCAGGCTGTCATACACAAACTCCACCGTGCCTGCGCTGCGGTAGTTCACCGCTTTTCCAAGCGCAATCGCAGCCTCACACAACGCTTCACTCATGCCATCAGGCAGATTCGGCGCTGGCGTTTCTTCAATCACTTTTTGGTTACGACGTTGAACGGAACAATCGCGCACACCGAGTGCGATGACATCACCTTTTCCGTCACCAAAAATCTGCACCTCCAGATGGCGGGCGCGTTCGATATACTTCTCCAGAAAGACACCCGCATCGCTAAAGTTGTTCTGCCCCAAACGCACAACAGCGTCGAACGACTCACTGAGTTCTCGCGCATCACGGCACACACGCATCCCGATTCCACCGCCGCCCGCCGTACTTTTCAGCATCACCGGATATCCTATCAACGCAGCCTGCTGGCAGGCTTCCTGCGCATCCGCAAGCAGTTCCGTTCCTTCCAGCATCGGCACGCCCTGCGCTTTCGCCAGCGCGCGTGCAGTATGTTTCAGACCAAAAGTACGCAACTGCGCAGGCGTAGGGCCAATAAACGCCAACCCGGCGGCCTCGCAGGCTTCGGCAAACGTCGCGTTCTCCGACAGAAAACCGTAGCCTGGGTGAATCGCGCCGGCCCCGCTGTTTTTGGCGGCGGCGATAATGTTGTCAATAACCAGGTACGTTTGTGCCGCCGGGCCTTCGCCAAGGCTTATCGCCTCATCGGCTTCCCGGATATGCAGGCTGCTGAGGTCAGCATCAGAATAGACCGCCACGCCCTTAATGTGCATAGCGCGCAACGTACGTAAAATTCGACAGGCGATAGCGCCGCGATTGGCAATGAGGAGTGATGTAAACATGGTGATGACTCATTTCAGGCGGGTCGTCCCGCGATAAAGTCATTCCCCTGAGGTCGTCCTCAGGGTGCACGCGCTTACGCTTTCGGCGTCGGCGTGTGATTCAGGCGATCGGCCCGGGTGGCAAACAGGTGAAAAATCACCTTGCGCCAGCGTTGCCAACGGGTCAATTCCATACCAATACCTCAGCAGGCGTTGGGTTCCAGCCATTACATGGGTTGTTGAGCTGAGGGCAATTGGAAATAAGCACCATTGCGTTGCATTCAGCAACAAGCTCCACATACTTCCCGGCCGCCGAGATACCGTCTTCAAAGGTCAGCCCCCCTTCAGGGGTCACCGGTACGTTCATAAAGAAGTTGATGTTGGCGCTGATGTCGCGCTTATGCAGGCGGCCATCGTGCAGGCAGGCGCACAGAAAGTTATCGCGACAACTGTGCATATAGCGTTTGTCCAGCGAATAGCGCACGGTATTACTCTCCTGAGCGCAAGCGCCGCCAAGGGTGTCATGACGCCCGCAGGTATCCGCCACTATCGTTAACAACGGGTTACCGAGGTTAGAGTAAAGCACGCTGCCGGTGGTCAAATAGGCATTCCCCTGGCGGCGCAATGTCCGCTGCACGTCATAGCGCTCACGCGGGTTATCCGCGTTGTAGAACAGTGTGTCGATAGCCTGATTACCTTCGAGATCGAGCAAACGTAAGGTCTGCCCTTTTTTCACTTCAAACAAATAGGGCTCTCCCGCCGGGATCACGTGGCGGAACACCGCGTCTTGCGGATGGCGTGGGCTGGTCGTCATTGTCATCACGGGCTCCTTAACAGGTGAAAAGTTGCGTATTCAAAAACGCGCGCTGATTTTCATCACGGGTGAACAGCGCGGCCGTTGCGGCCTGCTCATCGTCGGCCTGATACCAGCTCAGTTGAACCGGGCGCGGGGCATAATCGGTGGCAGGATTTTGCGGATGCGGCAGTGCCGTCAATACGATCAACACGTCCATCGGGGCGAAAAGTTCGACATACTGACCTGCCTTCGAATGCCCGCGCACAAAACGAAAGTCACCATTTTCATCCACTGTCACTTTGCTGAAGAAATTCACCACCATCAGCAAATCTTCCAGACCGAGGTCCCATTTTCCCAGCTCCACCAGCAGGTTATCGACGCCGTTGCGATAAAAGGCGTTGCGCAGTTCCTGATAGCGCCCTGCACCATATTTTTCTGCCGTTTCCCCGGCATTTAACACGCCACCAAAAGGGTCATGCCAGCCGCAGGTATCCGCCACAATACCCGCCAGCACGCGCCCCATATCAGAATAGAAACAGTGTCCGGTAGTAAGACGCGCCGTGTGCTGCCCTTTCAGGGTATCGGGCAGATTGAGCCGTTCGCTTTTCTCATGTGGGTTGAGCATCATCATGCTGACGTTGGCCTCGCCGTCGATATCAGTCAGGCGCAGGATCTGCCCGCGCCGCAGAATAAACGACGCTTGTCCGCCGCCCGGCACCTGCTCTTCACGCAGGCTCGATGTAGTGTGAAGTAATGGCTTCATCCGATTCTCTCCTTATGGAAAATACGTTGTTTTCTGCCCCCGCCCCCTGACGCTGCGAAAGCCGCGATTCATTGAGCGGAATGTCGTAGGTCACTCGCGCACCGTAGGCGTTGGGGGCCTGCGGATCGATGCGTACCTTGTCAAACACCAGTAAACGGGTGCCGAGGTTGAAACCTTCCGTCAGGTCATGGGTAACCATAAACACGGTCATCCCGGTCTCACGCCATAGCGCCAGCAGCAAGGCATGCATATCTTTGCGGATACCGGGGTCCAGTGCGCCGAAGGGTTCATCCAGCAGCAGGACGCGCGGTTGCATGATGAACGCCTGGGCGATGGCGAGACGCTGCTGCATCCCGCCCGACAGTTGCGCCGGGTATTTATCCAGCGCATGGCTCAAACCGACTTTTTCCAGCATCTGCGCGGCCTGTTCACGGGCTGCGCGTTTGCGTGCGCCAAACAGTCGCCCCAGCAACGGCGATACGGGGAGTTCCAGCCCAACGGCAACGTTATCCAGCACGTTAAGATGCGGGAAAACGGAATAGCGCTGAAAGACCACGCCCCGGCTACTGCCGGGTTCGCCGGGCAGCGGTTTGCCATCGAGAAAAATCTCGCCACGGCTGGGTCGCTCCTGGCCCAACAGGAGGCGTAGAAAAGTCGATTTTCCGCAGCCGGACGCGCCAACCATCGAACAAAACTCGCCCTCTTTTACCGTCAGATTGATGCGTTCCAGCACGACGTGGTCGCCGTATTCCTGCCAGATATTGTTCACTGCGATGAAACTCATGCCCGTCCCCCTTCTGCCCACGGGAAGCAGCGTTTGTGTAACTGGCGTAGTGCCAGATCCATCAGCCACGCCAGCAGGGTTATCCAGATGACGTAGGGAATAATGACGTCCATCGCCATATAGCGACGAACAAGGAAGATGCGATAGCCCAGACCCGCGGTCGCGGAAATGGCTTCCGCCGAGATCAGAAACAGCCATGCCGAGCCAAGCATTAAGCGCAGTGAGGTGATTAACCGGGAAAGCAACTGCGGCAATACCACCCGCAGCACAACTGTCCAGCTATTGGCACCGAGCGTCTGCGCCTTAATGAACAACTCCGCCGGGATTTCTTTTGCTCGCTGTTCGAGATCGCGTGCCAGCATCGGCGTGATGCCAATGACGATAAGCATGACTTTTGAAAGCTCATCCAGGCCAAAGACGATGAACAGAATCGGCAGGATAGCCAGCGGCGGCACCATCGAAAGCACGGTCATCAGCGGCGACAGCGCCGCGCTGTACATCGGGAAAACGCCTGCGATAATGCCGATACTGAGCCCAATGAGCGACGCTATAGCCAACCCAAGCAGCAAACGCGTCACGCTAATGAGCGTATCGACCCACAGTAAATACTCGCCGCTGCGGCGATCCGGCGTGAAGGCCATCCGATCGATGGCCGACAGCATTTGCGATAAGCCAGGCAACAGTTTGTCGTGCGGGTTGGCCTCCAGACGCAGGGTCGAGCCCACAAACCAGGCGGCAATAAGCAGCACGAAAGGCAGCAGCATTAACATGATTCGCATGCCGTGCTGGGGGTGGCGGTTAATCTGGCGCATGGTGAAGGCTCCCATCGTCAATTATCACAGCTGGCCTGCAACGGCCATCTTCAGATAGCGGTCATCAAAACGCAGTTTGGTGTTAGCGGTATCCCCCAGGGTGGTGTTACCCGGAAACGCCATGCCGATGAAATCCGCACTCGCTGCGCCTTCGCCCAATAAACCTTTATCAAAAGAGAACTGCGCCACGCGCTGCATGGTTTTTGCAAGCTCAGGCGCGGTGATGAAAGCCAGCGCGTCGGCGGGTGTCCAGAACAGATGAGTTGTTTTGAGTTGTGCCTGATAACCGGCGAGATCGGTTCCAGAATCGGCGGCCATTGCGCTCAGAACCTGCGTATCGCCCGCCTGCATTTTTGCCATCATTTCAAACCATGCGCCGGTCAATGCTTTACCCAGCGCCGGGTTGTCATGCAGGGTTTCACTGTTCACTACCAGCATGTCAATCAGTTCACCCGGTACCTGCGAAGAGCTAAACACTTCCGTGGTTTGCGGCGTC
This sequence comes from Pseudocitrobacter sp. 73, assembly GCF_008369545.1. Classification (NCBI taxonomy): domain Bacteria; kingdom Pseudomonadati; phylum Pseudomonadota; class Gammaproteobacteria; order Enterobacterales; family Enterobacteriaceae; genus Pseudocitrobacter; species Pseudocitrobacter sp. 73. Next base: position 303,658 of record NZ_VTZO01000001.1, on the reverse strand, counting down.
TGCTTAATCACAGAAAGCTGTGGATTCCACGCCACGGCGGCGCGCACGTTATCGGTAGAAAATGCCGAGACGATATCCGCATCCGAGGTGTTGACCACCTTCACGTCTCGCTCCGCCAGCCCCGCTTTTTCCAACCCGCGCACCAACAGATAATGGGAAACAGACAGCTCAGGCAGATACACCGACAAGCCTTTCAGGTCGCTCAGCTTTTTATCCGCACCTTTCAGCACCACACCGTCATTGCCGTCAGAGTAGCTCCCGGTAATCAGCGCCGTGGTGTCAACACCGCCCGCCGCGGGGATAGTCAACGCATCCATGTTGGTCATGGTGCAGCCATCAAACTGACCTGCGGTGTACTGATTTATGGATTCGATATAATCGTTAAGCTGGACGATATTGATTTTAATGCCATATTTGCTGGCCCATTTATCAATGATTTTTTCGTTACTGATGGTGCCCCAGGGCATCCAGCCTGCGTAGATAGTCCAGCAGATGTTGAACTCTTTTTTGACGGCGGCAAATGAGGGTGCGCAGGCGAACAGCGCAAGCGTTAGAGCAAGTGAGCGAACAAACGGCAATCTCTTCATCATGGACCTCGGTTTGGCACAAAAAGTGGGGGCAGCGCGACACCCTATGGTGCTGCTGTCTCCCGGGCTTTTGTCCCGCCGTGTAACCTCGTCGAGGTCGCCAGCTCTCGGACCTGACGCTCACCTTCGTGAACCGGAACCCTAGCCAGCCATTGATGCCAGATTGTCTTACGCTGCCTTCTGCCTTGAATGTTGCAATCTACATGCCAGAAAGAAAGAAGCTTTTAAATCAGTAAGATGGGATAGACAGACGGCAAGTAACACCCGTTTGGGGAACCAAAGCGGTGCATTGCATCGATTTGGGGCGTCATGAAAAACCCCGCGCAGGAAAGCGCGGGGAAATGTTTATGCAGAGTAAGTCGGGTAGTCGATATAGCCGTGCTGGTCGCCACCATAAAGCGTCAGCCGTGCATCGGCGTCAAATCCTTCCAGCGGCCAGCCGTGACGGAATCGGGTTGCCAGATCCGGGTTGGTGACGTACGGCGTGCCAAAGGCAAACAGGTCGGCATAGCCTTTATCCAGCATCTGTTGGGCGCTTTCTGGCGTCAGTTTCCCGGCAACCATGACCGGCAAATCACACACTTTACGCACCTGCTGACGGAACGTTTCCGGCACCTCAACATGACGGGAAATATTCTCCGAGAAGTGCACGTAGGCAAGCTTCATTGGCGTCATTTTTTCCAGCGCTTTCAGCACCACTTCAACAATTTCCGGGTCGCTTTCGGCAAACCCTTCCATGACGTGCGGCGACACGCGCACCGCGACGCGATGTCCGCCAATTTCATCGCTCACCGCCTGTAAGGTTTCCAGCAGGAAACGCATCCGGTTTTCCTGGCTACCGCCATACTGGTCTGTGCGCTGATTGCTGGAAGTGCGCAGGAAAGTATCAAATAAATACCCGTGTGCCGCGTGGATCTCTACACCATCGAAGCCCGCTTCCAGCGCATTACGCGCCGCCTGCACAAAGTCAGCAATGGTGTTATCGATATCCTGCTGGGTCATGGCGCGCGGGGTTTGCGTTTCAATCATGCCAAAGCCACCTTCCGGTAGCGGGCCAAATACCTGGTCCGGATCTTTAAGTGCGGAAGCCGAGACGGGCTGCTCGCCCGCAATGCTGGCGTGGCTTCGACGCCCAACGTGCCAGAGCTGAACAAACACTTTGCTGCCCGCCGCGTGGATAGCCTGAGTGACTTTTTTCCAGCCGTCGATATGCGCTTGCGTATAGATGCCCGGTGTCATGGAGTAACCGCGCGCCACGGCAGAAATTGGCGTGCCTTCGGTGATGATAAGCCCGGCATCGGCGCGCTGCTGATAGTAGGTCGCCATCATCGCATTGGGCACATCACCCGGCTGAGAGGTGCGGGAACGGGTCATCGGCGCCATCGCGATGCGGTTCGCAAGCGTTGTGTCGCCAAAGGCAAAAGTATCAAATAATGAGTCAGACATTGAGGTTCTCCCGGTTAATGTCACTGGCGGCAGGATAACGCTACTGCCGCGTTGCATTAAGAGGCATAGCGGCAAATGATTTTTGCAATTTAAGCAAAGATCATTACTGCTAATAGTGGCAATTGTGCAGATTCACCACTACTCTCAATGATCATGCGTCTAATATTCGTCTAATCATTGATAACAAAAAGGATATCACTATGAGTGAAGTGAAAATTGTCGCCACCCTGACCCCGCGCAAAGAATATATCGATACCGTCCGCACCGCCGCGCAGGCGATGGTCGGCCCGACGCAACTGGAAGCGGGCTGCCTGCAATATGATTTGCACGAAAGCCGCGCCATTCCGGACGTGCGTAATCTGGCCGTGGAAGGCGCGGTATCATTTGTGTTTATTGAGCGCTGGAAGTCTGAGGACGATTTGAAAAAACACGTCGCCATGCCGTATCACGATGACTTTCTGGAAATATTAGACGGCAAGCTGGATAGCATAAGTGTTCAGCGGCTAAACAAGCTGTAAGCGTGTGCCATAACGCCTGATGCGCTTTGCTTATCAGGCCTACCGGGACTGTAGGCCGGGCAAGCGCAGCGCCCCGGCAAGAAGACGGCGCAGTTGCCTGATGCGCTTTGCTTATCAGGCCTACCGGATCTTAAACCCTTGTAGGCCGGGCAAGCGCAGCGCCCCCGGCAAGAAGACCGCACAGTTGCCTGATGCGCTTCGCTTATCAGGCCTACGGGATCTGGAGGCCGGGCAAACGTCAGTCACAAACTGTAAATTAACCATCTGATTTGTCGATATTTCTTAATCAGTGACCGCGATCGCTGGCCCCTTTATGCGTTGTTATCCACAATAAAGATTATTTCAGCAAATGATTGATATGAAGGGATTTCAACTATGTATAAAACGATTCTGGTTCCCGTTGATGTCTTTGAGTCTGACCTCGCCGACAACGCCTTAACACACGCGCAATATCTGGCCGAGAAAGCTGGCGGTGATATTCACCTTCTGCACGTGCTGCCGGAATTTTCACCCATGCTTACCCGTGGTTTTATCGCCGACGCGAAGAAAATGCAGCAATATCTGCAGTGCGCCAGCGAAGAGAAAATGGCCCAACTGGCAAGAAGTCTCTCATTCCCTCAGAACCGTATTCATCACCATATTCGTAGCGGGAAAGTGCGTGACGCCGTCGCGACGCTGGCAGATGAGCTGAAAGCGGATGTGGTGGTGATTGGTTCGCGCAATCCGGCAAAGCAGTCGCATCTGCTGGGATCTGAAGCCTCGGGGATTTTACGCCATGCCCGTGTGCCGGTGTTTGTGATTCGCCTGTAAAGGGCCCCCTGCAGGGATGCAGGGGGAATAACCGTTAGTCGTGCAGCGCATCCTGCAAGATTTTCATTGCCGCATCGAACTGCGCGTCCGGGATGGTCAGCGGGTACAGGAAACGAATCACGTTGCCGTACGCGCCGCAGGTCAGCAGTAACAGCCCCTGCGCCAGCGCGCGCTGCTGAATTTTCTGCGCAATGGCGGCGGAAGGCTCCCCCGTTTGCGGGTCGTTAAACTCCGCCGCAATCATCGAGCCCAGACCGCGTACCGCCGCGATGGCCGGAACGTTTTCTTTGGCATCAATCAGCGTTTGCGTCAGGCGCTGGCCCAGTTGATTCGCTCGTTCGCAAAGGGATTCTTTGTCAATAATGTTGAGCACCGCATGCGCGGCAGCCACCGCCAGCGGGTTACCGGCGTAGGTGCCGCCAAGCCCGCCCGGCGCGGGTGCGTCCATTATATTCGCGTTCCCAACCACACCTGAAAGCGGCATCCCGCCCGCGAGGCTTTTCGCCATGGTCATTAAATCCGGCTTATCGGCGTAGTGATCCATCGCGAACAGTTTACCGGTACGGGCAAAACCGCTTTGCACTTCATCGGCAATCATCACGATGCCATGCTCATCGCACAGGCGGCGAATCGCAGAAACCAACTCTTTTGGCGCTACGTTAAACCCGCCCTCGCCCTGCACCGGTTCGAAAATAATCGCCGCGACCTGTTTCGCTTCGATGTCCGATTTAAACAAGCGTTCGATGGCATCGAGGGAGTCCTGCGTTGAAACGCCATGTAAATCTGACGGATAAGGTACGTGATACACCGAACCGGGGAACGGGCCGAAGCCAATTTTGTACGGCGCGACTTTTCCGGTCAGCGCCATAGTCATGTACGTGCGACCGTGGAAGCCGCCGCTAAACGCTATCACGCCAGGGCGTCCGGTATGGGCGCGGGCAATTTTCACCGCGTTTTCCACCGCTTCCGCGCCGGTAGTGAAGAACGCGGTTTTGGCCTGTCCGCTCACCGGGGCAAGAGCGTTGATTTTCTCCGCCAGGGTGACGTAGCTTTCATAGGGCACAATCTGATACGCCGTGTGAGTAAACTGTTGCAGTTGCTGCTCCACCGCCGCGACCAGTTCAGGATGGCGATGACCGGTATTCAGCACCGCAATGCCTGCGGCAAAATCGATGTACTCGTTACCCTCAACATCCTTCAGCGTGGCGTTTTCAGCCGACTGGGCGAAGAAGTTACACATCACGCCAACCCCGCGCGGAGTGGCAGAAAGACGACGCTGATGGAATTCATTGTTGCTCATGTTTCACACCTTTAGCTCTTCACTGTTAATCGGAAATTAAACGCCAAGACGATCGCGCAGGCTGTAGTACGCTGCACCCATTGCCGTAAACGGCACGCGCAGCGTGCGCCCGCCAGGGAACGGGTAATGCGGCAGATTGGCGAAGGCGTCGAAGCGTTCGGCGTCACCGCGCAGCAGTTCAGCAATCAAACGCCCGGCAAGATGGGTACAGGTGACGCCGTGGCCGCTGTAACCCTGCATGTAATAGATGTTGGTATCAAGGCGACCAAACTGCGGCATCCGTGACAGGGTCAGCAGGAAGTTGCCCGTCCAGCGGTAATCAATTTTCACGCCCTTCAACTGCGGGAAGGTTTTCAGCAGTTTCGGCACCACAAGACGCTCAACGTCATCGGGGTCACGCGCGCCGTACACCACGCCGCCGCCGTACAGCAGGCGGTTATCGGCAGTCAGGCGGTAGTAATCAAGAAGATAGTTACAGTCTTCCACACAGTAGTTTTTCGGGATCAGCGAACGGGCTAAATCTTCCGACAGCCGCTCGGTGGTGATCACCTGCGTGCCGCACGGCATGCTGCGTTTCGCCAGTTCCGGCTCCACTTTATCGCCCAGATACGCGTTGCCTGCGACAATCACATACTTCGCCGTCACCTGCCCTTGGGCAGTGCGCACAACGGCGGGCGTGGTATGCTGGATATGCGTCACCGCAGAAAGCTCATACACGCGTCCACCGTTCAGACGGATGGCGTCGGCTTCACCAATGGCGAGGTTTAGCGGATGAATATGCCCACCGCTGTGATCCAGCAGCGCACCCGTGTAGCGATCGCTGGCGACCTCGCGGCGAATAGCGTTGGCGTCCAGCAGCTCCAGCTGTTTATTGCCGTAGCGTTCCCAGTTCTCTTTCTGCTCTTCGAGTGTGGCGAGTTGTTTATCATTCATCGCCACAAACAGGCCGCCGGGGCGATAGTCGCAGTCAATCTGATAACGTTTGATACGTTCGCGGATGATCTCGCCACCCTCGAACATCATGCTGCCGAGCATACGGGCGGTATCCATGCCGTAGCTTTTTTCGATAACGTCGATGTCGCGGCTGTAGGAGTTCACAAGCTGCCCGCCGTTGCGTCCGCTTGCGCCGAAGCCGATGCGTGAGGCTTCAAGAACCACCACGTCAAAGCCCGCTTCCGCCAGATGCAGCGCGGAGGAAAGCCCGGTATAGCCGCCGCCGACCACGCAAACGTCGCAGGTGATTGACTCATTCAGCGTGTCGAAGGGGGCATATTTATTCGCATTGGCGGCGTAATAACTGCTGGTATGTTCGGTCATTTCAGGCCTCCAGGCTTATCCAGATGGTTTTCAGTTCGGTGAATTTTTCAAGGGCATGCAGGGATTTATCGCGACCGTTGCCGCTCTGCTTATAGCCGCCAAACGGCACGGTCATATCACCGTCGTTGTAGTTATTGACGAAGACGGAACCGGCTTTCAGGCGGCTGCTCATGCGGTGCGCGCGGGAGAGATCGCGCGTCCACACCGCCGCGCCCAGGCCGTACTGGCTGTCGTTGGCAAGCTGTAGCGCCTGCTCTTCTGATGTGAAACGCGTGACCACCAGCACCGGGCCGAAAATCTCTTCGCGGCTTAAGGACGCATTCGGGTCGACATCCACAAAGATGGTCGGGCCGATGGCCGCAGCCAGTTCGGCATTACGACCATCCAGTAGCAGTTGCCCTTTACCTTCGCCTTGCCGAATAAAGCTATGCACCGAGTCAGCGTGGGCGCAGTCGATTAAGGTGCCCATGGTGGTCGCGGGATCAAGCGGATGCCCCGGCTGCCAGTTTTGCGCCTGCTGTTTTAACAGGGCTAAGAACTCATCGGCGATGCTCTCTTCCAGCAACAAACGCGTTCCGGCGATGCACACCTGGCCCTGGTTGTAGAAGATACCTGCGGCTGTCGCGCTCGCGGCTTTTTGCAAATCCGGGCAGTCAGCGAAAACGATGTTGGCGCTTTTGCCGCCCGCTTCCAGCCAGACGCGTTTCATGTTGCTGTCGCCCGCATCTTTCAGCAGCTGTTTGCCGGTACGGGTCGAGCCGGTAAAGGCGATAACGTCGATATCATCATGACGCGACAGCGCCTGGCCCGCTTCATGACCAAAACCGGTCACCACGTTGAGCACACCATCCGGCAGACCGGCCTCTTTCGCCAGCCCGGCGAGACGAATCGCGCTAAGCGGTGATTTTTCCGACGGCTTCAGGACAACGCTGTTCCCTGACGCCAGCGCCGGGCCAAGTTTCCAGCAGGTCAGCAGCAGCGGGAAGTTCCATGGGACGATGGCGGCAATCACGCCCACCGGTTCACGCACGATCATCGCCAGCTCATGGCTACTGGTGGTCGCCACTTCGCCATACACTTTGTCGATGGCTTCGGCGTACCAGCGAATGGCGCGCGCCGCGCCGGGAATATCATCACGCAGGCTGTGACGAATTGGTTTGCCGGTGTCGAGCGTTTCCAGCAGCGCCAGCTCTTCGGCGTGGGCTTCCATTAAATCAGCGAGTTTATTCAGCACCGCTTTACGTTTTGCCGGGGCAGCCTGCGACCAGTCGCCGCGTTCAAATACGCTACGCGCCGCACTCACCGCACGATCAATATCGGCGCTCTTACCGCGCGCAATATCCGCCAGCGGTGCCTGGGTGACCGGATCAACCGTTTCAAAGGTTTCATTTTCCGCCGCAGCAGAATATTCACCGTTAATAAATAAGCGGGTTTCAATGGCGAGACTTAACGCTTTATCCTGCCAGTAAGCCAGATGATGAAAATTCATTATGACTCCTGTTTCACGTCTATCAGATATATGCAATTTGTGAACGTCAGGGCGCAGAGATCCCCGGGCGATAAGCCCGTTTATTTCCGGCGACATTCTTTATGGATTGCCTTTATAGCAAGCCGGGTGGCGCTTCGCTTACCCGGCCTACAAAAACCAAAAGATTAAAACGTGGTGGGCGTATGGGCGCTGATAATTCGGCAAATACCTGCCGACGTATTACTGAAACTGTGCGGGATGCCGGTATTAATGGCATAACTTTGCCCCGCAACGAGGTGATAATCCTGGCCATTGATGGTCAGAACAATTTCACCTTCCAGTACAGTGCCTATTTCCTCACCCTGATGCTTAATTCTTTCCCCAGTGGTTGTGCCCGGCTGGTACGTTTCAAAGATCATCGCCAGCGTGCGATTCGGGTTACCGTTATGCACCAGTTTCATTGACACACCCTGACTGCCCATTTCAATTAAGTCGTCCTGATTAATGACGACCTGCGGTTCATCAGGTTTTTCCGGCTCGGAAAAGAATTCCGAGAGTGACAGACCATACACCTTCAGCAGCTTTTGCAGCGTACTGATAGCTGGGCTGACTTTATCTTGCTCTATCGTACTGATAGCACTGTGAGTCAGCCCGGAGAGTTCGGCGGCACGACGTTGTGAAAGTCCCTGCTGCTGGCGGATTTCCGACAAGCGTTTACCCGGTGCCAGTCCGTCATCACTCATAATTGCATTTCCTTAACTGTAGGGGTCAGAGTCGCTGTTTTTCAGCGATATGGTTCTGACAAGCGGTGATAAAGCCCTCAAACAATATACGCGAAAGCGCATACTCGCTACTGTTCCATTCCGGATGCCACTGCACGCCCAGCGCGAAGGGGTGATTATTAACGCTCACCGCCTCCACCAGCCCATCCGGTGAACGGGCTTCGACGCGCAATCGCGGGCTCACAACTTTCGCCCCTTGCCCGTGCAGGGAGTTTACCCAAAAGTTGCTACAGTCAGGTAACAATGCGGACAATAATCCGCCCTCTTCAACCTGCACTTCGTGCGATGGCGCATACTGCTGTTCAACCGGCAATTCAGGATCTTCACGATGTTCCAGCAGTTCTGGCTGCTCGCACAGCTTGCGATGCAGTGCCCCGCCGGTGGCCACCACCAGTTCCTGTAACCCACGGCAGATGGCGAAAATGGGGATGCGCCTTTCGAGTGCGGCATTAATTAACGCCATGCTCAGAAGATCACGCCCGGGATCGGCGTCAGGCTCATCGCCGTTTTCACCATATAGGTGCGGCTGCACATTGCTGGGGCTTCCTGGCAGATAAATGCCATCGAGTTTCGGCAGAAGTTCTGCGAGTAACTCAGGCTCCGCCAGCGCATGTGGCAGCGCAATCGGCAAACCGCCCGCGTGAATAATGGCATTCAGGTACTTTTCTTGCAGGGTCTGGGTCTCATGACCCTTAAGCCTGTTCCTGCACATCACGATACCGATAACCGGCTTGTACATTATATTTTCCATGATCGATCTCACAAAGTGGACTAAATTATCGCCATTATTGCGGTTAAAATGACCTTTCTGTTCAATATTTTTTCAATCTAGCAGTGGATTTTCTGTTTTGCAAACTTAATTTAACATTTGACAAACATTTAGTTTGCATACAAATTCGAATAGTGGTCATTATATTTTACGCTTTCATAGCGAGCGGAAAACAAAACCAAAGGCGAAGAATCATGGAAACCAATATCGTTGAAGTAGAGAACTTTGTTCAGCAGTCAGAAGAGAGGCGGGGTAGCGCCTTTACGCAGGAAGTGAAACGCTACCTGGAGCGCTACCCGAATACGCAATATGTTGATGTACTGCTTACCGACCTGAATGGCTGCTTCCGCGGAAAACGCGTCCCGGTCTCCAGCCTGAAGAAGCTGGAGAAAGGGTGTTACTTCCCGGCCTCCGTTTTTGCGATGGATATTCTGGGTAACGTCGTAGAAGAAGCGGGCCTGGGTCAGGATATGGGCGAACCGGATCGTACCTGCGTGCCGGTACTCGGTTCCTTAACCCCTTCCGCCGCCGACCCGGAATATATCGGTCAGATGCTTCTGACCATGGTCGATGAAGATGGCGCTCCCTTTGACGTTGAGCCGCGGAACGTTCTCAACCGCCTGTGGCAGCAGCTACGCCAGCGCGGCTTGTTCCCGGTCGTAGCGGTAGAGCTGGAGTTCTATTTACTGGATCGCAAACGTGACGCCGAAGGCTACCTACAACCGCCCTGCGCCCCCGGCACCGATGACCGCAATACGCAAAGCCAGGTTTACTCCGTTGATAACCTCAACCATTTCGCCGACGTGCTCAATGATATTGATGAACTGGCACAGTTACAGCTGATTCCGGCAGATGGCGCGGTCGCCGAAGCCTCGCCGGGCCAGTTTGAGATCAACCTGTACCACACTGATAACGTGCTGGATGCCTGCGATGATGCATTAGCCCTTAAACGCCTGGTGCGTCTGATGGCGGAAAAGCATAAGATGCACGCCACTTTTATGGCGAAGCCGTATGAAGAACACGCGGGCAGCGGGATGCACATCCATATCAGCATGCAAAATAACCGTGGTGAGAACGTGCTTTCTGACGCGGACGGCGAAGATTCGCCGCTGCTGAAAAAGATGCTTGCCGGAATGATTGACCTGATGCCGTCGTCAATGGCGCTGCTGGCGCCGAACGTGAACTCGTATCGCCGCTTCCAGCCGGGGATGTATGTGCCGACGCAGGCGTCGTGGGGCCATAACAACCGCACCGTCGCTCTGCGGATTCCATGCGGCGATCGTCATAACCACCGCGTGGAATACCGCGTGGCAGGAGCCGATGCCAACCCGTATCTGGTAATGGCGGCGATTTTTGCCGGTATTCTGCACGGCCTTGATAACGAGTTGCCGTTGCAGGAAGAAGTGGAAGGCAACGGGCTGGAACAGGAAGGATTACCCTTCCCGATTCGCCAGAGCGATGCGCTGTGGGAATTTATGCAAAACGACGACCTGCGCCACTATTTGGGCGAGCGTTTCTGCCATGTGTACCACGCCTGTAAAAACGATGAACTGCTGCAGTTTGAAAGACTTATCACAGAAACCGAAATTGAGTGGATGTTGAAAAACGCGTAGTGGCCCCTTGCGGGGTATGTATCACCGGCCTGAGCGGAGCCTGGCCTGACATTTGCTGGTAATCCAGACATTTCCCGTATGTCGCGTTATGGAACGCAGGCGGCAACGGGCTTCCGTTAACGATACAGACTGTGACGAGGAAATGAGATGATGCCGATGATGAAATACCCGCATGGCGAGGGAGGCTGCGTTTGCGCCCTCCCCACGACCGAGTGTACTCCGCCCCCCTTGCTTCCCCTGCTAAACAGGTTTGATTTCAGGTCGACGCGACCGCAAACCCGATTACGCAGCGGAGGCACGCAACATGGCCTTTAATTCCTCACTGGATATCGCCGCACAACCCGGCAAAACCAAACTGCGTAAGTCGCTGAAGCTGTGGCAGGTGGTGATGATGGGCCTGGCCTATCTCACGCCGATGACCGTGTTCGATACCTTTGGCATCGTTTCCGGCATCAGCGACGGCCACGTTCCGGCATCCTATTTGCTGGCGCTGGCGGGCGTGCTGTTTACCGCGATCAGCTACGGCAAACTGGTTCGCCAGTTTCCGGAGGCCGGTTCGGCCTATACCTACGCGCAAAAGTCGATTAACCCACACGTCGGATTTATGGTCGGCTGGTCATCGCTGCTGGATTATCTCTTTTTGCCGATGATCAACGTTTTGTTGGCGAAAATCTATCTCTCCGCCCTCTTCCCGGAAGTGCCGCCGTGGGTGTGGGTGGTAACCTTCGTCGCTATTTTAACTGCCGCGAACCTGAAGAGCGTCAATCTGGTGGCTAACTTCAATACCCTGTTTGTGCTGGTGCAGATATCCATCATGTTGGTGTTTATCTTCCTGGTGGTTCAGGGGCTGCATAAAGGAGAAGGCGTTGGCACCGTCTGGTCACTTCAGCCGTTTATCAGCGAGAACGCGCATCTGATCCCGATTATTACCGGGGCGACGATTGTCTGCTTCTCGTTCCTCGGTTTTGATGCGGTGACCACGCTTTCGGAAGAGACGCCGGACGCCGCGCGTGTCATTCCAAAAGCCATCTTCCTGACGGCGGTGTACGGCGGCGTTATCTTTATCGCCGCGTCGTTCTTTATGCAGCTGTTCTTCCCGGATATCAGCCGCTTTAAAGACCCGGATGCCGCACTGCCGGAGATCGCACTGTACGTTGGCGGCAAGTTGTTTCAGTCGATTTTCCTTTGCACGACGTTTGTGAACACGTTAGCGTCTGGCCTGGCGTCACATGCCAGCGTGTCGCGTCTGCTGTATGTGATGGGGCGCGACAATGTGTTTCCGGAACGCGTGTTTGGTTATGTGCACCCGAAATGGCGGACTCCGGCACTGAACGTCATTATGGTCGGAATTGTCGCGTTGTCGGCGCTGTTCTTCGATTTAGTCACCGCCACGGCACTGATTAACTTCGGCGCGTTGGTGGCGTTTACCTTCGTCAATTTGTCGGTGTTTAATCACTTCTGGCGGCGTAAAGGGATGAATAAAAGCTGGAAGGATCACTTTCACTATTTGCTGATGCCGCTGGTTGGCGCGCTGACGGTGGGCGTGCTGTGGGTTAACCTCGAATCGACCTCGCTGACGCTGGGGCTGGTATGGGCAGCGCTGGGTGGCGCGTATCTGTGGTATCTGGTGCGTCGTTATCGCAAAGTGCCGTTGTATGAGGGTGACAGAACGCCGGTGAGCGAAACGTAATTGTTGGATGGCGCTGCGCTTATCCAACCTACAACTCATCACCAATTGTAGGCCCGATAAGCGTAGCGCCATCGGGCAAAAAGCGGCGTACTACGCGCCGCTTTTAACCTGCTGATAATACGGCACTCGCCGTGTGGTGCCGGTCAGGTTATCAAACACATCCCCCTCTGCGGTGCTGATTTTCATCCCCGTTCTCCGCAGCTTCTGCACATCCGCCGCGATACGTTGAATGCCAAACCAAAAAAGCCCATCCAGCGCGGTAACCTGCAAATCATTCTCCAGCGCCAGCTTTAAACGCTCGCGCGGCTGTTTAATCTGTTTGGCAATGTCCTGGTACGGCGAGGCGGTTGATAGCGAGCCATCCATTCGCCGGATACGGTTGGATAAGCGGTATTGGTATTCATCGGGAATGGTGTCGATGTTGGCTTTCAGGCTGTAAACACAGCCGAAACGTTTGCCGTTAAAGAGGACATTTTTCTGACTAAGCTGAAGTTCGTCACGCACGGCGGCGATCAGCTGTGGCGCGCGGATTAACAGCAGACGAAAGGGCAATTCGAAGCTGGTGACGTAGTCAACGTTCAGCAGCGCAATGCGTAAACGCTCCTGCGCGCCCGCGCCGGACTGACGGCACTCTTCAATCACTTCCGCCCACTGTTGAGCGAGCCTCGGCGACTCGCCCGCTTCGGTAAAGCTGTACTTTTCAATCTGGTAATCGATTCTTCCGGCCACAGCGCGTTCCTTCCTTTGCGATCAGCAGGTTACTTTAGCAAGTGTCCGGAAAAATCGACAGCGTCATGCGTTAAAAATCAGGCGTGAGACTGAGGCATTTCGATAATAATAAAATGACTCTGTTCTTTAGCGGTACTGAATTTCAGGGTCGCCGGCCCGGTAATTTCCAGCGTATCTTTAAGACCTAATGTCGCGATACCTTTTACGTTCACTTCACCTTCAAAGTTATTGATATAGGCCTGGCGTCCGGCCTGCAGTTGATACTCAACTTCCGCCGTCGGGTTGGTCAGTTCGCTGACGTACATGTTCACATCCTGATTGAGCATCAGCGGCGCATCGTCATTTTTCAGGCTACCCACAATATGCAGGAGCTTATTTTCACGCTCTTCCGCCTGATATTTACGCTGGTTGTAACGCACCTCCAGCCCCTGTTTTGGCGGCAGGATCCAGATTTGCAGGAAGCGGCACCACTCATCATGCTTGTTCAACTCTGAGTGCCAAACGCCATTTCCGGCGGTAATCGCCTGCACATGCCCGCGCCCCAGCGTCTCTTCCGTTTGCGTTGCGCTGTCCCAGTGGGTCAGTTGACCATCAATCACATAGCTGACAATTTCCATATTTTGATGCGGGTGGCGACCAAAACCGTTGTGCGGTTTCACATTGTCATCATTCACCACACGCAATACGCCATAATTCATGTTGTCAGGATCGTAATAATTGGCAAAAGAAAAATGGAAGTACGTATCGGCCGGGTGATAATCACTTGCTGGCAGATAATGCAGGGATTCGCCTTTTTTTACGCGGTATTGGGTTGTCATTGTTTCTCTCCGGTGTTCATATAATGCGGACAGAGTAATCACCATTCCCCCCACGATAAATGGGGCTACACACAATTCACCGTTACGAAAAATGAAAGAATACGATCTCATCGCCCTGCGCAGCTTTGTCGCCGTAATCGAAACGGGCAGTTTTTATAACGCCGCCGTACAGCTTGAAACCAGCAGCGCCTCCATCAGCCGCCGCGTCTCTTCGCTGGAACAGAACCTGGGCGTGCGTCTGCTCAACCGCACCACGCGACACCTGGAACTCACCACCGCCGGGGAGCAGTTTTACAAGGATGTGAAAGGGATCCTTGAATCGCTGGAGCAAGCGGAAGAGCGGCTTAACTGCTTTCAGGAGACGCTGAGCGGCGTAATTCGTCTATCGGCGCCGTTAACCTTCGGGGTGAAAAAGCTGGCGCCGCTGATGCCGGTGTTTATGGCGAAATATCCGCAAATTACCGTGCAGTTACAGCTGGAAGACCGACTGTCGGATCTGGTGGGAGAAGGCCTGGATTTGGCATTACGCATCAGTGCATTGAATGATTCGTCGCTAGTTTGCGCGCACCTGGCAGACCTTCCGCGGCTGTTTTGCGCCTCGCCGGCTTACCTTGCGCGAAAAGGCGTCCCGGCCTCACCGGCTGACCTTGCCGGGCACAACTGTCTGCGCTACTCGTTGCTCTCCGCGCGAGATGAGTGGGGAATTACCGAAGGCAAAGAACTGCCTGAGATGAATACCCCGCTCGTCACCGATAACGGCGACGTGCTGCGGGAAGCGGCAATCCAGGGAATGGGAATTGCTATGCTACCGTGGTTTATCGTCGAAGATGCCCTGCATGCAGGCACGCTGGTGCCGATAATGCAGGATCATGCGCCGTCTGCACTCCCCCTTTCGCTCATCCGCCCTACTCGCCACTATACCCCTGTGCGCGTCACCACGTTTATGGCGTGGCTGCGCGAAGTGTTGTGTACATCAATTGAGTGATACTATTCTGACCAGACACACGCGTAACCTTAACCAGAGGCTTTTTATGAACAACGATATCCCATTGAAGTATTACGATATTGCCGATGAATACGCGACGGAATGCGCAGAGCCGGTTGCCGAGTCTGAACGCACCCCGCTGGCGCACTATTTTCAACTGCTACTAACCCGCCTGATGAATAACGAAGAGATCAGCGAGGAGGCGCAGAAAGAGATGGCCGATGAAGCGGGCATTAAAAGCGCGCGAATTGATGAGATTGCGGAGTTTTTAAATCAATGGGGAAATGAGTAATTCCCTACCCGTGACTATAATGCGGGAACTGCCCGGTACGCTTACCGGGCAGTGAAGCCCATCAGAGGAACGCGCTAACCACGCCCACATTAAGCGCGATAAAGAATAATCCCCGGTATAACATCGTCGGAATGGCGAGCCATTTTCTGACAATCCCCAACGCTACCACCACCAGCGCCGCCGGATAAATCGCACTCAGCACCGGAACCGCCAGCATCGTCAGCGAATCCAGCCCCAGTATGGCAATCATCGCTGAAAGCACCAGCGATAACATCACCAGCAGGCCATAAGAGATGCCGGTTACCTGATGAAAATAACGCGCGGTGCCGGTTGTTAAACCAATCGCCGTCACCAGACACGCCAGCGTAATAATTGTCGCCAACAACGCGCGACCATAGACGCCAAAGACGGTCTCCACATAGGCGCTCATAATTTGCATCCCGTTACTGGCGGAATGTTCCAGCGTATGCGCGCCCATAGAAATATAGCAGACGTAAATAAGCACCAGCCCGGCGGCGGCAATCAGCGCTGCGCGGCTGGAATAACGCAGAATACCTTTGGCATGAACGATGCCCCGCTGATAAAGCGTGTGGGTAATAATCGCCCCAAAGCATAACGCGCTAATGACATCCAGCGTCTGATAGCCATTGATGAACCCGGTACCAAACGGATGCGTATCAAACGCGTCAACCGCAGAGGTCAGTGCGCCGGTAGGGTAAATCCAGGCCGTGACGCCAATGAAAATCAGTGCGCCAATTTTCACCGGCGAGAGGAAGAAGCCGACAATTTCCAGCAGCTTGCCCGATTTTGCCAGCACCGCGCCTGCCAGGGCGAAGAACGTAAAAGAGAATACCGTTTTTTGCGTCAACGTACTCTGCGCACCGTTGGTAATCGCTTCATAGCTAATGGTGGCCGTACGCGGTGTACCAAATAAAACACCGAGCGTCAGGAAACAAACACTGATAAAAGCAATACTCACGGCCCGCCCCAATGGGCGCGTCAATTCGTTAATATCCCCTTTATTGATCGCCAGAGAAATAATGGCCAATGCAGGAAACAGCACGGCAGTAATAATAAAACCGGCGCCCGCGGTGACGGCGTTCGCGCCCGCCTGCATACCCACCAGTGGCGGGAAAATAATATTCCCGGCCCCCAAAAATAACGCAAGGGTCATCCCGCCTAACGCGAGCGTATCCGTGAAGGAGAGGTGTTTCGTATCCGACATGAAAGAAACTCTTAAAAGAGAGTGGCGACGTCATGCGCCACCCGAGATCAGAACTGGCTCAAACTTCCCCAGACATAGGCAACGTACAAAAGCACAATGATGGCCGTGCCAAGCGCAACCACATAGCGAGGCTCTTTCTGCTTCATCACAGGCTGAAGGTTCCTTCAATCATCATGCGTGCCGCGCCGTACAGTTCAACGCGGTCATCCTCACGAACAACACAGCGCAGCGTGCCTTTACGCGCACCGCCCTGCTGGGCAGATAACGTATTTTTGCCCAGACGCTCCGCCCAGAACGGCGCGAGGAAAGTATGCGCAGAGCCTGTCACCGGGTCTTCATTGACGCCAACCTGCGGGCCAAACCAGCGCGAGACAAAATCAAACTCATCGTCGGCGGCGGTGACGATCACGCCGCGCGTGTCAAATAGATTGAGCGCGTTAAAGTCTGGCGACAGGCCGTCAATCATCGTTTTGTCATCGACCAGCACGATTAAATCAGCCGCTTTCCAGACGCCAACGACGCCGTGGGTAATACCGAGCGCTTCCAGTAATCCTGCCGGGATAGCAATGGCTTCTGCCTTTTGCGCCGGGAAATCCATACAATATTCATCACCGTGTCGGGAGACGCTAAGCTCGCCGCTGCGTGTCTGGAAGCGAATCGTTTTGCCGGAATAGCCCAGCTTATTAAACAGCACCCAGGACGCAGCGAGCGTCGCATGACCGCAAAGATCCACTTCTACCGCAGGCGTACACCAGCGCAGGTGATAGCCATCGTCCGTCGGCACAAAGAATGCCGTCTCCGACAGGTTATTTTCACGGGCAATGGCCTGTAGCGTGTCGTCGCTCAACCATTCCTTCAGCGGACACACGCCCGCCGGGTTACCGCCGAAGGGTTCGGCGGTAAATGCATCAACCTGATAAAATGGGATGTTGTGTGTATTATTGTTTTTCATCATTTTTTTCCAGATAGTTATAGATGGTGTAACGCGAAACGCCCAGCGCATGCGCGATATGCCCCACGCTGCCTTTAACCTTAAAGAAGCCCATTTTTTGCAATTCCGCGACCACGCGTTTGCGAAACTGAATTTTGTTTTCTGACCCCGTCTGGCGAAACCTGGCAATGACTTCATCAAAGGACTGCGCGGGAATTTTGTCGGTCATATCCTCTGCTTCCTGCTCTGCCACTGTCGGCAACAACGAATCCAGCGTGCGCTTCAGGCTATTCACAACATCCAGATCCACGTTAATGCAAAAAGCGACCAACGGAACGCCATCCTCGCTGTAGTAAATCGTCGAAGCGCTGTTCAGCACTTTGCCTGAGGAGGTGGTGGTTTTGTAATTATTGAACACGCGGGAAGGCACACGCTGTGCCGGCTCCAGCAGCCCCAGAAAGCCCACATCATCATTGGGCCCGGAGAGCAAAGGATCGCCCGGCTCTCGGCCACTCACATGACCATTAACGATGCTGATAACAGAGCAATCAGGCTGTGTCAGATCGTGTAAGACGGCTTCCGTATTCGCCGCAAGCGTGGTGCGCATGGCATCCATTGACGCCATCAGAATATTCAGGAGGTTAGACATGGTTCAATCGCCTGTACTTCAATTTCAACATCCAGCCCAAATGCAAGGCGGCTGGTCACAACAGAACGCGCAGGGAATCCGTCCGGGAAATGGCTGCGATATGCGGCATTAAATTCGGCAAAATGCGCCATCTCGCTGAGCCACACCTGTACGCGCGCAATATCGTTTAACGTCGCCCCCGCGAGTGCCAGCGTCTGTTCAATGGAATCCATAATACGCAGGGTTTGTTCGGTGACCGAACCCGGTAAAGGCTCACCGTTTTGCGTCATGGAGACCTGGCCCGAAAGGAAGAGAAAACCGTTGGCTTTCACCATATCCGAGAACGGAAACGGCTTGCTGGAGGGGAATCGTTGAAGCGTCATTATGCAATGCCCATAGCTGATGTATGGGCACATCATAGCATCGCGATTTAAAAATTAAACGCTTTTATAAAAATAAACAAATGTTGAATTTATACATCCTTTCTGCCCGGCCTAGAATGCGCTGGGGTTGCAGGCATGGGTTGGCTTCTGGCTAACGGGGTGAATAAAGTGCAATTCACTCGCATGGAGCATTAATCGGGACACCGTTTCCGTGCCCGGCAGAAGCTGTCCGCCATAAAGATCGCAGCCTAAAATGGGATACCCCAAATGCTGGCAATGAATACGTAACTGATGAGTACGCCCGGTCTCCGGGATAAGCTCGACGCGGGTCACGGCTAGCGCCGCGCCCTCTCCCGGCGTGTGATAAATACGCTCAAGCACCCGATATCGAGAACGTGCGGGCTTGCCCTCGCAGGCGTTGATCGACATCAGAGGAAACAGCGCGGGATCTTTGGCAATAGCCGCATCAATCACGCCTTCATCATCTTGCAGATGCCCGCAAAGCAGCGCTGTGTAAACCTTGCTCACCGTACGCTGGCTGAACTGCTGACACAGCGCCGCATTGATAGCTTTGTTGCGTGCCACGAGCATTAATCCGGAAGTGCCGAAATCGAGACGATGGACCAGCGTACAACCCGGAAACTGCTGCACCAGACGGTAATGCACCGAATCTCTATTTTGCGGGTTTTTGCCTGAGAGACTGAGCAGACCGGAGGGTTTGTTGATCAGAAGCAGATGTTCATCCTGATAGAGAATCTCTACATCGTCATGGCATGGTGGAGCAATAAACGTGTCGATAAGGCTAGACATGACGCGGCCTGGCATGGAAGTGGGTGGAGATGATAGCGGAATTTAAGATGGGGAGCGAATGCCTGTGGCTGTTTGGGCTGGATGAAGTAACCACGAGCCCTGAAAGGGTGAACGGTGGACGATGTTTGTAGACTCTGTAAAAATGATTCACGCATACTTGCGCCATACTAATTAGCAAGGTCTATGTCACACCGCTTCTGCACTGAGGATATCAAGATGCCCGCCTTTCACCAACTCACTGCCACCAGTCTGCAGGGTCAGAACATTGCAATGTCCGACTACCTCGGTCAACTGGTACTGGTTGTGAATACCGCCAGCCATTGTGGCTTCACCCCACAATATGCAGGCCTTGAAACACTTTATAAGAAGTATGCCGATCAGGGTTTCGTTGTGCTGGGTTTTCCCTGTAACCAGTTCGGTAAACAGGAACCCGGCAATGCCGATGATATCGCGCAGACCTGTCACATTAATTACGGCGTAAGCTTCCCGATGTTCGAAAAAGTAGACGTTAACGGCAGCGCCGCGCATCCGATATTCCGTTATCTGAAAGGCGAATTACCCGGCGTTCTCGGCGGACGAATCAAGTGGAACTTCACGAAATTCCTGATAGGGCGCGATGGCAAGCCAATCAAGCGTTTTGCGCCCTTCACCACGCCAGAAAAAATGGAGGATACAATCGCTGCTGCGCTTAAGATCTGAGGTCGTCGGTAGCGTTTCATGCATCGAGTTAGAACTCGCTATGTAAACCGGGTGCTGTGACAGGTTAAGTTGGCTGCTTGCAGATTGCGGATGGTGAGGAATTTGGGGATGTCTGCTTCGTGCCAAAAGCGGACCTTGGCGCTAAACGTAGCACAAGGATATATGCCAGAGTGTTTAATCAATCTCTCAAACGCTTCTCGACCATGAAATCTATGAATGCACGAACTTTAGAAGGCATTCTTACTCGTGATGATACATAGAGATAGAATCCGGGGAATGATATAGACCAGTCCTCAAGTATTTGTTGTAACTGACCTTTGTTAATTTGCTCTGTTATCGCAAAATCCAAATGTTGAATGATGCCAGTCCCATTGACGGCCATACGAATCATGCTTTCATCGTCGTTGGTAACGTATCCACCTGAAACTTCAATTTCGAACTCTTCATTATTTTCTTTTTGTGAGAACTCCCATGATGGAAGCGCCCCACTACTTTTATGTCGTAATCGCAGACAATTGTAATAGCAAAGCTCTTGAGGCGTTTGTGGAATACCGTTCTTTTGTAAATAGTCTGGTGATGCCACTGTAACCAGTTTTATCCGTGGAGAGACAGGTACTGCCGTCATATGTTCTGCCAGACTCTGCCCCAGGCGGATGCCGATATCACATCCTTCAGCAATAATGTTAGACAATCCATCATCCATGATCAGTTCTATCTGTGTTTTCGGATAACGATGCAGGAATTCACTGATATGTGGCTCAACAAGCATCCTTGCCGCAACACGAGAGGAGTTAATTTTTAGTAAACCCGTAGGTTCCAGCTGGGTATCACCGACATCTCTCAGAGCATCATCAATCTGCCCAAATGCGGATATCAACACATCGTAAAGACGCTGCCCTTCTTCTGTTAACGACATATTACGAGTGGTTCGATAAACAAGCTTGGTATTGAGTCGTTCCTCAAGCGCTTTTAAGTTCTGGGATAATGCTGCCCGTGTGATGCCCATCTCCGAGGCCGCTTTCGAGAAACTGCCTGAGCGCGCAATCAACGCAAACCATGCAAGAGAAGGCAGAATGGAAGGCTCTATTTTCATTTTTTGTAAACCTTGGCTTAACACTGTGGTAGATATTAGGTTATTGATGATAACCAATACAAGTTCTACTATTTACTCACTCCGCAGCGTAGCCATGAGCGCCACTCGGTGTAAACAGCATTACCCGTTAAACCTGTTGGGTTAAATCCCTGGAGCTTGCAATGAAGACTGTTTCGATTAAACACACATACTGGGATATAGCTGCTGACATCTATTTCCCTGCTGATTTCAATGAGACAAAAAAATATCCAGCAATCATCAGTGCTCATCCGATTGGAAGTTGTAAAGAACAAACGTCAGGTAGCGTATATGGCGAAGCGTTGGCAAAAGCTGGGTTTGTAGTGATTGCGTTTGATGCCAGTTTCCAGGGAAGTAGCGGTGGAGAACCACGTTATCTGGAAGATCCTTCTATGCGGGTTAAAGATTTCAGTATTGTGGTTGATTATCTGGTGACGCTGCCTTACGTCGATGAAGATCGTATCGGTGTGCTGGGTATTTGTGGCGGAGGTGGTTACGCCATTAATGCAGCAATGACTGAGCGTCGAATTAAGGCCATTGGTGCCGTCACTGGCGCAAATTATGGTCGTCTTATGCGTGAAGGATTTACAGCCTTCGACCCGATTGGTGCGCTCGAAGCAATGGCACAGCAAAGAACCGCAGAGGCTCGTGGAACTGAGCTTCGTGTGGATGATTTGTTGCCACCATCACCGGAGGCTGCTGTTGCAGCAGGATTGACAGAAACAGACTTGTTTGGTGCAACTGAATATTACCGTTCTCCGAGAGGCTATGCGCCAAATGGGGTTAACCGGGCGCTATTTTCTCATCAAACTGTCGCCGTGGGGTGGGATGCATTTCATCTGTCAGAAGTTCTCTTAACCCAGCCGCTGATGGTTGTAGTAGGAGACAAAGTTGGTGCATTTGGAGCGTATCGTGATGGGTGTGAAATTATTGGTCGGGCAGCTTCCAAAGATAAAGAACTTGTCGTCGTTGAAGGCTGGTCTCATTATGACCTCTACGACAAACCAGAACCTGTCAAACAGGCGCTCGATAAACTCATCCCTTTCTACAAAACCCATTTATAAGTGCTGACATGGGGGGGAATTACCCCCCACTTACAATTTGATGACTATCCTGGACATAAAAATGACAAATGTGCTTGTTTTAGGCGCCAATGGGCAAATTGCCCGTTGGGTGATAGATATGCTATCCACTCAAACTGATATTAAAATGACATTGTTGTATCGCAACCCAATAAAAATAAAAGGGAATGAACCTCTAAATTCCGAAATTATCATTGGTGATGCGTCAGACCAGAGGCTCATGGACCAACTTGTAGCAGGGAAAGATATTGTTTATGCAAACCTTGCTGGAAATGTGGACGAACAGATGGAAGTCATTACTTCAGCAATGAAAAAAAATAACGTAACCAGAGTGATCAGTATTAATACCCTTGGAATTTACGATGAAGTGCCAGGCGCTTTCGGTGAGTGGAACAATAAAACCATTGGAGAGTATTTCCCTCGCTACAGGAAAGCTGCTGACATTCTGGAAGCATCAAACCTCGACTATACCATCATCAGAGCCGCCTGGCTGACAGATGAGAATGAAGTTGATTATGAGGTCACACAAAAAGATGAACAATTTAAAGGAACAGAAGTTTCCAGAAAGAGCGTAGCTGATCAGGTTATCCAAATCATTAACACCCCATCGCAAATGGTTAATAAAAATATTGGTTTGAACAAACCAGGCACTCATGGAAGTAAACCTAAATTTATGTAATCCGTATTTAAATAGTTAACTTCCATAACGAGCATCTTCTGACAAATAAAACCCAACCGGAATAATATCATGAAAAACAAATTTACATCATTATTCGCCCCTTATTCCTTGGGCGAAAACATAGAATTACGTAACCGTATTATAATGGCCCCTATGACCACATGGTCAGCAAATCCTGACGGGACGATATCTGATCAAGAGCTGGCATTTTATGAACGACGCTCGCGGGATGTTGGACTGGTAATTACCGGGTGTACCTACGTTACGCCAAGTGGTATCGGATTTACCGATGAGTTTGCAGCGTATGACGATCGATTCATAAACAGTCTTGAAAAATTGGCTACTGCGGCAAAGAGTGGCGGTGCACCGGCCATTCTTCAGATTTTTCATGCTGGCAACAAGGCGCTTCCTGAACTTGTACCAAATAGTGATGTTTTAAGCGCCAGTGCATCAAACGACCACGCTAGTGATTTCAATAGTGGTAAAACCCTGAGCAGGGGAATGACGGAGAACGAAATCCAGGCAACAATTCAGGCATTTGGTGATGTGACTAAAAGAGCGATTAAAGCCGGTTTCGATGGTGTGGAGCTTCATGGCGCGCATGGTTTTCTCCTGCAAAATTTCTTCTCCCCCCTATTTAATCATCGCTCCGACAGATGGGGAGGCGAGCTTGAGAATCGTATGCGTTTCCCACTAGCCGTATTGCAGGAAGTTAAAAACGCAGTTTACGAATGTGCGACAAAACCTTTTGTCATTGGCTACAGAATTTCCCCTGAAGAGTCTGCCGAGGGGGGATTGCGGTTAGGGGACACTTATAAGCTACTGGATCGTTTGATCTCATCCGGTGTCTCCTATATACACACCTCTCTGATGAGTATTAACGAGAGCTATCCCGTTGAGAATTCAAAAGGGCTGCGAACTATCGAATTGCTATTAAACCATATTGCCGGGAGGGTTCCGGTGATTGCTGCGGGTAAAGTGCGCACCCCTGAACAGGCGCTGGAAGCGCTTTCCTTAGGACTTCCTCTTGTCGCAGTAGGAAAAGGGTTAGTTATTAACCCTGAGTGGGTTTCTTTGGCTAAATTAGGTCGAAGTGATGAAATTCAGACAGTACTTGATCCCAAATTCGTGCCAGAGCTATCTATTCCAGACAAACTTTGGGGCGTTATCAAGGCATCTAAAGGAACAGGGTGGTTTCCTGTAAGAGATATCAGTTAAATTCATTGTGGTTGTATGTTGTGGAATAGATCATACTCTGTTCCACAGCCTTAAGTCCGCACCTCGCTCATAGCAGACTTTGGGTATCAGGAACTTGACTGCTTCATGCCAGTGGAAAATGTTGAGTGCGTCACCATATTTTAATCAACAGATGGCGGGTCAAGGGATGGCCTTAACGTATAGGGGAATGCCAGGCTATTACCTTCTACAATAATACCTGGCAAATTTGGGCTATTTAACTCTAGTACATTCAGGCCCATGTATTTCAGGGAATTTACTCCTCAGTTTCCAGCAGGCCAATTTCAGCAATACGTTCGTGGATCAGTTGTTTGCGCTTTTCGATGAAGCGTCTGAAATTTTCAGTTTTCCAGAGTGTTTTAGGTGAAGAGGGAATGCAATGTAACTCTAAAAAATCAGCTGATTGATTTTTCAGCCATTGTTCGAGTGGTTGTGCACCTTTATCACCTGAGCCATTCTGATGCGCAGGCAAAAGCATACAGTTTGCTAACTGGTCAATTTCCCAGTTCTCGTAGGTTCGGATCTGGCGACCGGTTTCTTCATTAAGTTCCTTCTGAGCTTTCAGAATGCTACGTGCGAAGATATGGTCAATTTGCGGTTCGTGCTGGAATCCAGAGGATTTGTATTCCCTTCCATACCACATGTTGAACAGAAGGTGGATATGTCCGCTGCCATAGCCGCACCAGTCGAAGAGACGCTCCTCAGTTAAATTCAGGCTCCGGTTGGATGAAACAATAGCAGCACGAATTTTTTTAACATCAAATCCTTGTTGCTCTTCAATTAGCTTCACCAGTTTATCAATGATGCCATCAGGCTGACCGGAAAATACGCCATTGAGAAGCGCAGGTATCAGATACTGTTTTAAGGCTTGTGATTTCTCGAGTTTCTTGGGGAAATGATACTGCAAATATACTAATGGGATAAGTGCATTATATGATGTAAGAGCTTTTCCGGTACGAATATAGGCTTTACTGACGATTTCACCTTTTACAAAGAGCAGCGCTTTAGCTATTTCTGGCCAGTTCTCACTGATTTTTCTGCGGACTTCATCGTCACGTAATTTATCCACATCGTATTTAGCGCCGTATCCCAGAATAGTAGTACTCAGCTTGATGAGAAAATCACGAGAGAAGTTGAAGCGATCATTATCGTTAATTTGCTCCAGAAACTCCTCAAAGATCACATCTGCTTCAGACCATTCTGTGGAAAGCAGAGTAAACATCAGGTCTGATTTACTTAAACGCGTACCGCCTGAATTAGCGCGGATAAAAACTTCAACCACATCGTCAAAGGTGAGATCGCCTTCATCGTCGCTACTGTCAATTACATGATATAACAAAGCCCCTTCATTACTGAACTCCATACGCGCTCTGCTTAGGTTAATCGTTGCCAGCTCACGTTCTTCACTACTCAGCTCCAGTCCTTCTTCCTTGAGGCGCTGGCTGAGTATCTACTCAGGCAATTTCTTGGGGTAGATAATGTCGGACATTGCCATCCACGGCCAACCAGTACAAGATACATCCTTAAACTCAAAGCGATAACGTAGTTCTTCTTTGCTCGCTGGTTCACCACTCAGTCAATCGAAATGCAATACCTGACCGTCGATACTCCCTTTTAATGCCAGATAGAAGCTCTGCAAACGCTGCTGGCCATCCAGCACGAGCCATTTTGCCTTCGTTTTACCATGATGATAATGATCCTTCAAATCAACCTTACTACCATTAAAGTTCTGTATAAACTTCCGATGCTTTATCGCTTCGCGGGTTTTCCAGAAAAGCATTGAAGACAACGGGTATTGGCGCATCACCGAGTCAAAAAGGCGGGCAATTTGATCTGTATTCCACACAAACTGCCTCTGGATATTTGGAAGCCAAAGCCCACCACCATCGGCTTCATCGTTGTTGATTTCCTGAACTATCGCCTTTATTGATTTACTTGGCATCTAATTATTCCTTGTCGTTAGATCGTTGGTGCATAAATGAAATTGGCTTACTTATGTACATTAAGTAGAATTACCGGCAGTGTGGTGATTACATTTAGGTTTAACAGGATCTTACTAGATACTTAGTAAGATCTCACTTAAACAAGCCAGTCATTTTTAAAGCACTTTCGGCATACAAATTTGGTTTCATTTCAAACTAATGTGTGCTCCTCGCTAAAAAGCAGCCTATCAACCTCTAACAGCTTAAAAACAAGAGTGTTCGTTATTGCCAGCCCCTTCACGCTGTATTCTGACTGAATTCCGCCCAGCGGGCCAGCAGGTAAACCGGGTTAATCGGACGCTGGGTATCAGCAATGAGCTTACCTGCAAATTGCGCCAGGTCGGGATCATCTGCCAGAACTCCCGCGTCAAAGTGAACGGTCAATGTCTCTGGGTTAATCGCCATCAGGCCCGCATCAAACAAGCGATGCAGGTCAACGCGCATAAGCAGCCCGTTAGTGTAATGGTCGATACCGTCATTGCAGTGCTCCACAAGATGAGCCGCTTCCGTGCGCTGGCGTGTGCGAACACCGGAAATCACGCAACAATTAAAACAGTTCAGACGTACTGTCTCGGTGAATTCAACCTGATCAGGACGAGTGATGATCTCCGCTTTATTGCCTTCTCGTTTAGGCTTCACAGGAAGTTCTGCAATGGGTGCTACCGGTTGTTGCATATCTATCAGTTCGATAGGCTGACTGACTGGTGCTGACTGTACCTGTTTATGCACACGTGCAGCCATAAAATCACGGGCGCTTTCGAGTATAGTTTCAGCGGTGCCGCGGAACTGTAGACGGAATTCGAGCAGCAGATGCGTCGGTAAAATCTGGCGCAATTTTTCGTGGATATCTTCACGGCTGGCTTCATCATTGATGCGTTTTTTATTAGCCTTCCGCTCTTCTTCTTCACGGCGAAGGCGTGACGCTTTATGTAGATCCTCCAAACGCTGCAAGTCCTCAGCCTTAGCAGCGGCTTTTTTCCCCTTTTGGATTTTCCCGACAGCATCACGCCGGAAGCAGTACTTTTCAAAAATGGATGAGGAGAGAATAGCCGCGGTGATTTCCTGTACTGGAAGACCTTGATTCCGAAGGCCACTCACCCATTCGTGGAGCTGTTTCGAATACGGCACACCCTTTTCAATCCCCCCGCCACTGGCAAGGCGCAGAGCTTCATCTTTATGGCATTCAACAATCTGGAAACGCCGTTCCTGTTCCAGCTGCTCATTTTCATGTTGGTGGACCTCAACCTGCTGTCGTTTGGCCTTCGCTTTCTCCAGTGTTTCCCGCGTTAATTCTCGATAGTTTTCGGTGAAGGCTTGCGCCTTAAGATAGCGAGCATAAGCAACGGATTTAGGAACATTGCGGAGGATATATTCCTCATTTTTACCAACGGCAAGTTGACGCTTAATTTCTAACATGAGGCCGCTGCTATCAACCTTTGGACCCGCAGGAAGGATGGCATTCAACAGTTTGGTTATGCGTACACTGCCAGTGCCACTTAATTTGGTAATACGATTCTTTTTGAAAAATTTCTTTGCCATACTCAAAAGTTCCAGCCCAGACCTACAACGCACCAGCATAATTATACCGACAAACCGTATTAATCCCTCGCTGATGACTTTTAATCCCCGTATGCAGGTGCAACGCTTTCGCCTCATGCACCCAGAAACTGCCTCCAGCCTGCGCCTGTGGATGGAAGAGACGAGCCAGCGGATACCTTTCGCTCAGTTGACCGTGACTCAAGCCAAACCATTTTCTTGAAACCTCGCGGAATTCGCGCGTCGTTAACAAGCGTCCCCCCATTCGCTGACAGCGTTCGCGGGCGGTAGCGAAATTATTATCAACCGTGCCCTCACCGATAAGCCAGGTATTCACAATGAAAGGATAGTGCTGCGTATTGCCCGTTTTACGGTTGCGCAGCGTCAACGTATTGGCAAGTTCATGTTCCTGTGGCTGCCGTTTCATCACCAGCGTCACGCGCCCTTCCTGGTGCGGTCGAATATCGAGCCAGTCATGGGCAACGCTAAAGACAACATCGTTCAGATTGAGCGCTTCATGGTTGCTGCTCATGGTGACCGTGGCCCCGGTAAACCCGGCGCTTAGAATAGTGGCGGTGCGAAAACCGGAATTGGTGGGTGAGTGAAAGCTTATGCGCTTGAAATAGTCGTTTTTTTCAGTCGCATTAACAAACGGTGAAAAGAGGAACGGTAATACCAAAAAACACCAGGCGGGTGGCTTCATAGGCTTCCTTTCATATCATCGCGATACCTGAAGGCAGCATAGCGTTACCTGTTAGGCCATAAAGCATTTTTACCTAATTTGAAAATACAATTGAGTTCTTCACTTCGAGGGATATGCAGCAGACATCAACGCGCTCTCTTGCGTGATCGCCCTCACACAATCCAGCATCCCCGATTCCCCTGTAAAACCTGCGTGTTAACATTCACGCTGTAAATATCTTTCAACTCATACCGAGGCTTTGATGCTGGAGAATGTAATCATCTGATAATCAGTCACTCGACCTTTTCAGGCCGGGCTGATTATCAATGCGCCGAAATCGAATGCGGACACCGCTGTGTGTTTGCACGTTTTGCACATGATGATTAACAGGTTCACCAGTATGAATTTATCCCGTCAGGAACAACGTACCTTACACGTTCTCGCCAAAGGTGGCCGAATTGCGCACGTTCGCGATTCCTCTGGCCGCGTAACTTCCGTCGAATGCTATAGCCGCGAAGGGCTTTTGCTCAGCGACTGTACCCTCGCCGTCTTCAAAAAACTTAAAACCAAAAAACTGATTAAATCTGTCAATGGGCAACCTTACCGTATCAACACCACCGGGTTGCAGAACGTTCGCGCCCAACTGGATAACCGTTAAGCAAGGAGCAAACCTATGGATATTCCACGTATTTTCACGATCAGCGAAAGCGCTCACCGCATTCACAATCCCTTCACTCCGGAAAAATATGCCACGCTGGGCAGAGTGATCGGGTTGATGCCGGAGATGCAAATCCTCGACCTTGGAAGCGGGTCGGGAGAAATGCTCTGCACCTGGGCACGCGATCATCACATTACCGGTCTTGGAATCGATTTGAGCCCATTGTTTACTCAACAGGCTAAATCACGTGCACTTGAGCTGGGGGTAAGCGACCGTGTTACGTTCATTCACAACAATGCTGCGGGTTTCGTTGCGGATAGAAAATGCGATGTTACCGCCTGTATTGGCGCAACCTGGATAGCCGGGGGTGTAGAAGGTACCCTGAATCTTCTGCGCCAGAGCCTCAAACCCGGCGGGATGATGCTGGTTGGCGAGCCCTACTGGCGTCGCCTGCCAGAATCACCAGAGGTAGTGACAGAGTGTGGTCTCTCCGCGCTGGCGGAGTTGAGAATGCTGCCGGAGCTGGTCAGTCTGTTTGCAGAGCAAGGATACGATGTAGTGGAAATGGTGCTGGCCGATCAAGAAGGCTGGGATCGCTATGAAGCCGCAAAATGGCTCACGTTACGCCGATGGCTGACGGAAAATCCCGACGATGACTTTGCCCCCGAGGCGCGGGCAGAGTTATCAGCGGCCCCCCTACGCCACGTCAGCCGTACACGTGAATACATCGGCTGGGGTGTATTTGCCCTGATGCCGAGATAATTTCCCTCCCCCAATAGCCGGGTAACTCTGTTATCCGGCACCACATACCCACACAAATAAGATGTTTAATTTTTGCTCAATCTGATCACAAAAATGAAACAAATCGACCCTTC
Source organism: Pseudocitrobacter sp. 73 (assembly GCF_008369545.1). NCBI lineage: Bacteria > Pseudomonadati > Pseudomonadota > Gammaproteobacteria > Enterobacterales > Enterobacteriaceae > Pseudocitrobacter > Pseudocitrobacter sp. 73. The sequence continues at coordinate 274,017 of NZ_VTZO01000001.1, read as the reverse complement.
TGTGCACATTTTATAAAAATGTAGATATTTTTTACTTATGGCTACGAAATGAGCATCACCCACTCTCTCAAACCCATAAGAGGATCGCTTCTGATGAATGCACTGACCGCCGTACAAAACAACGCTGTCGATTCAGGCCAGGACTATAGCGGATTCACTCTCATCCCGTCGGCGCAATCCCCGCGTCTGCTGGAACTCACCTTCACCGAACAGACGACCAAACAGTTTCTCGAGCAGGTTGCCGAATGGCCCGTGCAGGCGCTGGAGTACAAATCGTTTCTGCGTTTTCGGGTAGGCAAAATTCTTGATGATTTGTGTGCGAATCAGCTGCAACCGTTGCTGTTGAAGACGCTGCTAAACCGTGCTGAAGGTGCGCTGTTAATTAATGCGGTAGGTGTCGATGATGTCGCGCAGGCAGATGAGATGGTGAAGCTGGCGACGGCGGTAGCGCATCTGATTGGTCGTTCAAATTTCGACGCTATGAGTGGTCAGTATTACGCGCGTTTTGTGGTGAAAAATGTCGATAACTCAGACAGCTATCTGCGTCAGCCGCATCGTGTGATGGAGCTGCACAACGACGGCACCTACGTCGAAGAGATCACTGATTACGTGCTGATGATGAAAATCGACGAACAAAACATGCAGGGCGGCAACTCGCTGCTGCTGCATCTTGATGACTGGGAACATCTGGACCACTATTTCCGCCACCCGCTGGCGCGTCGCCCAATGCGTTTCGCCGCGCCGCCGAGCAAAAACGTCAGCAAAGATGTTTTCCATCCGGTGTTCGACGTCGATCAGCAGGGCCGCCCGGTGATGCGCTATATAGACCAGTTCGTCCAGCCGAAAGACTTCGAAGAAGGCGTGTGGTTGAGCGAGCTTTCGGACGCCATTGAAACCAGCAAAGGCATACTTTCTGTGCCCGTTCCCGTTGGCAAATTCCTGTTGATTAACAATCTGTTCTGGCTGCACGGTCGCGACCGCTTTACCGCACATCCGGATCTGCGTCGTGAACTGATGCGCCAGCGTGGCTATTTCGCTTACGCCACTCACCACTACCAGACGCATCAGTAAGCGCAAAGGAATTGAGCGGATGTATGATTTTGTGATTATTGGCGGCGGCATCATCGGCATGTCGACCGCCATGCAACTGATTGATGTCTATCCGGACGCCCGCATTGCGTTGCTGGAAAAAGAGTCCGGCCCGGCCTGTCACCAGACGGGCCACAACAGCGGCGTGATCCATGCCGGGGTCTATTACACGCCCGGCAGCCTGAAGGCGCAGTTTTGCCTGGCGGGAAACCGCGCCACTAAAGCCTTTTGCGATCAAAACGGCATTCGCTACGACAACTGCGGCAAGATGCTGGTCGCCACGTCTGAACTCGAAATGGAACGGATGCGCGGCTTATGGGAACGCACGGCGGCGAACGGTATCGAGCGCGAGTGGTTAAACGCCGAGGAACTGCGCGAGCGCGAACCGAATATCACCGGGCTTGGCGGCATTTTTGTGCCGTCCAGCGGCATCGTCAGCTACCGCGAAGTAACGGCGGCGATGGCAAAAATCTTCCAGGCCAGAGGCGGTGAAATTATTTATAACGCCGAAGTCAGCGCTCTCAGTGAGCATAAAAACGGCGTGGTGATACGGACCCGTCAGGGCGGTGAATATGAAGCATCGACGCTGATTAGCTGTTCCGGGCTGATGGCTGACCGGCTGGTGAAAATGCTCGGACTCGAACCGGGCTTTATCATCTGCCCGTTCCGTGGCGAATATTTCCGCCTTGCCCCGGAGCATAACCAGATTGTTAACCACCTGATTTACCCCATCCCCGACCCGGCAATGCCGTTTTTGGGCGTGCATCTCACTCGTATGATCGACGGCAGCGTGACCGTCGGGCCAAACGCGGTGCTGGCGTTCAAACGCGAAGGCTATCGAAAGCGCGACTTCTCATTTAGCGACACGCTGGAGATTTTGGGCTCGTCGGGGATTCGCCGGGTGCTGCAAAACCATCTACGCTCAGGACTGGGCGAGATGAAAAACTCGCTGTGCAAAAGCGGCTATCTGCGGCTGGTGCAAAAGTATTGTCCCGGGCTTTCGTTAAGCGATCTCCAGCCCTGGCCCGCCGGTGTGCGGGCGCAGGCAGTATCGCCGGACGGCAAGCTGATTGACGATTTTCTGTTTGTCACCACCCCGCGCACGATCCACACCTGCAATGCGCCCTCCCCGGCAGCGACATCAGCAATTCCTATTGGTGCGCATATTGTCAGCAAGGTACAAACGCTGTTGGCAAGCCAGAGTAACCCCGGACGCACGCTGCGAGCGGCACGTAGTGTGGATGCCTTACACGCCGCCTTTAATCAATAACCTTTGAAAACAGGATGTAGCGATGAAACTGAACGACAGTAACTTATTTCGCCAGCAGGCGTTAATTAACGGGGAGTGGCTGGACGCCAACAATGGCGAAGTCATCGAGGTCACTAATCCGGCAAACGGCGACAAGCTGGGTAGCGTACCCAAAATGGGCGCAGATGAAACCCGCGCCGCTATCGACGCCGCCAACCGCGCCCTGCCCGCCTGGCGTGCCCTTACCGCCAAAGAACGCGCCAACATTCTGCGCAACTGGTTCAATTTGATGATGGAACATCAGGACGATTTAGCGCGCCTGATGACCCTCGAACAGGGCAAACCGCTGGCGGAAGCGAAAGGCGAAATCAGCTACGCCGCCTCATTTATTGAGTGGTTTGCCGAAGAAGGCAAGCGTATTTATGGCGACACCATTCCCGGTCATCAGGCCGATAAACGCCTGATTGTTATCAAGCAGCCGATTGGCGTTACCGCCGCTATCACGCCGTGGAACTTCCCGGCGGCGATGATTACCCGCAAAGTCGGTCCGGCGCTGGCGGCAGGCTGCACGATGGTGCTGAAGCCCGCCAGTCAGACGCCGTTCTCTGCGCTGGCGCTGGCAGAGCTGGCGATTCGCGCGGGCATTCCGGCTGGCGTATTTAACGTGGTGACCGGTTCGGCGGGCGCGGTCGGTAACGAACTGACCAGCAACCCGCTGGTGCGCAAGCTGTCGTTTACCGGCTCGACCGAAATTGGCCGTCAGTTAATGGAACAGTGCGCGAAAGACATCAAGAAAGTGTCGCTGGAGCTGGGCGGTAACGCGCCATTTATCGTCTTTGACGATGCCGATCTCGATAAAGCCGTGGAAGGCGCGCTGGCCTCGAAATTCCGTAACGCCGGGCAAACCTGCGTCTGCGCCAACCGCCTGTATGTACAGGACGGCGTGTATGACCGCTTTGCCGAAAAATTGCAGCAGGCGGTGAGCAAACTGCACATCGGTGAAGGGCTGGAAAAAGGCGTCACCATTGGGCCACTGATCGATGAAAAAGCGGTAGCAAAAGTGGAAGAGCATATCGCCGATGCGCTGGAGAAAGGCGCACGCGTGGTTTGCGGAGGCAAAGCGCATGAACGAGGCGGCAACTTCTTCCAGCCGACCATTCTGGTGGATGTTCCGGCCAACGCCAAAGTGTCGAAAGAGGAGACGTTCGGCCCCCTCGCCCCGCTGTTCCGCTTTAAAGATGAAGCCGATGTGATTGCGCAAGCCAATGACACCGAGTTTGGCCTTGCCGCCTATTTTTACGCCCGTGATTTAAGCCGCGTCTTCCGCGTGGGCGAGGCGCTGGAATACGGCATCGTCGGTATCAATACCGGCATTATTTCCAATGAAGTGGCCCCGTTCGGCGGCATAAAAGCCTCGGGGCTGGGTCGTGAAGGTTCGAAGTATGGCATCGAAGATTATTTAGAAATCAAATACATGTGCATCGGTCTTTAACTGGAGAACGCGAATGAGCAGCAATAAAGAGTTAATGCAACGCCGCAGTCAGGCGATTCCCCGTGGCGTTGGGCAAATTCACCCGATTTTCGCTGATCGCGCAGAAAACTGCCGGGTGTGGGACGTTGAAGGCCGTGAGTATCTTGATTTCGCGGGCGGGATTGCGGTGCTCAATACCGGGCACCTGCATCCGAAAGTGGTTGCGGCGGTGGAAGCGCAGTTGAAAAAACTGTCGCACACCTGCTTCCAAGTGTTGGCTTACGAGCCGTATCTGGAGCTGTGCGAGATTATGAATCAGAAGGTGCCGGGCGATTTCGCAAAAAAAACGCTGCTGGTCACCACGGGCTCTGAAGCGGTGGAAAACGCGGTGAAAATCGCCCGCGCCGCCACCAAACGTAGCGGCACCATCGCCTTTAGCGGCGCGTATCACGGGCGCACGCACTACACGCTGGCGCTGACTGGTAAGGTGAACCCGTACTCTGCTGGCATGGGCCTGATGCCGGGCCATGTTTATCGCGCGCTTTATCCTTGCCCGCTGCACGGGATCAGTGAAGATGACGCTATCGCCAGTATTCATCGGATCTTCAAAAATGACGCTGCGCCGGAAGATATCGCCGCCATCGTGATTGAGCCGGTTCAGGGTGAAGGCGGTTTCTACGCCGCGACACCTGCATTTATGCAGCGTTTACGCGCGCTGTGTGACGAGCACGGGATCATGTTGATTGCCGATGAAGTGCAGAGCGGCGCGGGGCGTACCGGCACGCTGTTTGCGATGGAACAAATGGGCGTGGCACCTGATCTCACCACCTTTGCGAAATCGATCGCGGGCGGCTTCCCGCTGGCGGGCGTCACCGGGCGCGCCGAAGTGATGGACGCTGTCGCACCGGGCGGCTTAGGCGGCACTTATGCGGGTAACCCGATTGCCTGCGTCGCGGCGCTGGAAGTGTTGAAGGTGTTTGAACAGGAAAATCTGCTGCAAAAAGCCAACGATCTGGGGCAGAAACTGAAAGACGGATTGTTGGCGATCGCCGAAAAACACCCGGAGGTAGGCGACGTTCGCGGGCTGGGGGCGATGATTGCTATCGAGCTGTTTGAAGGTGGCGATCACAGTAAACCGGACGCCAAACTCACCGCCGATATCGTGGCGCGCGCCCGCGATAAAGGCCTGATTCTTCTCTCCTGCGGCCCGTATTACAACGTGCTGCGCATCCTTGTCCCGCTCACTATTGAAGATGCTCAGATCCGTCAGGGTCTGGAGATCATTAGCCAGTGTTTTGATGAGGCGAAGCAGTAGCACCGCACCCATGCCGGAGGCGACGCTTTGCGTCTTGTCCGGCCTACGGAAATGTAGGTCGGATAAGGCGTTTACGCCGCATCCGACATTCGGCGCACCATGCCGGAGGCGACGCTTCGCGTCTTGTCCGGCCTACGAGAATCCAGGTCGGATAAGGCGTTTACGCCGCATCCGACAATCAGTACGTGAACAGAAATAAATCTATGTCGGCCGGATAAGGCGGAGCCGCTCTCCGGTAAAAAGAACCAATAACAATTACACGCGTGACCCGACGCGGGAAATGTCGGGGCGCTCTCCCAAGTGACACACTTTCGAGAGGATTCAGGATGGGGCAATCATCGCAACCACATGAGTTAGGCGGCGGGCTGAAATCACGCCACGTCACCATGTTGTCTATTGCCGGTGTTATCGGCGCAAGTCTGTTTGTCGGTTCCAGCGTCGCCATCGCCGAAGCGGGCCCGGCGGTATTACTGGCCTATCTGTTCGCCGGATTACTGGTGGTTATGATTATGCGGATGCTGGCGGAAATGGCGGTTGCCACGCCCGACACGGGTTCGTTTTCCACCTATGCCGATAAAGCTATTGGCCGTTGGGCGGGTTATACCATCGGCTGGCTGTACTGGTGGTTTTGGGTACTGGTTATCCCGCTGGAAGCCAACATCGCCGCCATGATCCTGCACTCGTGGGTTCCAGGCATTCCCATCTGGTTATTTTCCCTCGTCATTACCCTCGCCTTAACTGGCAGTAATTTATTAAGCGTTAAAAACTACGGCGAATTTGAGTTCTGGCTGGCGCTGTGCAAAGTCATTGCCATTCTGGCGTTTATATTCCTTGGCGCAGTCGCAATTAGCGGTTTTTACCCTTATGCCGAAGTGAGCGGGATCTCAAGATTGTGGGATAGCGGCGGCTTTATGCCCAATGGCTTCGGTGCGGTATTAAGCGCGATGTTGATCACCATGTTCTCGTTTATGGGCGCAGAAATTGTCACCATTGCCGCCGCGGAATCCGACACGCCAGAAAAACACATTGTCCGCGCCACCAACTCGGTTATCTGGCGTATCTCTATATTCTATTTGTGTTCTATTTTTGTCGTCGTGGCATTAATTCCGTGGAATATGCCGGGGCTGAAAGCCGTTGGATCTTATCGCTCGGTTCTGGAATTGCTCAATATTCCCCATGCGAAATTAATCATGGACTGCGTGATATTACTTTCCGTAACCAGTTGCCTGAACTCGGCGCTGTATACCGCTTCCAGAATGCTCTACTCCTTAAGCCGTCGCGGTGATGCTCCCGCGGTAATGGGTAAAATCAACCGCAGTAAAACCCCGTATGTGGCGGTGTTACTCTCCACCGGCGCGGCGTTTTTAACGGTGGTGGTTAACTATTACGCACCGGCGAAAGTGTTTAAATTTCTGATCGACAGCTCCGGCGCTATCGCCCTGCTGGTTTATTTAGTCATCGCCGTTTCGCAATTACGAATGCGCAAAATCCTGCGAGCAGAAGGAAGCGAAATTCGCCTGCGAATGTGGCTTTACCCGTGGCTCACCTGGCTGGTCATTGGCTTTATTACCTTTGTGTTGGTAGTGATGCTATTCCGCCCGGCGCAACAGTTAGAAGTGATCTCCACCGGCTTATTAGCGATAGGGATTATCTGTACCGTGCCAATTATGGCTCGCTGGAAAAAGCTGGTATTGTGGCAAAAAACGCCACTACACAATACCCGATAGATTGTTATCCCGGCGCAAGCCGGGATTATTACACAGGAGCAAGGCCATGACCGCTATTCCTCAACCAACGGCCATTGATGGCTATCGCTGGCTGAAAAACGATATTATTCGCGGCGTTTATCAACCGGATGAAAAGCTGCGCATGAGCCTGCTCACCGCTCGCTACGGCCTTGGCGTAGGGCCACTGCGCGAGGCGCTTTCCCAACTGGTGGCAGAGCGGCTGGTGACGGTGGTTAATCAGAAAGGATACAACGTCGCTTCCATGTCGGAAAAGGAGCTGCTCGACATCTTCGATGCGCGCGCCAACATGGAAGCCATGCTGGTGCGCCTGGCCATCGAACGCGGCGATGACGCCTGGGAGGCCGAAATCCTTGCCCGCGCGCATATGCTCAGCAAGCTGGAAGCCAATGACGCCAGTGAAAATATGCTTGATGAGTGGGACCGCCGCCATCAGGCATTCCATACGGCGATTGTCGCGGGCTGTGGTTCGCATTATTTGTTGCAAATGCGTGAACGGTTATTTGACCTGGCCGCACGCTATCGCTTTATCTGGCTGCGCAGAACGGTGCTGTCCGTGGAAATGCTGGAAGATAAACATGACCAGCATCAGCAATTGACCGAGGTCATACTGGCGCGCGATGCGGCACGCGCCAGTGAGTTAATGCGTCAGCATTTGCTGACGCCGATCCCGGTGATTCAGCAGGCAATGGTCGGAGCGCGTTAAACGCGCTCAACATCTTTAAGATTTTCAGTATATCTGAGTGCATCAATGAGTAATGCAAATGCAGGTAGATGCTGTTTTCTGCTGGGATAATAGAGATAATATCCGGAAAAAGCGGGGCTCCATTCGGATAAGACAGTGACCAACCGTCCGTCGGCTATTTCCTGGCGGATGCTATCCTCAGGAATAAATGCCAGCCCAAATCCCGACTCAGCAGCGTCGATTCGTTCAGCAATGGTATTAAACGTTAATTGTCCGTCTACCTTCACTTTTAACTGCTTACCCGCCTTTTCAAACTCCCAGTGATACACCCCGCCCGCCGTAGGCAGGCGCATATTGATGCAGCGATGATGCTGGAGATCGTGCGGCGTTTGCGGTTCGCCATGCCGCGCAAAATAGTCCGGCGAACCGGCAACCACCAGGCGAACGTCGGGACCAATGCGCACGGCGATCATGTCTTTATCGACACTTTCGCCCAGGCGCACACCGGCGTCAAAGCGCCCTTCCACAATGTTGACGAAACCGTTATCCACCACCAGCTCAACGCTAATGTCAGGATACTGGCGTAAAAACGGTTTCAGTTTTGGCCACACCAGACATTTGGCAGAATGTTCACCCGCGGAGATACGGATATTTCCCGCCGTAGCCCCACTGAGTTGTACGAGCTGTTCAAGCTCTTCATCCAGTTCGGAAAGCCGTGGCTCAAGGCAGGCGATGATTCGCTCCCCCATCTGTGTCGGCGCCACGCTACGGGTGGTTCGTGTTAACAGACGAATGTTAAGCCGGGCCTCCAGCGCTTTTATGGCATGGCTGAGTGCAGACTGCGTAACGCCAAGTTTACCCGCCGCCCTGGTAAAGCTACGTTCTCGCGCAACGGCGAGAAAAAACTGAAGCTCATTGAAGTTTTCTTTAAGCATGAGCGTATTCCCTCAACTCGGTCATGAGCAAAACCCTAAAGTGGCTTCGTCGGTTTACGCATTTTAGCGCTATTACCCTGAATAACTTCTTTTTTTCGATAAATAACAATCGCCGGAATCGTCTGGATGAGCAACATTCGAATGATGTGATTGGCCATCACAAAACTGGCATTCGCGTTAAGTGCCAGTGCCGCAAAGGACATCGACTCCACACTTCCGGGAACCCAGGAGAGCATTAATAAATAGAAGGGGTAATCCAGCATATGCGCCGCAGTCAATGCCATCACCACCGTCACGCCCAGCCCAATAGCAATCAGCTGTATTGAGGACCAGAGGTGACGCAAAAAGGCCATCAACGTAAATGCAATAAAATGATGCCCCAACAATATGCCCATTAAGGCCATACTGAACTGATTTATAATATCAGGGAACATTACCGTCTGAGGTGACAAAGGGTGCAGGATCGCCGCACATAATAACGACGTAATCATAAAGGGCGCTGGAAAATGAAAGCGCTCAAGACACCTGCCTAACGCGTAGCCCGCGAAGACAATGCCCAATAACCAGAGTACATTCGTTGTGGCAAACAATACAGGCGGCATGACCATACTGGTGTGTGCGCCGTCAGTAATGTATCCGGCAAACAACGTCAAAGTGATGAGCCGCAGTGAGTGCGAAATGATAATTTTTTGCGGCGGTGTTTTAATATGAGAAGCCAACGCTAAAACCGCTGCCATTGCCCCCGGAACGGCACCCAATAGGGCCTCTTGTTTATTCCAGCGTAATCGGTGAATACACCATAAGTAGCACGCAGTAAATTGCAGGGATAAGCACAGCAATAACAACAGCAGTAAAAATGCGATGTTTTCCTGGGCCCCAAAGGAAAAATCGCGAAATAAAAGACCAATCGAGGTGCCAAGAGAGAGTTGAATCACCGTCATGCTGCCGGGAAGCACTGGCACAGAAAGGCCGGTACGTTTTAACACCAGAACGGTAATAAGGGAACCAAACATCATACCTAACGGAACATGACACCAGGTAAAACCCACCCCGACCAGGAGACAAAGAACAAAGCCTACCAGCAATTTCATACACCTTTTCTCCTGGTTACCGGGAATGTCGAATATTCAGTGGACGGTTTCGTTAACCCAAAGGGTATTTTCAGTAACCCACTGGGTCAATGCATCAAGACGTTCTTTGATTTCTCGGCTGGATTCCGCTTTAACAATAGCACTCACGATCTCGCCATTTGTTAACTTCATCATGTCATATTGCCGGCCGACGATACCTGTTGCCTGATATTTAACCACAAAAGGTAACGGACATTTTTCCGCAATCGAAAGAAGCGTGCCCTGCGCAGGCGGCACATTTAATTGACCAACCCGCAGAACGGGTTGCCTTTGCGACATATCCTGCGGATAGATTTCGCATAAACACGCTTTAAGCCACGTCATACGAGGATCAAGACCAAAAGCGGCACCTAATTCCTCATTGACAAAGCAGCCGCCTAAACGGCAGGCAAGCTCACCAAAAATGATGTTGTTATCTTTATCGACAAAAACCTCAAGATGAAGCAACGCATTTTCTTCCGTTGGAAAAACCTCTTCAGCAAGATATTTGGTGTAGGCAATCAGTTCACGGTGCAACGGCGTATCATCTTCCATCACCAGACCCAACGTTTTCCCGGACAGAAAATCCAGGCAGGAGACCGTTGCACGAGAGGCGGAAACAAATATCGGCTTCCCTTTTAAATACAGCGCGTTAATTTGATAGGCTTCGCCTTCAACAAATTTTTCAATAAGCAGATTGTGATACTCTGGCGGCTTAACCTGTGCCAGATATTTATAGAGCTGCCCTTCATTTTTGAGAACCACCACACCCTGCGACCCACGCCCATCATTAGGTTTGATCACACAGGGATAACCTTGTTCAGTGATGAATCGCGCAATTGCAGTTGCACTGTCGACGCGCGCCATGGCAGGAACCGGTAAGTGATGAGACTGAACAAGCGATTTCATCATAAACTTATCACGGAATAACATGGCTTTCTTTTCACGGTCGTGGGTTAAACCCAGACGATCGCTGATTCTCGCGGCCCTTAGCACATCAATTTCGGCGAGGAAAAAGATACCCGTTGCTTTATTCGCCTGAGCGTAGTGGTAAATATCCATTTCCACGAAGGGATTGTCATTAAAGTTTTCATAAAAGAGGAAAGAAAAACCTTCTCCCATATGATTAAGAATATTATCAGTCTGGCTTGCACAGGTTGCAATCAGAACCGGAGTCACTGTCTGTAATGATTGCCACTCTTCCCGTGAGTGCTGAAAAATAATCTTTGGTGGGCACAGTAAAATATTCATTGTTTTTCCCCTTCAATATCAAACGTAATCACAAAAACATCCCGATAACCCTTCCCGGGTAACAAAGGCACCACTGCCGCGGTATAATGCTGATAATTCACATCATTGAATATTACTGCATCACCCGCATGCAGTTTAAATGTTGATGCATCATTGCCCCCATCATGATTAGGGATCAGTGTGGTGTCTCCACCTGTTATATTCTCAATTTCACTGCAGTAAATTGCAATATACTTAAAACCATCTTTATGAATACCTTCTGGCGCTGGGTATCCTGGCTTTCGATCATCTGTAGTGATTCTAATTTGATGAATACCAATGTTGTAATTTGTGTCAGGAAGTAGTGGCAATAGTTTACGAAAAACCAGATTCATCACTTCTTCAGCCACATCTTTTTTTATTTCAGGATATTTTCTGGCAATACCACCGGCATAATGATTCAGCTTTTCTGTTTGGAAAAACTCTCCCGCCGCGCACAGATCGAAATACTTTTCACGCCCGGCTTTGGCCTGCATATAACTTCTGAATCGAAAGATGCCATCTTCAGCTTTCAGCCACGGATCGGGTAATAACTCAGCAAAGCTATTTTTTACTTTCGCAGACGATTTCCCCAGACGAATATGATGATAAGCGTGCATAGCTAACGTCCTTAAAAACAATAGGTTGAGCAGTCTATTAATAAGGTATGAAATGCATACCCGACAATAAGTGATATTGCAGGTTCTTTTATACTGTTGATCTGTAAGCAAAAGTAAGGAGACACGCTCCTTACTTTTTTAACGCTTTACTTGCTGTTTTTACGCAACTCCGTCACTGGCACACCACCAATTCCCCAGTTGTCAGTCTCTACCTCATCAATGACCACAATGGTTGTGCTGGGGTTTTTATTCAGAACATCAACCAACAGTTGTGTGACCCCCTCCATTAATTGTTTCTTTTGCTGAACGGTAGCACCTTCATTAGTAATTTTGATGTTTACGTAGGGCATGTTAACTCCTGTTATTAGATGATTTTTGACATTGCACCAAGATAAACAAGTGCAAAGAGATTAAACGATAAAACATAACCGTAGTGCATTTTAAAGCTGGTTTGACTGGGTGAAACATTCAGGCTGTTTGCCGCGAAAATTGCATTTATCGACACGGGAGAAATAAGTTGAGTTGCAATAAATAAACAAATCCATATCTGATAATCAACCATACTGCCTGTCAAATAGTCTGAAAATATCGACCATGCGACGCTAAAGATAATCAGGGGATGGATACCTAATAAACCAAAAAGCGGTACGATAAACAAAATAATCGCGTAGAACTGCAATGTTGTCAGACCGTGAACATAAGCCGTGATGGTGTCAGGCACATGCGCAAAAAGCAGCCAGCAAACTGAGGTCAACACACTACAGCTTAAAAGCAACAAGACTTCACCGGATATATTCTGTGCCGATTCAGTTAATTGCTCAGCCCAGGGTTTATCCTTTTTAACCAGGTGATCGATGATAAAGAGTACGACGGCTGTGAAGGCAATGCTTTGCAGTGAATTGAGATTCAGTACCGTTAGTGAAAAAATGAATACTCCCCAGAACAGACCTACACACAGCATGATATACCGCATCGCTTCACGGTTGGGTCTCACCGTCTCCTTCTCAGCAATAACCGTCACTTTAGCGCGTTGGTTTAGCAAGATACTGAATAAAAAGAGAGGGATACCCACCAGCATTGCCTTAACATGCGGAACGTCAGGCATTGCCGCCCAAACAGCGGCAGCGCCGATGGTCGTTGGCATCAGTACCATCGTAATGCATACGGTTCGGGTAATAATTTTTGCCAGATTAAATCTTGGCCCAATAACTGACTTAAGGCCATCAAGCAGTAATGATATCGCCCCCAGACTCATCGGCCATGTTGAGAAAGCCGTTAGTAACGTCACCCAGGAGGTCATGTTCGATGTTTTTTTACGCGAAAAGTAAGCCCCCATGACAGCCGTGAAATTCAGAGAAGCCATCACTTGTCGCAATAAGGCAATACCAACAAGCAGTAAAATAACATCAAAATATCGCGAAAAAACAGCAGGAAGCGCAATGCCTTTCAGATTGTTAGTGGCAAGAATAAAAATCATCGAACCAAGAAAAATAATAACACCACTTCTGGCGGATGATTTTTTTGACCAAAACGCAAATGTAGATGCGAAATAGAGCACAGCGGTAACCACCGCAATAGCCGACATCCACTCAAATTTTTCCGTCAGCGCACACGCGAACAGAAACACCATTAACGACGTTATCGCTAATGTGGATTGCAATGATTGCCACGCCGTGCCACGGGCCTGAATTTGCTCAGTCTGCATTTATCGCCACCTCAGGCTGAACATGGCGCAACGTCATTTGATGATACATATCAGCGACACAACGGCCAGCATCGACCAGGAATCGTGAATTTACCAGCGGACGCGGCAGGACGTAGGTGTAAAAATTCGCGCCTTCCGCAGGGTTGCCCAGCACCCAAAAAGTCGTCTGCGCTTCTCCCATGCGATTAATGGGATGCTGGCATTGATCGATATCCAGCCCACCCGGATGGTATCCCTCATTCATAAATGGACGAACAATACCATTGGCTGTCATATTTCTGATTAACGGTGAAGCGTCATGTAATGGCGAAAAACTGGCAATTTTCGCCTTGATTAAAACATCAGCCTGAATCTCAGTACTCTCTTCTTTGAACGTTGAATGAACTTCAAATTTTCCTTCGCAGTCGTTCAATACTAATCTTGAGTCTTTGCCACCAGCCAGACACACTACATTCGCTTCCATTAATGCTAATAATTGTTCATTTCTTAACTTTGGCGGGCCAACGGCAATACGGTTAAAAATCGGATTAAAATGCTCAAGGAAGTATTGATGTGAACGTGAGTCAAGTCCTGAATTATCAATCGCTTCTCGCAAAATATCCCTGACATCACGAATAATATCTGTCGCCGCTTTGATCGGGCCATGGACGTTGCCTTGCTCAGACTCCTGTAGATCCTTACGCAGGAAATACATAAACCATTGCGTATAATCTTTTAAACTCAGATGCTCCTGCGATTGATGTGGGTAAAGCACACTGTCAATTACCGCAATGTCTTCAGCACTTGGTTCATAAGAAACTGCATCTAACCACTGCCCGTTTAGGGTAGAACGGTAGGCATAACACATTTCTTTATGCAGTAAGGGGAATATTTGTTCAATAAAATCAATTTTCGAAGAGCCCTTCTCAAACACATTTTTCACCCGTAACTCTCTGACAGCCATTGCCGTTAAGAAGCGTGGTGAATACTGGCCGGAGACGCCTTTTTGATTCGCACCGCGACTGCTAAATGGTAGAGCCTGACGTGAGTAGATAAAGATACCCGGTTCCTCACACGAAGGGTGATAGCGAAGCTCACCTTCTTCCCGGCTAAATCTTCCCCCTCTGCCAATAGTTAACTGCGAAATGACATCATAGGCAGTAAGGCCAATGCCCTGGATAATCACATTCGATTGCGCTGTAATTTTATTTAAATTAATTATTGGATAAGGCGTCGCGTAGTAGTCCAGGCGCTCATTCTTTTTATAATTATTGGCAATAAATCGTTCAACCAGATGGTCATCAAACGTTTTAACATTGTCACTGTGACCTGTGGTCAAATAGACATAATCGACCACCCTACGCTGGCTGTCATCTAAAACAATGATCGACTTTGCGTCATCCTGGATCAGAATATTGCTGACCTGCTGATCTACCTGAGTGACCGAGATATTATCAGGCAAGGTGTTGATAATTTCGTGATAAAACCAGTTTAAGTACTCACCTAATAATCGACGAGGCAAATAATCATTGGCTTCAATTGGTTTTCCCACGACATCTTTTAAATACCGGCCATCAACATTTTTATATCCTTGTTCATTAGCCCATTGATAAAAACAAGGCCCTGAACGGAAAGGTCCGGCATTTTTTACCGTTGCATCACCAAATAATGTTATCTGACAGGCAACCGTGTTAACCAATAAATGGTCGGGCTGCGATAGGCTATGCGCACCTACCCCCATTGCATTTTTATCAAAAATTACAATGTCAATATTTTCATTCTGTTTGCGTTGAGCGTGCTGAGCACAAATCCTTTCCAGAATACTCAGCCCCCGAGGCCCCATTCCTATAATAGCAACGGTTGTTTTTTTCATTCTTTGCTCCAACTTTGAGAGTATTTAATTTTGCTGTGTTGAACATAGCTAATCCCTGCTGCGATAAATAGTGCACAAGCGCCAGACAATATTGAAATAGTCATGCCGTTTTTATTGTTTTGAAACGCACTCACGATTAATGGCCCGGCAATTTGTCCAATGCCATAGGTCAGCGTCACCAGCCCAAGAAGATTAATTTTCTGAGGCGCAGATATCTTTTTCGCAAGAGGCATAACGAGAGAACTGGTCCCCATAAACGTTGCGCCGAAGCCAATGCAGCTCAAGGTCAATAAAAAAGGACTATGGATAAACGATGCCATCACAACACAGCTCGCCTGCACAATTAAGTTAATAGTCAGGCAGGACAATATGCTCCACTTACGTGCGGCCCATAACCACCCATAGCATCCGGGGATAACGGCAAGCCCAACAATAGACCAGATATGATTGGCCAGAAATTCATTGCCGACTCCGCGGGCCATTAAAGGAAGATAAGTGGCTACAATGATATAACCGAAACCTGCCAACCCATACAGCAATGCTAAATTCCACCACTGGATGTTCGGCTCGGATGACGACGCTGTTTTCTGAGGAGGCAGCACATGTTTGTTGGCAGGCAGCAAGATAATCAACGCGAGGAAGAGTACGGCGGAAATGATTGACGCGCCAATCCATAGCAACTTCGAATTTAATGCGTATGCGATACCCGCGATAACATATTCATTGCCTATAAAAATGCCCACCCCAACGCCTGCAAACAAAGACGCAATAACAAAGGGATTATGGGTATGCTGTAGCACAAGCATCGATCCGAATATCATCATGCCCGCGCTGGCGACACCGGCGATAAATCGAATAGCAATCACTATATCTGGATGCGTGATCACAGCCATCGCAAAAATAAGTAACCCGGTGACCAATGCTGCAGAAATTAACATCACCTTGATATTCCTCAGGCCACCAAAAATACCAAAAGAGAACAAAAGGCTGCCAACGAGGTATCCAGCATAATTGGCGCTGGCTATCAACGATAATTGAGAAAAACTAAAAATACCTTCATGCAACATCACCGGTAGCATGGGAGTATACAAAAACCGACCAATTCCCATCCCCAGCGATAAAACGATCATGCCGAAGACAGCCGTGCTGAACTGGCGATGGCCCATAACATTGTGATCAAGATCCATTTTTCAGGCTCAATATGTCTATCAGATTTGATTGTTATGTTACATAAAGAAATGATAATAAAAAGTTAATAAAAATGACGAAAACATTCACTTTGAGTAACAGATACGATGAACAGTACCTCATTAAATTTGTTTAAAACTGTCGCAGAAACCGGTTCAATCACCGCAGCAGCCCGCCACCTGCACTGTGTTTCTTCTAACGTCACCACCCGACTCAAGCAACTGGAATCCAGCCTGGATGTTTCATTATTTATTCGCGAGAAGAACCGTCTTCACATCACCCCTGAAGGTGAGCTACTCCTGCGTTACGCCAATAAAATCCTTGCTCTTCTGGACGAAGCCGAATTGTCCATGCAGGGGACCAAAGTGGCTGGCCCCCTTCGCATTGGTGCAATGGAAACCACCGCCGCCGTCCGGCTTCCTGCCTTGCTGGCAAACTTTCATCGCGAAATGCCTTCCGTCGAGCTGAACTTAAAAACGTCACCGACAGATGTGCTGGTTCAGCAAATCCTGAATAGTGAACTTGAAATTGCTTTCGTCGCTGATCACCAGGCCTTGCACACAGACAATTCAAGGCTACAAACGCAGGTGCTGTGTCAGGAAACCCTGGTTTTGGTGACGGCCGCAGAACATGGTGATGTCGTAACAGGTGCCGATCTTGAGGTGACAAGGCCGCTGGTGTTTGTGAAAGGATGTAATTATCGTTCCCGGCTTGGGCAATGGTTGCGGCTGCAGAACGTCGATTATGCCGATCCACTGGAGTTTGGTTCTTTTCAGGCAATTCTTGGTTGTGTAAGCGCCGGAATGGGCATTGCACTTTTACCTGAGAGCGTCGTAAAGCAGTATGAAGCAAGTTTCCCTATTCGCTGTCACTCTATTTCTCCGCACATTGGCAACGTCAATACCATGATGATATGGCTGAAAAACCGTGAGGTTAGCCGGGTATTAAATTGTTTCGTTTCCTTTGTGTCAGCCCATTAAGGTATTTCGCAACTTTATTGTGCCCTGAGGGCTTTTAGTTTGGTAAATCGTCTGTACGGTTCTATAGTCGATACAGTCTTTCAGTTACAGGATTTACTAATGCGTTTTAATGGACTTACTAAAGGTTTCTTTCTCTTCATTCTGGCCCTGGTAACCTGGGCCTTTTTCGATGTGCTGTCGCCGTACTTCTCCGCGATTTTATGGGCGGCAGTATTAACCGTAATTTTCTATCCGGTGAAAAACAAATTACGCGATGCGATGGGGGATCGTAACGGGCTGGCCTCATTGGTTACGCTGGTGATTATTTGTCTTATCGTCTTTATCCCGTTGATGATCATTTTGTCATCGCTGGCATTCGAATTGAACGTGGTTTACACCAAACTCCAGCAAAACAATACGCAGTTCCCGGAAGTGGTCGCCGCCCTTTTCTCACATCTTCCCGACTGGGCGCGTGGGTTCCTGACGGAACACAATCTGGATGACGCGGCGCAGATCCAGAAAAAGCTCTCGGAAGTGGCCTTGCAGGGTGGGCAATATCTTGCGGGCAGCGCCTTCCTGATTGGTAAAGGGACCTTCGGTTTTGCCATCAGTTTCGGTATCATGCTGTATCTGCTCTTTTTCCTGCTTAAAGACGGGCCGTATCTGGTTAATCAGATTCTGGATTCACTCCCGCTTTCCGACTTTGTGAAGCAGCATCTGTTTGCTAAATTTGTCGGCGTTACACGCGCCACCGTGAAAGGCACGGCGGTCGTTGCCATTGTTCAGGGCGCATTGGGCGGAATCGCCTTTGCGATTGTCGGCATCGACGGCAGTATTCTGTGGGGCGCACTGATGGCGTTTCTGTCGCTGGTGCCCGCCGTGGGTTCAGCCATCGTCTGGGTTCCGGCGGCGATATATTTGTTCGCCACCCACCAGTTGTGGCAAGCCCTGTTTATTATTGGTTTCTTTGTGATTATCGTCGGCCTGGTCGACAATATTCTGCGCCCGCTGCTGGTCGGCAAAGACACCAAAATGCCTGATTACCTGATTCTGATCACCACGCTTGGCGGCATGGAAATTTACGGAATTAATGGTTTCGTTATCGGCCCACTCATTGCCGCCCTGTTCCTTGCCAGCTGGAATCTTTTCTCAGGCCGCGATCATGAAGGCAATGCCGAAGAACTCGACGAGGCGTTTATTGAGGAAGGGAAAAAAGGGCCAGATTTGTAAGTTCCAGGGGATCGGCGGTGATTTGGCCGCCGATTGCGCATCACCACTGATTATTTTATGAAAATTATTTGACTGAACGGCCCATAATCGTTCGGTTTACGTTCAGCGTTATGGATTGGACGGGTCTTAGCCGTTTTGGCTTTATTATCCGTCGCAGGAAACAAGGCTGGCGCTAATACAACCGCATAAACCGCGATTTATATTTCATCACCCGCATCTTCATCCACTATCCCCGCCACCCGTTCGGCCAGGAAAGAGAGCAGTACTCTGGTCACCGCGCTATTCTGTCGATGTTTGGGATACAGTGCGCTCAGTGCCAGATGCGGGGGTGAGCATTCCGCTAATATTTGCACCAGTGAGCCCTGACGCAGCGCATCTTCCACAATAAACGTGGGCAGCAGTGCGATGCCGACACCGGCCTCGGCGGCGTCACGAATCACTTCGCCATTGTTACTGTTCAGGCTGCCTTTAACCGCGAAGGTATTAAGTGCGCCATCCGATTTTAATTTCCAGCCTAATTGTCCTTCGCGCCCGTACAGCAAGCAATTATGCTGACTTAAATCATCGCATGATCGTGGCGTACCGTGAACCTTCAGGTAGTCCGGGCTGGCACAGAGCACCATTGCCAGTTTTCCCAAGCAGCGGGCAATTAGCGTGGAGTCCATCAGGTTGCCAATCCTCAGGACCATATCGTAGCCCTCGCCGACCACATCGACGTAATGATCGCTCATATCAATGTGCATTGATAATTCTGGATGTGCACGCTGAAATTCCACCACCAGCGGCGCCAGGCGTCGCACGCCATAAATCATCGGCAGACTAATACGATAAGAGCCCTTTAGTTTTTGCTGACGGGCAGAAATAACCTGTTCGGCTTCTTGAACTTCTTCCAGAATCCGCTGTGCGTGATGGAAAAAAACCTGCCCGGTATCGGTTATCGACAGCTTTCGCGTATTACGTACCAGTAGACGGGCGGCGACTTTTTTCTCCAGCGCCGCCATGCGTCGGCTGACATATTGTTTCGACAGCTGCAAATGTTCCGCCGCTGCCGTAAAGCTTCCCATATTTACGATTGTGACAAATATTCGAATATCTTCTAACTGCATTCTTCCACCAGGTACGGGATGCGCAATACATCGTTCAATCAACGCTAATCATTGTAAGCGCCAGCGCGTCAGGCTGCACGTGTATTACGGCTTGCCGCCCCGCGCCAGAATATCGAGGAAACGGTGTACCATCACATCACAGCGCATTCCGCTGTTATTTAACAGATTGAGCGGCGGCTGGGTGCTGTTCATCGATGCTGCGCGCACGCTATCGGGGTATTTTTTCAGCAGTTCATGCAGCTTCATTTCGCCTTGTCGGTTTGCGCTCTCATCCCCTGTGCACAGCAAGGCTCCGGCGTAATCCAGCGCGATGGCCGCGCTATCTGGCGCGAGCTGGCTCGCTCTGGCATACGCGCCTATCGCCATGTCGCCGTTGTTAAGCACCATCCCAACCCGCCCCAGTAAACGCCAGGCATCCAGATCGTCGGGCGCACGTTGAACGTGGCTGCGCAAGCCGAGCGCCAGTTGTTCCAATTCATCTGTACGCAGTGGACGTTCAGCAGGGTTTAATGCGCGTTGCATCAGGCCAGGGAATTCATTTTGTGCCAGACGCAACGTCAGCACTTCACCGATATTGGTCGTTTTCAGAAACACGCCGAGGCTGATAACCACCAGCGCCAGCGCGCCGGGTAACAGCAGCCAGCGGCTTTGAGGGCGTGCTGTCGGCGAGGCCGTTTCCGGGATATCCGACAGCAGCGTACGTTGCAGTTCCACCACCATTGCGTCGCGATCCTGAGGCGCTTCCAGCTCAATTTCCCGCAGGCGCGAGTGATAAAACGCGCGGTTCAGCGCATCGTGATTAACATCGTCACGCATGGACCATGGAAAATACAGCAGCACGAGTGCCGCGGTGAGCAATAGCGCCGCGATGAGTAAAAACAGGATCATAGCTTTTTCTCTTTATTTAACAGGGCAGCCAGGCGTTCGCGCTCTGCGTCGCTTAGCGTATCGCTCTGCGTTATGCGCCGCCGGGCGCGTGTCACCACGACTGTCGCGCCCGCCACGATAAACAGCGCCGGGATCAGCCACAGGGCAATCGTCCCCGGCGTGACGGGCGGCTCATAGCTAACAAAATTACCGTAGCGCGCCACCATGTAATCAATAATCTGCTGTTTGCTCTGCCCCTGGCGCAACAGTTCATAGACCTTCAGCCGCATATCGGCGGCGATCATCGCATTGGAGTCAGCGACGCTGTTGTTCTGGCATTTCGGGCAGCGCAGTTGAGAGGTGATTTCGCGAAACGTCTGCTCCTGGGCATCATCTTTAAACTGCCAGGTGTCGATGGCCGCCAGCGCGTTACAGGCCAGCAGCAGTGTGACAATACCGAGTATCCAGCGTCTCATGATGACGCCTCCTTACTGTATTGCTGCCAGAGTGGCGCCAGCTGTTCCCGCCAGATACGATCGTCCAGCGCCCCCGCATGACGCCAGCGAATCACGCCCTGACCATCAATGAGAAACGTTTCTGGCGCGCCGTAGACGCCGAGATCCAGCCCCAGCATGCCGTTGCCGTCAAACAAGCTCAGAGAATAAGGGTTACCGAGGCGATTCAACCAGTCGACCGCTTTCTGGCGATCGTCTTTATAGTTCATTCCCACCACCCTCACGCCCTGCGCAGAGAGCTGGTTGAGAAACTGATGCTCCGCCCGGCAGGTTGGGCACCAGGTGGCCCAGACGTTGAGGAGCAGCGGCTTACCACTAACCAGTACAGAACGATCGTACACCTTGCCAGGATTATTCAGCGATTCAAGACGAAAAGCAGGAACCGGCTTACCAATCAGCGCCGATTCAAGCGAAGTTGGGTCATCGCCACCGGCGTTGCGCAGCAGTTGCCACAGCAGGGCAACAGCCAGCGCCAGAAACAGCGCCAGCGGCAGGAAAAGCGCTTTACGCGTCATGGCTGGCCTCCTGGCGTGATTTACGCATCCGGTAGCGCGGATCGAGCATGCAGCAAAGGCCGCCCAGCGCCATCAGCACGCCGCCGTACCAGATCCAGCGGACAAACGGTTTGTAATAGAGACGAACTGCCCAACTGCCGTCATCCAGCTCTTCACCCAGCGCCGCGTACAGGTCGCGTGTCAGGCCGCCATCGATGGCGGCTTCGGTCATCATCATGCGGCTGGCGCTGTAGAAGCGTTTTTCCGCATACAAGGTGGCTTCCGGCTGGCCATGGCGCGTGACGTCAATAACCCCTTCCCCGCCAAACCAGTTCGGCCCGACAATGTCTCGCACGCCTTTAAAGACGAAGTGATACTGGTGAATATCAATGCTGTCGCCCGCCTTCATGCGCACATCGCGCTCGACGCTGTAGCTTTGACTAAAGGCGATACCGGTGACTGTCACCGCCACGCCAATATGTCCCAGCACCATGCCCCACTGGCTACGAGAAAGTTTCGTCAACCCACGCCAGAAACCGTGGCGATGGGTGGCACGTTCATGCAGTTCAATCAGCACGAAGATAAAGACCCACAGCGCCATCATCAGACCGATAACCGTCATGGCGGCGATGCGGTCCTGGAGCCACCACGGCAGAACAATGGATAACACCAGCGTCAGCAGCAGCGAAATGACCAGCCGCTTAATCTGCTTTTTCGCATCATCGCGACGCCAGCGCACCAGCGGGCCGATGCCCAGCAACAGCGCAAAAGGCGCCATCAGCACGGTAAACAGGGTATTAAAGAACGGCTCGCCGATAGAGATACTGCCCAGCCCCAGCTCTTTATGTACCAGGGGCAGAAGCGTACCCAGCAGCACTACCAGCATGGCGGCAATCAGCAAGATGTTGTTGCCCAGCAGGAAAGATTCTCGTGACCATAATGTGTGTTCCACCCGCGCCCGCATGCTGCCGCCTTTCAGGGCATACAGCAGCAATGAGCCGCCGATAACCAGAACCAGTAGTGCCAGAATGAACATACCGCGCGCCGGATCGGAGGCAAAAGCATGCACCGACACCAGCACGCCGGAACGCACCAGGAACGTGCCCAGCAAACACAACGAGAACGCGCTGATCGCCAGCAGCACTGTCCAGGCGCGGAAGCTGCCGCGTTTTTCGGTTACGGCAAGCGAGTGCATGAGCGCGGTCCCCACCAGCCACGGCATAAACGAAGCGTTCTCGACCGGGTCCCAGAACCACCAGCCGCCCCAGCCCAGCTCGTAATAGGCCCATGCTGACCCGAGCACGATGCCCATTGTTAAGAATACCCATGCGGCCTGGGTCCACGGGCGCGACCAGCGCGCCCAGGCGGTATCGAGACGCCCGGCCAGTAATGAGGCTATCGCAAAAGCAAACGCCACCGAGAAACCGACGTAACCCATATAGAGCAACGGCGGATGGAAGATCATGCCGATATCCTGCAACAGCGGGTTAAGATCGCGCCCTGCAATAGGATATTCCGGTAGTCCGCGGGTAAATGGGTTAGAGGTGAACAGAATAAACAGCAGGAAACCGGCGCTGACCATGCCCATCACCGCCAGCACGCGCGCGACGGCGTCCAGCGGCATCCGGCGGCTGCCCAGCGCCACGGCGAAGGTCCAGCCGCTCATCAATAGCACCCACAGCAGCAGCGAACCTTCGTGCGCGCCCCAGGTGGCCGCGACGCGATACCAGACTGGCAGCGCAACGTTAGAGTTATCCGCTACGTAGCGCACCGTGAAATCATTGACCACGAAAGCGTGCACCAGCACCAGAAACGCGGCAAGAATCGCGAAAAACAGCCCCCAGCTTAAGGGACGCGCCAGCGCCATCAGCCAGCGGCTCTGGCGATAGGCGCCCCACAGCGGGTAAATCGCCAGCAGCAGCGCAAGCCCTAATGCCAGACAGAGTAAAAAGTTGCCCAGTTCCGGCATCATTGGCGAGTATCCTTTTGCGCGGTTGGCGAGGTGGTCATGGCGTTATGAATTTCCGGCGGCGTGTAGTTTTCATCGTGCTTCGCTAACACCTGCTGCGCGGTAATATGACGTTCGCTGTCAAGGACACCCTGCGCAACCGCCCCCTGCCCTTCACGGAACAGATCCGGCAAAATGCCCTTGTAGCTCACTGAGACCGCGCCGCGCGCGTCGTACAGGCGGAAAGTGACATCCAGCGTTTTATCATCCCGTTTGATGCTACCCGGCTCAACATACCCCCCTACGCGCAAGCGCTGGCCGATATGCGGCTTTTCCTGAGTCTCATTTTTGCCGTTGAGGATTTCCCCCGGCGTATAGAACAGGTCAATGTTGGTGCTCAGAGCGTACAGCACCAGAGTCACCGCCAGCCCAAGCCCTGCCAGCACGGCCAGCACCAGATAAAGGCGAGTTTTACGGCGTGCCTGCATCGACCTGCTCCTTATTCATGTGTTCACGCGCATGGCGAAGCCGTTGCTCGCGACGCTGCTGACGCCGAACAGCCTGCAATAATGCGTGATGCTGCCAGAGCGAATACCCCACCAGCCCCAGCAGCACCACCAGCGTCGTTGCCAGCGAAAGCCAGACATAAAAGGCGTAGCCGCCCATCGCCAGAAAATCGGCAAATGATGAGAAAGCAGGCGTCATTGCGCGTCTCCTTTGCTTGCGAGCGTCGCCACCCACGGACGACGGCGCTCCTGCCAGAGGATAAGGTTGCGCAAACGCAGCAGCGTTAAAGTGATAAACAGGCACAGAAAACCGAAAATACAAAAACGCAGCGGCATGCGCATGCTGACGTCAATGGTCTGCTGCATATTGGTGGAACCCTGATGCAGGGTGTTCCACCATAAAACCGAGTAATGAATAATCGGCAAATTCACCACCCCGACCAGCGCCAGGATCCCCGCGGCGCGCCCGGCAAGGCGTCGGTCATCGAAGGCATTCCACAAAGCGATAATCCCGGCATAGAGAAACAGCAGCACCAGTTCAGACGTCAGACGCGCATCCCAGATCCACCAGGTGCCCCACATCGGTTTGCCCCAGGCCGCGCCCGTCACCAGCGCGATTAACGTATAACCTGCGCCAATAGGAGCCAGCGCGATAAGCGTTAAGTCCGCCATTTTCATCTGCCAGACCAGGCCGATGAACGCCGCCACCGCCATCATGGCGTAGATCCCCATCGACCACATTGCGGCCGGGACGTGCACGTACATAATGCGGTAGCTTTCGCCCTGTTGATAATCGGCTGGCGCGTAGATGAATCCCCAGCCCAGCCCGACAATCAGCAGCAGCGCGCTGAGCATCGCCAGCCACGGAAGCCAGCGGCCGCAGAGCGTGTATAACCGCTCCGGTATCGCCAGTTGATGTAATAATTTCCACATAAAAATGCCCTTCCTGGTGAAGACAGGCCCGTCAAACGGAAAGCCGCAATGCGGCAGCGGTGGCGAACGGACATAGCGTCGCGCTCGCCGCCAGAAAAGCGCCCAGCACCGCGAGATAACCATCAACGGGAAGACCCGCAGCGGCCGCTTCGCAGGCGGCGGAAGCAAAAATCAGCATCGGAACAGAGAGCGGCAGCACCAGTAAACTGAGCAGAACGCCACCGCGTTTTAATCCCACCGTCAGCGCCGCGCCTACCGAACCAATAAAACTCAGCGTGGGCGTCCCCAGCAATAACGTCAGAAACAGCACGCCAGCGCTATGCGCGTTCAAACCCAGCAGCAACGCCGCCAGCGGTGAAACCAGCAGCAGCGGCAACCCGGTCATCATCCAGTGCGCCAGCACTTTCGCCATCACCACGCCCGGGAGCGGCGTCGGCAGCAGTAATTGCTGCTCCAGCGAACCGTCCAGCAGGTCGTCGCGAAATAAGCGGTCCATCACCAGCAGCGCGGCCAGCAACGCCGCAACCCAAATAACGCCAGGCGCGATTTGCGCCAGCAGCGCGTTTTCCGGCCCAACGCTAAAGGGAAACAGCGTGATGACAATCAGAAAAAACCACAGCGGGTTAAGGATGTCCGCACCTCGCCGCCAGGCCAGACGCAGCTCGCAGAGAAAAATCGTGCGGATCATGAAACGTACGCCTCCCCGCCGGATAACGTTAAGACGCGTAACGGGCAGTTCAGCGACCGCAGCGGCTGATGGGTGGTCAGCACCACGCTGCCGCCTCTGTGCACGTGTTTTTCCAGCCGACGGGTCAGTATTTCAATCGCTGACACATCAAGCGCCGCCAGCGGTTCATCGAGTATCCATAACGCGGCATCGCTTAACCACAGCCGCGCCAGCGCGCTGCGTCGTTGCTGCCCGGCCGAGAGCTGAAACAGCGGCAAGTCTTCGAAACCCGCCAGACCTATCGCCGCCAGCGCTGTTTCCCGCGCCGCAAGCGTTGAACGTGGATAAAAGAAACGCAGGTTCTCTTCGGCAGTGAGCGCGGTTTTGACGCCCGGTTTGTGCCCAATCCACAACAGCTGTTGATGGAACGTGTCACGCGCGCGCGAAAGCCGTTCTCCCCCCCAGAATACATCACCGTTTTCAGGCTGAGTCAGTCCGGCTAACAGGCGTAGCAGAGAGGTTTTACCTGAGCCATTCGCGCCCGCTATTTGCACCACTTCCCCGGGCTCCACCGTGAAAGACAGCGACTCAAATAGCACCCGTTCCTCGTAGACGCAGGTCAGTTGATTTGCGTGCAGCATGAAAAACCCTTTAACGGGGAGCGAGGCTCCCCGTTTGTCCGTTACGGCGTTGGTAGTTTGGAGATATCGGCGTTGCCCATCGCTTTTTCATCGTGAGAAAGCGATTTGCGCACCTTCGCCACATCCGATGCACTGACCGGAGGGGCGTTGTTGCCCCAACTGGTGCGGATAAAGTTGGTCACGTCCGCCACCTGTTGATCGTCCAGACGCCAGCCGAATGACGGCATGGTCAGGTTGGAAACGGCCCCTTTAACTGCCGGTGTCGTGCTGCCGGTGAGGATGATGTGAATCAGCGAAGTGGCATCTTCCGTCTGCACCACCGGGTTGCCTTTCAGCGACGGGAAGGCACGTTTGTAACCTACGCCATCGGTACGGTGACAGGCTGCGCAGTTATCCACATACAGAGACGCACCAGGCTTGCTGTCGTTCCCTTTCCACAAATCTTTCGCCACGCTGTCTTCAACCGGCGCAGGCGTCTGCTTACCGTCGCGCGGCGGCAGGGATTTGAGGTAGCGGGAAATCGCCGTAATGTCATCGTCAGAGAGATATTGCAGGCTGTGTTCCACCACATCGCTCATGCCGCCGAAGACCACGGATTTGTCGTTACGCCCGGTTTTCAGGAATTCCGCCAGTTCCGCTTCGCTCCAGGTACCCAGTCCGTCGCGATTTTCACCGCGCAGGCTGGAAGCCACCCAACCATCAATCGGGCTATTGCTGCCGGAAAGATAGTTATCGCCGTCTTTTTCACTCAGGGCTTTTTCCTGCATGGTCAGGCTACGCGGCGTATGGCAGGCACCACAGTGCCCCAGCCCTTCCACCAGATAACGACCACGTTCCAGCACCGGGTCGGCGTTGGGATTAACGACAAAGTCTTTCGGCGTTGGCGCAAACATCAGACGCCAGATGGAAAGCGGCCAGCGCATGGAGAGCGGCCACGGGATATCGGAGTCGCGATTTGGCTCGGCCTGCGGTTCCACACCATGCATAAAGTAGGCGTACATCGCGCGCATATCCGCTTCGCTCACGCGAGCAAACGACGGGAATGGCATCGCCGGATACAGCGTTGAGCCATCTTTGCGGACCCCTTTGCGCACCGCATCGTCAAACTCTTCGAAGGTGTAATCGCCGATGCCGTTCTTTTTGTCCGGCGTAATGTTGGTTGAATAAATGGTGCCGATCGGTGTTTCCATCGGCAGACCACCGGCGAACGGTTTCCCGTCTTTACCGTTAGTGTGGCAAGCCACACAGTCGCCCGCGCGCGCCAGGTATTCTCCCTGACGAATGAGATTGCTGTCGGTTGACGCATCCTGCGCGAAGCTTGCGAAGCTCAGCGCGCCCAGCACCAGCGCCGATAACAGTTGAATTTTCATCGTTGCCTTCCTTATGCCTGTACCAGTGGGCCCGGGTTTCTCAGATACTGTTCACGGATCGCTTTTGCTGACCAGTAGGCCAGCGCGGCAACCGTCCCTGTCGGGTTATATCCCAGCCCCTGCGGGAAGGCCGATGCGCCGATGACGAACACGTTGTGCACATCCCAGCTTTGCAGGTAGCGGTTTACGGCACTGGTTTTCGGGTCTTCGCCCATCACCGCCCCACCGTTCATGTGGGTGGTCTGATAGCTGGTGGTATCGAAATGGCTGTTGGCATTTTTCGGGCTGCCAAGCATGTATTTCGGGTTCATCGCTTTGGCGATTGGCGCCATCTTGTCAAACATGAACTGCGCCATCTTGATGTCGTTTTCCTGCCAGTCAAACGTCATACGCAGCAGCGGCTGACCGTAGATGTTTTTGTAGTTAGGATCGAGGTCAAGATAGTTCTGACGATAGGACTGGTGCGCACCGTGGGCATCCATCGACAGATGGTGCGTATAGGTATCGGCGACCGCCGCTTTCCACTTGCTTCCCCATGCCGGGGTTCCCGGAGGTACTGGCAGGCCGGAAATCGGTTTGGTACCGGCCTGGTTTACCCAGAACGGTGAGCCGCCAACAAAACCAACTTCACTGTGGTCAAAGTTATCGGCGTTAAAGTCATCGATACCGACGCCGTTACCGCCCGCCCCGATGAACGGGTTGGTGAAGGTGTCTTTGTCGAAGATAGCTTTGATCGTCGTCATGTTCTGGTAGGCGAAGTTACGCCCAACCACACCTTCCCCGGTTTCCGGGTTATACGGTTTGCCGATACCTGACAGTAACATCAGGTGAACGTTGTGGAACTGGAACGCGCCAACAATCACCAGATCGGCTGGCTGTTCGACTTCACGCCCCTGCGCATCGACATAGGTTACGCCCGTCGCGCGGGTTTTATCATCGGTCAGATTGACTTTAAGCACGTTGGAATTGGTGCGCAGTTCAAAGCGTTTTTCCATCCGCAGCGCAGGCAAAATGTTCACGTTTGGCGAGGCTTTGGAATACATGTAGCAGGCATAACCACTACAGAATCCACAGAAGTTACACGGCCCCATCTGCGCGCCGTAGGGGTTAGTGTAAGAATCAGAAGTATTTGCGGACGGCAGGTTGTACGGGTGGTAGCCCACTTCACGCCCGGCTTTTTCGAACAACTGTGCAGACCAGGTATTTTTCTGGGCTGGCAGCGGGAAATCGTCTGAACGATCCGGCGCAAACGGGTTTCCGCCGCGATCTTTCCCAACCACTTTGCCTTTCACCGTCCACGCCGTTCCCGATGTCCCGAACACTTTTTCGGCTTTATCGAAGAAGGGTTCAAGCTCGTCGTAGGTGACGCCGAAATCCTGAATGATCATGTCCTGCGGAATGAAATTCTTACCGTAGCGCTCTTCATAGTGGCTGCGCATACGTAATTCGACTGGGTCTGCGCGGAAGTGAACCCCCGACCAGTGAAGCCCAGCGCCACCTACGCCCGTCCCCGGCAGGAAGGCCGCAAGCTGGCGATAAGGAACGGCGGTCTGGCTGCTGTTGTGACGGATAGTTACGGTGCTTTTAGAGAGATCCTGGAACAGCTTGCGGCGAATGTTGTAGGTCAGTTCATCAATAACCTGCGGATATGCGCCATCCGGCCAGGTATCGCGCATCGGGCCGCGCTCCAGCGCCACCACATTCAGCCCGGCTTCGGTCAGTTCTTTGGCCATGATCGCGCCAACCCAACCGAATCCGACGATCACCGCGTCGGTTTTTTTCATTACAGTTGCCATCGTTATGCCCTCTCCCCATTAATTGATACCGGCGGGAAGGGGTAACGCTCGCCCCGTTCAACCCAGTCCATAAAGTCGGCGCGTGCGCCGGGAAAATTAATCAGCGTCCAGCCCACCATGCCTTTGTTACCGCCATGAATCGGGTCGCTGAAGAATCCTTCACGGGTGTTCTGGAGTAAGTAGGAGAAGAACAGAGAGGCGGGAAGCTGTTTAAAGCTGGCAGCGCCCGATTCAAATTGGCTCAGGGCAGCATCCTGCTTTGCACCATCCAGTTCGGCAAACGGTTTGCCATACTGCTGGCGACACCAGTCATTAGCGTCGACAATGCCCAGGTTATAGATTTGCTTTGGCACCAGAGGAAGTTGATACCCCATCTCTTTCGGCACATCCGGGTTAAATGGCCCCTGCATGTACCAGATGGAGCCGGTGGCATACGGCGTATTCATCTGACGATCGATGAACTCAGGTACGCCCGCTTCCAGCGCGCCCGGGCCCCGCTCATCCGCAGGGATAAGCCGCGCGACAGCGGCTTTTACAAACGCCCATTCATCACTGTTAAAAAACCGTGGTGTCCACTCACCCTGATCGGGCGCTGAGTGAGGCTTACTTTCTGCGGCGACGGCGTTTTCAACCATCCCCAGGGCGCCAACACTGCTGCCGCCCACCACTACCGCAGGAATTAACGTCATCGACTTGACCAGAAAGTCACGTCTCGAACTGTTTGTTTTCTCGCTCGACATTGTCACACATCCCTTCAATTAATTTTCACACGCTACCGAATAAGAAAATACCTAGCCATAAATAAGAAATATTACCATTCCAACAAAATCGTTCGAATGGCAATACGAGTCATTAACCTTTCAGCCTCTCATGGGCCTGTAGGTATTATTTATGCATCAATGATAGACCATTGTTGCCGACTGTTATTTGCGATCGAGTGAATAGCTGCCTGGGCCGGTGAAAGCCAGCAGTAAGAAACCGCCACAAATGCTAACGTTTTTGAAGAAATTGGTCATTGCCATATACTGATCCATACCGGTCATGCTCCAGTAAGGGTGACCAATAATGGCAGTTGCAACGGTGTAGACAGCCAAAAGCAGCGCCAAAGGACGGGTGAAATAACCGGCAACGATAAGTAACCCAAACACCAGCTCAACAATAACGGCAATAATCGCGGAAATCTGCGGCAGTGGCGCACCGACGGATGCCATATAGCCCACGGTGCCCTCGAACCCCATCATTTTCTGCCAGCCAAATAACACAAACAGGATTGCCAGTAAAATACGAGCAACCAACAAGAAGCCATTTTTATATTTGTCCAGCGATAAGTACTGCATGATGTTTCCCTAGATAAAACAACAGATTAAAAAATAACCTTATATGACATTGAGTAATGGCACTTCTTTTTCATTGAAGTCCACTCCCTGTAAAAAGCACGATCTTGAATTAGATAACACTACTTTTTACATGCGCATTTTATTCCTTCAGAATTCCCTTACAACATCAATTAGGTATACTCAGTGTCTCAGTTTAGTTGACAAAGCCCGTATTGCCTTAACGTTTCAACATGCAAAAAGTGCTATTTAGAAATTTTTCTGTGTCGAGGGGGGATTTAACCAGTATTAATTACATCATTAAAAAGTTTCATCCCTTTATCATTATCACGCTAATACGGATGAAACCTGGAATACCAGACATTGCGGAAGGGATATAGCAAAGGTATTAACTATTGATAATAATTAATCCATTACTGATTGTAAATTGCAAACGATGAAATTTAGTGCCAGGCATCTAATCCTGGCACCCACGTTGAATGATCTTCGGCGAAGTGATACTGAAAAGGTTGGTAAGCGATCAATTCATTTTTGTATGAAATATGCCAACACGATTATGCCAGTAACTCCCGGCGAATAATGTCCGTACCCGCACTCAGCGCGTTAAGTTTACCCGCCGCCACCTGGCGAGATAAGGGTGCCATTCCACAGTTAGTCGAAGGATATAGCTTATCCGCATCTACAAACTGAAGCGCTTTGCGTAAGGTATCAGCCACCTCCTCCGCCGTCTCAATGGCAGAGGTCGCCACATCGATAGCCCCTACCATTACCTTTTTACCGCGAATCAGCTCCAGCAGATCCATCGGTACGCGTGAGTTGTGGCATTCCAGCGAGATGATATCGATTGTCGATTGCTGCAATTTCGGGAATGCCTCTTCATATTGTCGCCACTCAGATCCCAGCGTCTTTTTCCAGTCGGTGTTGGCTTTGATGCCGTATCCGTAGCAGATGTGCACTGCTGTTTCGCATTTCAGCCCTTCAACGGCCCTTTCCAGTGCGGCGATGCCCCAGTCATTCACTTCATCAAAAAACACGTTAAAAGCCGGCTCATCAAACTGGATGATATCGACACCTGCAGCTTCTAACTCTTTGGCTTCCTGATTGAGAATTTTGGCGAATTCCCAGGCCAGTTTTTCACGGCTTTTATAATGCGCGTCATACAGCGTGTCGATCATGGTCATCGGCCCAGGCAGCGCCCATTTAATGGGTTGTTTCGTGAGCTGACGAAGATAGCGGGCATCGTCAACGAAAACAGGTTTTTGACGCTCAACCGCGCCGACAACAGTGGGAACACTGGCATCGTAGCGATTACGAATTTTAACGACTTCGCGTTTTTCAAAATCCACGCCGTTGAGGTGTTCAATAAACGTGGTGACAAAATGCTGACGCGTTTGCTCGCCATCACTGACAATATCAATCCCCGCACGTAATTGATCGTCCAGTGATAAACGTAGGGCATCTTGCTTGCCTGCAATTAATTCTTCATTTTGCAGTTTCCACGGCGACCAGAGGGTTTCGGGTTGAGCAAGCCATAACGGTTTCGGTAAACTGCCAGCAGTCGAGGTTGGGAGCAATGTTTTCATAACAGGTGACCTTCTCTTTTCAATTAATCAAAGCGCGTAGTGAGCGGACCATTGCTCAAAAATATGCTGGTAGGGTTTAATAAAGTGTTGCTCGGTGAACTTCCCTTGTTCAATCGCCAACTGGCTACGTTCTTCGCGGTCATAGACAATTTTCGTTAACGAATGATCGTCATGATTGAGATCCGGTTGATAGTGCAACCCGGCAGGTGAATTCGCGTTATAAATTTCCGGCCGATAGATCTTCTGGAATGTCTCCATCGTGCTAATCGTGCCGATCAGTTCAAGATCGGTATAATCGCGCAGTAAATCGCCGGTGAAATAAAAGGCGAGCGGTGCCACACTGCCTTTCGGCATAAAATAGCGCACCTGTAACCCCATCTTATTGAAGTATTTCTCCGTTAACGAGGTGCCTTCCTGCTGATACTCATGGCCGAGCACAGGATGTTGATTTCCGGTTTGTTGATAGGTGTCTTTGCTCGACACGCTAAGACAGATAACCGGCGATTTTTTGAAGTTATCGCTGTAGACACGGGAATGGATAAAATGCCGGAAGATATTCCCGTGCAGCTCACCAAAATTTACCGGAATACTGAATTGGGCCGTGTTTTTATTATGCTCTAACAGCAATACGCTGAAGTCATAATCACGCACCCAGGATGAGAAATTATTCCCCACAATACCCTCGATGCGCTCACCCACTTTCTTGTCGAGAATGGCAGTTTGTAATATTTCGATCACCGGGAAGACGCCGCTCTGGCCTTTGATGCCCATGTCTACAGAGATAATCTCCAGTTCGACGGAATAACGATCGCCTTTCGGGTTATCCCAATAAGCCAGCGAGTTAAATCGGTTATCGATCATCTTTAAGGTGTTGCGTAAATTCTGCTGACGATTTTCCCCGCGCGCCAGATTCGCAAAGTTAGTGGTAATACGCGTGTTTTCTGAAGGGTTATAATTCTCATCAAAACGGCTGTGCTTGATGGTAAAAGTAAATTCGTTATTCATCGTCTTTTGGCACCCTGGGTTCAGACATGAAACCGCACATCAGCTTCACAGGCCAGATGTAACCGGCTTGTTGGTGCCGCGGCACTCATGTTGTCAGTAAGTTATAACGATATTAATGACAGAGCCGCCGGGGGAGAGAAAGCGAGTTAATTTCAATGCAACATGAGCGATGTTCATGTTGGCATTTGGGTTAATGCGGGTGCGTAAGCGTTGAAGAACGTCGAGAAGCAAAAATCCCGGACAATTTCTTGCCCGGGATTGTGTATTTGGCCAGGCCCAGGTGACCTTCCTTTATCCGATGAGAATAAAATCATTAACATCCACGCTTTTAACGTTTACGTTTTCTAAAGTAATAACATTGCCATCAATCGGATTGCCGAGGGTAATAACGGTACTGTTACCCGCGCCTCCGGCAATCGTGACGCTGCTGGCAAAATTCGCCACACTAATGCCTGATAGGCTCAGATCGAGGTGGTCCTGTCCACCGCTGGGATGACTATCGAAACCGCTGGTAATACGGTCTCGGCCAAAGCCTTTGCTAAAGACAAAGGTGTCATCTCCGGCACCACCGGTCATGATATCAGCTCCCAGACCACCTTCGAGTCTATCGTTACCCGCACCGCCTGTCAGGTTGTCGTGACCGGCCCCGCCCTTAAGAATATCGGCGCCGTCTCCCCCCTCAAGCGTGTCATTTCCTGCTCCACCATTGAGAGTGTCGTTGCCACCCATTCCATACAAAACGTCATTACCACTGCCACCATTGATGGTATTGGCAAGGGCATTCCCTCTGCCGGTGAAAGCGCCAGTCCCACTGAATATCAGAGTTTCAACGTTATTGGTTAACGTGTAATTTTTGAGGGTAGTGTAGACAATATCCATCCCGCCATTACGTTCCTCCTTGACAACATCACCAATATTTTCAACGATATAGGTGTCATTTCCAGTACCACCCTTCATCACATCGGCGCCCGCACCGCCGTTAAGAGTATCGTTACCGGCCCCGCCGTTGAGCGTGTCGTTGCCGCCACCGCCATTAAGGACGAGGTTGTGGCCGACAACAACCGGTGGGTTATCAAGCTGACTGGTGCCAAAGATATTCTCAGGAAGATTAGTCAGGCCCGTATTGCGTGCCACAATCCCGGCAAAGCCCTGTTCCTCAATGGCCTCGTAGAGATCCAGATGCTCCACGCGGTCGAGATAATAGAGCCGATCACCTTCCTGAATCCGGTCAAGTTGCTCGTGGATGATAGCCCAGAAAGTCTGGCCAACCACGCCGCCATTAATGTGCTTCTCGGCGAGCCCACCAACGAACAGATCAACTCTGTCGATACCTTTGACCGTGTTTCCATTAACAAACTTATAGCCAGGATTCGCCGCCAGGAAGCCTGCAATCTGCGACTCCTCCAGCACGAGGTCGGGATAAGCCTGCCTGAATTGCCCTATGACGGTGTCGCTGAGATTATTCCGTGCCTGGAAGTCCTCCCACGAACTGTAAGGTGTGAGGGAGCCAGCAAAGCTGACCGCCTCCCTCACATACGGATCGAGAGAAGTCATCAGGTCGGCGCGGATCTGGTTCATCGACCCCAGGCCGACATCCCACTCGCGGGCGACGTCGAAGGCAAACACGTCAGCACTCATACGAACGAGGTCGTTTCGCACAGCATCAACGATATTGACGTCAACTTCTTCCGCTTGCTGGACAACCCCACCGGCAATGATCCCGGCAGCGCCCAGTTGCTCATAGCCCGGTTGCGGAGAGTAAGGCAATTGCGCTTTAGGGAAGGTGAACGCACTCGTATCGTTGGTCGGATTGAGGAAGGCGTCGAACAGTGGGACCTGCGTGGCATTGCCTTGCGCGTCAAGCACCGTTAGCGTCTGCCCTATCAGCGAATGGCCGAACCGGTAAGCGGCCGTCGCGAACTCGTGCGAGACGCGCGCATCCACGTCTGGATTGTACCCGGCGAAACCGTGATCGCCCGTACCTCTCATCCCCCCCAGCAACTTGTCGGCAAAGTCGGTGTAAATCACGCGCTGATATTCAGCCTCGTTGATTATCTTGGCTGCCTGGAAAAGCTCTTCAGCGGTTCCTTCGAATCCGGCGTCGAGCAGCCCGTTGACATGGAAGTTGTGATTCCGCTCCCAGATGTTGTGGATAGCGGTGAGTGCAATATTCTCGTTCGCCCGTCCATCACCCGCCACGTAATGGTCGAGAAGATTGATAAAGGGATTGGTGTCGAGCAGCAGCGCAAAGCCGCTTCCCATGAAATTAGAGGTCATGGCAGGGAGCATCGATTGGTTGATGACGCCATTGCTGTCGACAAGCCCAGAGAAATATTCACGAAAGGTTACGCTGTGATCGCCCGGCAGTGAGTGGTCGGTGAACTGCGTGTTGTTGTTCCAGTGATGCTGGATGAGTTCCCTAAGCGTAGGGAGCAGCTTGAAATCCTGATTGGAGGGATCCACGCCGCCCTCCAGCAGCTTGCCCGAAAACCCGCCCTGTCCATTGCCTTCACGCAGGAACTGGCCGACAAGTTCGTTCGAGCCATATGTTTGGTTCTGATCGGCAAATGGCGATGTCTTATTGAGATGCTGTGGGATGCCATTGGCATCAATGCTGTCAACGGTGCCGCGAGTCAGGTCCGCGGGATCAGGAAACATGCCCGGCGTGCCAATCTGGATCGTTCCGTTGCCTCCCTTTCCGAGGAAATCAAGACCGTGATCGAAGTACTGACCGAAGGCCGTGAACAAACTGTTCACCCCGGCGGCGTTGCCGGACAGGTTGGCTTCCTGTGTGCCAAGGATATTACTGATGGCGCGCGGATCCAGCCCGGAGAACAGAGGGTTGATGTCGCGGTTATGCGTCGTCTCATTGTAAGCACCATAGTGCGCGTCGGTGAGTCGTATGAACGGTTGATCAGCGGAACCATAGTCAAGATGAGCACGGTTATTGCCGGTACCTTCGAGATCGCGGATCCCGAGCGCATCGTTGTCTTCACCGCCCTCAAGCCCGTTGACAAGATTCTTCAGGTTGGCGATATCACTGGCGTTGAGCGGGAAAGCGCCGTTGCCGCCGACATCATCATCGTCATCGTCCTTATCATCGTCATCCGACGACGCTTTCTTGCTGGCGACGAGAATGGGAGCGGTAACGTTGTTCACATCAGCTGCGGGTAAGATGCTGGCGGTCTTGTTATTGCTCGTTCCTGCGTATCCCCCCTGAGACGAGGAATCAAAAACGCGCAGTAAGGAATTTTCTGCAGCAGCATACTTGACTTGCCCTGTCGCCAGGTGGCTAAAGCTAAGATCGAAGACAGGTATAACGAACGGCATCAAACGGTTGGATAACATATTCAGGTTAACACTTTCGTCATCCGTTTGTGTTGCAGGGATTTGCTTGAGTATATATTTCAGGTCAGGCTTTTTGACATCGTTCATTTTCATTTCTCTCAATAATGACTATGAACAGGCACGAAAAGGCGAAGCCGGTATGAGGCACTCGAATTACGCGCCTGAAATAGCTAACTGAACGAGTAGACAGAGCAGCTCCGCCCCGGGGGAAAACGATCTCGATTCCCCCTTCACTTCAAAAAACGACCCTAAGATGGATATATGCTCAGCCCCACCGGAAAATCGCGACGACTTAGTCTGCTAACGTAATAGCAGGCTTCAGACGCGCGCTTCCCTCACATTGAATAAAGCTAAAAATATAATAACCGTCAATGATTAAACCCAGCACAAAGAAAAAATTAATTATTAATAGCGTCATGATAAAATCAATAATATAAAAGTTTATAAGTAAACCCTGAAAATAATACGTTATGAGTACCGTTTTATTAACATACCGCGACTACCTTATATTCATCTGTCATCGCAGCGATACACGAGTCCGGTTGCCACCGCATTACGCGGGCCTTCCGTTCCACGAATGTTGCCCTGCCCGGCGACCACACCATAATGGGATAGTGCATCGGTGATCATCTGCGGGATTTCGAAGTCCAGCGATGATCCTCCCACCAGCACGACAAAGGCCATGTCACGGATTTCGCCCCCTGGCGAGACCTGCCGCAGAGCGCGCAGACAATTGGTCACAAAGACCTTCTCTTTTGCCTGTCGGCGCACCAGACGGATTTTTTCCAGCGACGTGTGATTATCAATCGGGATCAGGGTACCGTTTTTGATATACACCACTTTAGCGAACACGGTCGGGCTGAGCGGTTCACGGAAAAACTCCACCGCCCCATTTTCATGGCGAATACTAAACAGGCTTTCAACTTTGGCGAGCGGGTACTTCTTAATCTCCTCCGCCAGCGTCAAATCGCTTAATCCAAGCTCGGTTTTGATAAGCAAGCTGACCATATTGCCCGCCCCCGCCAGATGCACCGATTTTATCTGCCCTGATCCATTGATGGTGGCGGCATCGGTGGAACCCGCGCCCAAATCCAGGATAGCCAGCGGCGTGTCGCTCCCCGGTGTGGTGAGTGCCCCGGCAATCGCCATATTGGCCTCCACGCCGCCCACTTCCACGCGGGTGCTTAAACGTTGGCTGAGTTCGCGGGCAATGACCTCCATTTGCAGTCGGTCAGATTTCACCATAGCCGCAATGCCCACAGCATTTTCCATCGAGAACTCATCCGCCAGCCCGCCCTGAACTTTGCAGGGAATGAATGTGTCCACGGCAAGTAAATCCTGAATAAAGACCTCATGAGCACCGTGACCGCTCAGGGAAGCCATCACCTGGCGCACCCGTTCCAGCATCCCGCCAGCGTGAGTGCCGGGTTCCCCGCGAATATCGCAAATCGGGGCACACCCGGCGACGGCGCGCATAATCGACTCGGCCCCAAGTGCCACATCCGCCTGGACGGTGCGCTTTTCCCCACGCACGGTGATATGCCCCGCCGGGATCACCCGCGATTTCACATCACCTTTCGGCGTTTTCAGCACCACCGCCGAGCGGTTGCCGATAAGCGCCCTCGCCACGGGTACAATCATCCGTGTCTCTTCCGGGCTGAGCGAAAACCAGGTGGCGATGCCATAGGGGTTAGATAACAGCGAAATCACCTGCCCGGTCGCCGCCACTTCCACCGCCGCCAGCACGCCTTCGGGTACCTGGTCGATAAGCGTCACTTCATCAACAATCGGCAAGGTCCGCTGCAGGCGATTATTGATCAGCACGCCGTCATCCTGCTGGAGGATCACCGCCACCACGTTGATGCCCCGCGTGAGCGCCTCATTCAGTTGCCAGGCGGCATCCATAAAATCTACCTGATTGTCCACCAGCGGTATCCATCCGCTGCCGTATTCTTCGGGTGAAAGTGCATCCAGATTTTCCAGACGGATGGTGGTTCCAACACCCAGCCCCTCACCGCCCGGCGTCTGGGGGTTATGACCAATCATCGTCGATTCGGTGATGATGGTTTCGGTAATGGTCTCCATCGCCACATCGCCAATGACCGGCGCGGCCTCATTCAGGCAAATGAGCGCCACCTCCTGCTGACTGCGCCCGGCTTTATCCAGCGCCTGCATGAGTGAGCCAATCACCCCGCTGATGTTGTCCCGCGTTCCTTTCGTTCCGGTCGTCGGCACGATACCGCTGGCAAGAAACTGCAGCCCCTGGCTGGTGGACTCGGCCAGGGCGACCTCTGTCGTGGCGTTGCCAATATCAATCCCCGCAATCAATGCCATATTAGCTCGCCCTTATGCTTCTTTTTTGCGCAGCTTATCGCGCTGGCGATAGACTTCTGCCGATTCGCGAATAAACGCGGCGGTGATCGTCGCCTGATACTGGTTTTCCAGTTCATCGGCAATCGCCAGCAGCTCCTCGGTGGAAGAACGATAGGGGCGCAGCGCATTGTAGATTTCGAGGATCCGGCTATCAGGAATGGCAATTAACTCCCCGGCGCGACGCAGGTTGCGGGCGATAGCATGGCGCTGCATCTGTTCTGCGATTTGCGCCTGATACTCCAGGGTTTCCCGTGAGATACGCACATCCTGTGGGCCTATCTTTCCGGCGAGAACATTTTCAAGCGTGATATCCGTAAGCGGTTTTCCGGTTGGCGTCTGGATACGCTCCGGGCAGCGGGTTGCCAGCGGGTAATCTTCGGCCGTCATTGTGGTTTTCGTGGTCATTTTTCCTCCCGGATAATGTCAATATTTAGCGCAACGGGTTTGGCATCCGGCACCACATGTTTTGTCTCTTTGATGTGGAACAACGCCGCCTTCGCCATAAATTTCGGGCGCACCATCTGGTCATTCACCACCGGCACCGGCGAGGGCGATTCTTTGCGGGCATAGCGCGCGGCGTTTTTGCCAATCTGACGATAGGTTTCGAGCGTTAACAGCGGAGCCTGAGAGAACAGCTCCAGATTACTGAGGGGCAACAGATCGCGTTGGTGGATTACCGTTGTCCCCTTAGACTGGATACCGATTCCAATCCCCGAGCCGCTGAGATTCGCCGCATCCCAGGACATAAAGGAGACATCCGAGGTACGCAGGATCCTGACCACTCTTGCATGCAGCCCCTCTTCCTCAACGCCCGCCACCAGCTCTTTGATAATTGCTTTATGTGGCATATCAATGAGGGTTTGGTGCTGAAATTTATCAAATGCCGGGCCAACACCAATGACAACTTCATCGGCACGTTCACCCGCACCGGCAACGCCGTTTTCAACCAGCGTCAGGGTAAAAACCGGGCTCTTTTTCTGTTTCGTTTCCATGATGCAGCTCCCCTTACTCGATGCTGTCAGGCTGGATAACCGTGGCAATGTTTTTGATCTCTTCCCAGCGTTCCGGGGAGATTCGGTAGCCCGTTCCCGGCCCCTGGTAATCGTTGACATCGTTTACGGCGCTGACCACGTCAAAATCACGGTCGAGGATCGCAGAGGTTTGCAGATAATCCCCGGTCACACGCTGGCGCAGCATATTGAGAATATTGTCAGCCACATCATCAAATCCGTTAACGCTCAGGGCCTTAACAATATCCAGCCCGGTGATATTGCGTTTCATCATCTCTTCCACCGCAGCCAGGTCTTCCACCACATTACGCGGCGGCATGTCTTTACTGCCGTGCGCATAAGTCGCCGCCGTCACTTCTTCATCGGTCACCGCAGGCAGCCCCAGTTCACGGAATACTGCCTGCACCGCGCGGGCCGCTTTATTGCGGATGGCGATAGTCTCTTCTTCTGATACCGGACGCAGGCCGCCATCGACCATCAGGTCACGTTGCAGAATGTTGTAATCGTCAAAGTCTTCCGCGTCGAAATTCGACCCGGCGAACATGTTGTCGTAGTTCGGTACGGCGCTATAGCCTGAGAAGATAAAGTCCGTCCCCGGCAGCATCTGCATCAGCGTGCGTGCCGTGCGGCGAATATCAGAGTGGGAGAACGTCTGGTCATTGGCTGAGGCCACTTCCAGGTCGAGCATGGAGGCAATCAGGTTTTCCGCCAGCACCGCACGAATACCGGAAGGTACCGCCCCGGTCATGCCAATGCAGCTTACCGCGCCATTTTGTAGCCCCTGCACCCCGGCACCTTTGGTGATAAAGATGCAGCGCGACTCCAGGTAAAGCATCGATTTGCTCTCAGAATATCCCATCAGCGCTTCCGAGCCTGTGCCAGACGTATAGCGCATTTTCAGCCCGCGAGACGCGTAGGCAGATGCCAGAAAGGCTTTCGACCACGGTGTATCATCGCCATCGGTGAACACCGCTTCAGTACCGTACACGGAGACTGTCTCCGCATAGCTGGTAAACCCGCGCATTCCCAGCTCCAGTTCGGTGGCTTCTTCCACTGAGCACTGGGTTAATACGCCAGGACGGCCAGATTGCGAGCCCACCAACAACGCCAGGGCATTAAACGGCGCATAGCGGGCAATGCCGACGGTGGTTTCCTGTTCGGAGAATCCGCGGATCCCCGCTTCGGCGGCATCCGCCGCAATTTGCACCGGGTTGTCTTTCAGGTTGGTCACATGGCACTGATTGGAAGGCGTACGCCGCGCGCGCATTTTCTGCAACGCCATCATCATTTCCACCACGTTCATGTGGGCCATCACTTCCACCGCTTTCGCCGGGGTAATGGCGGTGGTGATGTTAATGATTTCTGCCCGCCCGACGTTGATATCCACCAGCATGCGCGAAATCGTCAACGCATCCAGGGCCATTGCGCGTTCTGTCTGTTCAATGTTGATGGCGTAATCGGCGATAAACCGGTCAATCATGTCGAAATCGGCACGGGCTTTGCCGTCCAGTTCAACAATGCGCCCGTTTTCGACTTTCACGGAAGATGGCGGGTCCCAGGGGCTACCCATTGCAATCAGCCCTTCTTCAGGCCATTCACCAATCAGGCCATCCTGGTTAACTGGCCGCTTTTCGAGGACTTCGAATCGTTTTGATCGTCTCATTTTGCTCTGGCTCATAAGATTAAAAAATTGTGCCCGGTAGTGCTCTCCGGGTGAGAATTACCGGCAACTTAAAGGGTGCAGCGAAATAAAAAAATTAAATAAATTTGGTTTCATTTTGGGACATCTTTTCGTTAATCCGTTTCACTGTGGAACGTAATAAAACAGCCTCACAAATAAATGTGATACACGACCGACGTCAAATCAAAATAGTGCTAAAAAAGCATTTCCTATAAAACCACCCGCCCATTACCCCCTGTTGACTTACGTTCATTAAAAGCAAAAATAACACCAAAGGATTAATGTGATTTTCGTCCATTAATTATCCAGCATTTAATTTTTCATTAAATTAACACCACTCCCATTAACACTCTGTGGATGATTTCAGGAGTCTGTATGATTAAAAGCCTTCCCCGCGCCACCGTCAGCCTTGCCATGGCAAAAGCGATGACGGCAGCCGCTGAGAGTAAAGCCAGTGAAATCAATGTACCCGTAGTCATATCCATCGTCGATGGCGGCGCAAACCCGCTGATAATGCAGCGAATGGATGAAGCCTTCGTCACCAGTTGTGATATTTCGCTGA
Organism: Pseudocitrobacter sp. 73; assembly: GCF_008369545.1. Classification (NCBI taxonomy): domain Bacteria; kingdom Pseudomonadati; phylum Pseudomonadota; class Gammaproteobacteria; order Enterobacterales; family Enterobacteriaceae; genus Pseudocitrobacter; species Pseudocitrobacter sp. 73. Next base: position 231,857 of record NZ_VTZO01000001.1, on the reverse strand, counting down.
ACAAGGCGTGGTCAGCCTGCTGTCTGCAACAACCGACGCATGAAATAACCGCAGGTGTTCAACCGGGCCAGTCACTCTATGGTTTGCAGCTTACCAATCAGCAGCGAATTGTTATTTTTGGCGGTGGTTTCCCTATTATTGAAAACAATCAGGTTATTGGCGCAATCGGTGTCAGTGGTGGCACGGTTGAACAGGACATGGAAATAGCCAGATCAGCGCTCGACTATTTCGACAAGCATTAATCAACTTTATTTCAAACTCCATTTTCTGAGGCTTATTATGAGCGATCGTATGTATGACTTTCTTGTTCCAAATGTGAACTTCTTCGGCCCGGGCGCGGTGTCTGTGGTGGGCGAACGCTGCAAACTGTTGGGCGGGAAAAAAGCCCTACTGGTGACCGATAAAGGCCTGCGTGCTATTAAAGACGGCGCAGTCGATCAGACCGTAAAACATCTGCGCGAAGCCGGTATTGACGTGGTGATTTTTGATGGTGTCGAACCGAACCCGAAAGACACCAACGTGCGCGATGGCCTGGCGGTCTTCCAGAAAGAACATTGCGACATGATAATCACCGTAGGCGGCGGCAGCCCTCATGACTGCGGGAAAGGTATCGGTATCGCCGCGACCCACCCAGGCGACCTTTATAGCTATGCAGGTATCGAAACCCTGACCCATGCACTGCCACCGATTATTGCCGTCAACACCACCGCCGGTACCGCCAGCGAGGTCACCCGTCACTGCGTACTGACGAATACCCAAACCAAAGTGAAATTCGTTATTGTGAGCTGGCGTAACCTGCCTTCCGTCTCCATCAACGATCCGCTGTTGATGGTCGGTAAACCTGCCGGCCTGACCGCCGCAACCGGGATGGATGCGCTGACCCATGCCGTGGAAGCTTACATCTCCAAAGATGCCAACCCGGTGACGGACGCTTCTGCTATCCAGGCGATCAAACTGATTGCGACCAATCTTCGTCAGGCCGTGGCGCTGGGCACCAACATCAAAGCGCGTGAAAATATGGCCTGCGCCTCGCTGCTTGCCGGGATGGCGTTTAACAATGCTAATCTCGGTTATGTCCATGCGATGGCTCACCAACTTGGCGGCCTGTACGACATGGCTCACGGTGTGGCAAACGCCGTGTTGTTACCGCACGTCTGCCGCTACAACCTGATAGCCAACCCGGAAAAATTTGCCGATATCGCCACCTTTATGGGCGAAAACACCACCGGGCTCTCCACAATGGATGCCGCTGAGTGCGCGATTAACGCCATTGCCCGTTTGTCCAAAGACGTTGGCATTCCTCAGCACCTGAATGAACTTGGCGTAAAAGAGGCTGACTTCCCGTATATGGCGGAAATGGCGCTTAAAGACGGCAACGCGTTCTCTAACCCACGTAAAGGGAATGAGAAAGAGATTGTTGAGATTTTCCGTCAGGCGTTCTGAAGCACGTCACCAAACCATTCGCGGGCCTCTGTGCCCGCTTTTGTGATTTCCCCCACGTGGAGAACGCGTATGCAAAATTCCGGTATCCCGGGCTCACCCGCAGTGCATCTGTTTTACCATCCCGGCCTGCACGACAGCGAAACGCTGCGTCAGATAAGCCTCGGTCTTGAGGAACAGGGTGTACCCTGCCGAACCATCCTCTGCGCTGACATCGATAACGCACTGGCGCTTGCCCATCAGGCCGCGCAGCACTCCGCGCTCCGTACCGGGATCGGCGTTTCCGCCAGCGGCGATACCGTACTGACGCATGCCCAGTACCCTGCCGATCGCCCCCTGCGTCGCTGCCCTCCTGCCAGTGGCTACGCCCGGTTACGTAATCTCGGCGCAAATGCGGGTCAGTTGGTGAAAGTCATCCCCTTTAGCGAGGCGCTATAACATGTATCGCATCTATACCCGAACCGGTGATCAAGGCACGACGGCGCTGTTTGGCGGTAGCCGAATCAATAAAGACGATATCAGAGTGGAAGCCTACGGCAGTGTGGATACGCTAATTTCACTGCTGGGCGTCTGTCATGCTGCCAGTGACAATCCTGACCTGCGTGCCGGGCTGCACCGCATTCAGGAGGAGCTGTTTGTGGTAGGGGCTGAACTGGCCTGCGATGCACGGGGGCTTACCCGTCTTAACCGTGTTATCGATCAGGCGGATATTAACCGCCTTGAACAAGAGATCGACCGTAATATGACCGCAACGGGCCCACTAAAAGCGTTCGTCATCCCCGGCAAGAACCTGGCTTCGGCTTACCTGCATGTGGCACGCACGCAGGCCCGACAGCTTGAAAGGATTCTGGTGGCGATGGACAGAACTGTGCCCCTGCGCGAGTCATTAAAAAGTTACATCAACCGTCTGTCTGATGCGTTGTTTGCGATGGCGCGCGTGGCGGAGTGCCTGCCAGAGGAGAACCTTAATCCTGATGTCGATGCTTGAACTGAGTGACATCAATATCAAACTGCTTCATTTTACGCCACAGGGTGGTGCGGCCAATATTCAGCAACCGGGACATCTCCTGTACGCGCCCACTGGTCACTCTGGCGGCGTGAATAATCGCTTCTTTCTCTATTGCCGAAATGCTCATACTGGCGGGCATTAATGTACTGTTTCCCGCCACACCGGGGTGTTCGCTGAATAGCCACCCTGGCAGATTGCTTAAACGGATGTGCCCATGCTCGCTGCTGATAGCAATATTCTCCACGATGCTGTTCAGCTCAAAATCATTTCCCGGCCACGAATAGGCCACCAGATGCGCCAGCGCATCGTCGTCAACTTTTAGTCGCGATGAGAAACGCCGCTCCAGCGTGCGCAAGCGGCTATGCACCAGCGACGGAATACTGTTCCGCCTTTCACGCAGCGGTGGAATGCTGATTTCAAACGAGTGTAGAGCGTAATAAAGCTGACGGCTAAAACGGTTTTGTTCCACCAGATTGCCGAGATCCATCGTCGTGGTGGCAATCACTTTAACATCCACCGGAATCAAGCGGCGCGCATCCAGACGCGTCACCACACCCTGCTTGATCACCTGAAGTAAAATGGACTGTAGCTCCGGGGCCAGATATTCGATCTTCTCCAGAAAGAGTGTCCCACCGGACGCCAGCTCAAGACGACTCAGGCGCCCGTTCTCTTCTTCCGTTGCCGAACTGCCCATGAAATCCACGCCAAGGGCATTATCGGCATATAACTGGCAGTTAACGGCAATAAACGGGCCCGCCGCCCGTTCGCTTTCGTTATGAATTGCCTGCGCGATTAACTCTTTACCCACCCCCTCTTCCCCGCACATCAGCACCGGGAAATTACCCCGCGCGGCCTGACGACCAAAATGAATCAACCGCCGGGTTTCCGGATCGTCCGCCGACATCTGCGAAAACGTATGGCTCACCTTACCCAACTGGCTGGTCATTAACTGGCGCATTTGTTCAACCGGATGGAGCAGCAGAATGAAACTGGTTCCCTGCGCTTCAACAATCGGTTTTAGCGTGATGACCGCATCGACAAACTGGTGCTGGCTTTCGAACGTGACTTCGGCGTGGCTGAGGGAGCGCGCCTGTTTGGTGGCCCGCCGAAGCAGGGCAGGCAGCGTGACCAGATCGTTAATATTTTTCCCCTGACACGCTTGCGCATCGAGATGTAATAACCGCGCCGCCTGGGGATTAAGAAACTGTAATATGCCCTGCTCATTCCAGGCCATCACACCATCATCCATGCTTTCGAGCAGGCCGTACATCTGATTAAGATGGCGGTTGGACTCCGCCAGTAAGCTGTCCGTCAGCAACGAATTCCCCACTTCTCTGGCCATCGCCAGGGTCAGAGAGAGATCGGCCACGCCCGAATCCTCAGCCAGACAACACAGGGCAATCGAACCAAATAAACGCCCATTGTTATCAAAAATTGGCGTGGAGCAGAACGCCCACGGGAATAAGGCCTGTTTAAAATGTTGACTGCCCAGAGTTTTTACCGGCTGCCCGATCATGGACGCCAGAGAGAGAGAACAGGTACCAATAATACTTTCCGCGCAGTAGCTACCGGCCATGAATCCCAGCGAATCCAGCGCCTCCAGGGTATCCGGGTGGCCGCAGCGGGTCAGAACACAAGCAGACTCATCCAGAATAAACAGGGCACACGGGCGACCGTCCATATACTCCCAGGCATCCTCCAGCGCCGCCTGGCCGATGGTCAGCAGCGCAGTCTTACGACGGCAGATAGACTGGAACGTCAGCCCCTGAGCCTGATGCGGCGTACTCCAGAATTCGCGCTTCATCATCTTGCCGCAGCGGTGCCAGGACTGGTCAATAAATGACGTCAGAGCCTGTTCGACGTGCTCATTCTGCGTGGTCATAGCCTTATTACTCTCTTCTTTGCCTGCCTGAAAAGGCCGGTCCATAAAAACAACAACCCCCGGCACCGGTAACGGCAACGCCAGGGGAGATCCACAACGCTGGTGGAACGCTGGCCGGGTTAGCGACCAGCGGTAATCGTTACTCAGTAGCCAACCATTGTGCGCCCAGACGATCGGCCGTCAGGATCGCGCCGTAAACACTTTCCGGGCTCACCGGGAACGGCATATTGTGGATGGTTTCCCCTTCCGCGCAGGTTGCTTTTGCCACCGCGAGAATTTTCTCCTCAATGCCTTCTTTCACGCCCATCTGCGTCAGCGTCATCGGTAAGCCCACTTTCTGGCAGAAACGCAGTACCGTCTCGATTTCTTCCATTGGGCTGTTTTGCAGCACCAGTTGGGCCAACGTACCGAAAGCCACTTTCTCACCGTGATACAGATGGTGACACTCTTCCAGAATGGTGAAGCCATTGTGAATAGCGTGAGCCGCTGCCAGGCCACTGCTTTCGAAACCAATGCCGCTCAGATAGGTGTTGGCTTCAACAATGCGTTCCAGCGCAACGGTAACGACACCCGCTTCAGCCGCCAGGCGTGCTTTTTCGCCCTCCGCCAGCAAGGTGTCATAACACAAACGCGCAAGACTCAATGCGGCAGCCGTTGACTGACCACCCGCCATACTGACCGCACGCGCGTCGTAGCAGGCTTTCGCTTCAAACCAGGTAGAGAGTGCATCACCCATACCCGAAACCAGTAACCGTACAGGGGCTTTAGCAATAATCGCCGTATCCATCACCACCATATCGGGGTTTTTCGGGTAGATCAGATACTCTTCAAATTCACCGGCTTCGGTATAAATGACTGACAATGCGCTGGTCGGCGCATCCGTAGAGGCAATGGTCGGGATAACCACAACGGGCAGTTTATGGTAATAGCCAATGGCTTTTGCTGTATCGAGCGTTTTCCCGCCGCCAATACCCACCACGCCTTTGCACCCTTTCTGCTGCAAAATCGCGCCAAGGCGATTGATTTCCGCATGACTGCATTCGCCGTTAAAGCGTTCTGCATGGCAGCTTATGCCGTTTTCATGCAGACCATTCAGCACTTTGTCACCCGCCAGTTTCATGACGAAATCATCGGCAATCACAAAAAAACTGTCTGCCAGATTTTTAGCATATTCACCGAACAACGCAGCTGCATCAGGACCCTGAAGATATTTTGCCGGAGACTGAATCACTTGTAGCATTCTCTACACCCTCACATTGAACTCGTTTCCATGATGACGCCGGGTGACGCTCACTCCTGTTTATCGCGTTTCCAACGGGAGGTTGAGCACGACCGACGCGGTAGCACTCACTGTAGAGCGGGCGCAGAACAAAAAAATGCTTCGCTGTTTAGTTCCACTTCGGAACGCCATTCAGAAAATAACGTTTCAGAATGGAACATTAACCGCGACAAAACATCAGGATTGAGATCAAGGTCTGGATCGCTATCACACAATTCAACGACAGAAAATTCTGTATCGCCGCCATTTTGACCCTTATGGGCAAAAAAAAATAGTCTCTGCTGCGCTCATCGCCTCCGACGAATACCGAAACACACCTTGAAACATTGTCCGGCTTCTCACTTTTAGCGACAACCCCTTAATACCGTTCCAATATGGAACGTTTTCACCTATTTCCGTTCCGACTTGAAACCTAAATCAACAGGGATTTTCTTTTTTACCCGCCAGGGGAGAATCAATTCATCGGCCAGGATACTGAAACGCCAGTATCGCAGCCGAAACCCTACACCGGGCTCACTGACCAGGTGAGCCAATAACCTCCAGCGGAGTATGCATAATGAAAAAACTGATTAACCGTGTGGAAGATGTACTGACTGAACAACTTGCCGGGATGGCGAAAGCGCATCCGGAACTGAAACTACACCAGGACCCGGTCTATGTGACCCGGGCAGATGCGCCCGTCGCGGGTAAAGTGGCCCTGCTTTCCGGCGGCGGAAGCGGTCATGAGCCAATGCACTGCGGGTTTATTGGTGTGGGGATGCTGAGTGGTGCCTGTCCGGGAGAAATTTTCACCTCTCCGACCCCGGATAAAATGTTTGAATGCGCGATGCATATTGACGGTGGCGAAGGCGTACTGCTGATTATCAAAAACTACACCGGCGATGTGCTGAACTTTGAAACCGCCACCGAGCTGCTCCACGAGAGCGGCGTGAAAGTCACCACGGTGGTGGTCGATGATGATGTTGCCGTCAAAGACAGTCTTTATACCGCCGGTCGGCGCGGCGTGGCGAACACGGTGCTTATCGAAAAACTGGTGGGCGCAGCCGCAGAACGTGGCGACAGCCTTGAAGCCTGTGCCAGCCTGGGCCGCAGGCTGAACAATCAGGGTCACTCTATCGGCATTGCGCTTGGCGCATGCACCGTCCCTGCCGCCGGAAAACCATCGTTTGAACTCAATGACAACGAAATGGAGTTTGGCGTGGGCATACACGGTGAACCGGGCATCGACCGCCGCCCCTTCACCTCGCTGAACGACACCGTTGACGCTATGTTTACCACCCTGCTGGAGAACGGCAATTACAGCCGTACGTTACGCCAGTGGGACCCGGTAAAAGGAATCTGGCAGGAAGTTACCCAGACCAAACAGGCGCTGCAAAAGGGAGATCGGGTGATTGCAATGGTCAACAACCTTGGCGCCACCCCGCTTTCTGAACTTTACGGCGTCTATAACCGCCTGGAAACACTGTGCGATAACGCCGGGATAACCGTTGCCCGCAGTCTGGTCGGCTCCTGGTGTACCTCGCTGGATATGTCCGGTTTTTCTATTACGTTGCTGAAAGCCGATGCCGAGACGCTCGCGCTTTGGGATGCCCCCGTTCACACCCCTGCCCTCAACTGGGGTCATTAAGGAGATCTGCAATGTCACTGAACAGAAATAACATTGTCGACTGGCTGTATCGCTGTGGCGAAATTTTCACCACCCAGAGCGATTTTCTTACCGGCCTCGACCGCGAAATCGGCGACGCCGATCACGGCCTGAATATGCATCGCGGGTTCAGCAAGGTGGTAGAAAAATTACCGTCCATTGCCGACAAAGACATTGGCTTTATTCTGAAGAATACGGGCATGGTGCTGCTTTCCAACGTAGGCGGGGCCAGCGGCCCACTATTCGGTACTTTTTTTATCCGCGCAGCTCAGGTCACCCAGGCTCGCCAGAACCTCAGCGTTGAGGAGCTCTATTTGATGATCCGCGAAGGCGCTGACGGCGTGGTGAGCCGGGGGAAAGCCGAACGAGGCGATAAAACGATGTGTGACGTCTGGCTGCCGGTGGCGGATTCACTGCGTCACGCCAGCGAAAACCATTTATCGATGACCGCCGCGCTGGAGGCTGCCTGCGAGGTGGCTGAACAGGCCGCACAATCCACCATTACCCTGCAGGCGCGTAAAGGACGTGCCAGCTACCTGGGGGAACGCAGTATTGGTCATCAGGATCCGGGCGCCACATCAGCGCTGTTTATGGTGCAAATGCTGGCTGCTGCGGCTAACGCGTAATACAGAGGATAAGGCGATGGTAAACCTGGTAATTGTCTCGCACAGTGCCCAACTGGGCCAGGGCGTCGGGGAACTGGCTCGCCAGATGTTAAGGGGGGATAGCTGTAAGCTGGCTATCGCCGCAGGCATTGACGACCCAACCAATCCTATCGGCACCGACCCCATTAAGGTGATGGACGCAATCCTCTCCGTGGCGGATACGGACGCGATTCTGGTGTTAATGGATATGGGTAGCGCACTGTTGAGTGCCGAAACCGCACTCGACCTGCTGGATCCGGAGGTGGCTGCCCGTGTGCATTTATGCCCGGCCCCGCTGGTCGAGGGCGCGCTGGCCGCCACGGTCAGCGCCGCCAGCGGTGCGAGTATCGACAAGGTTATCGAAGATGCACAAAGTGCGCTGCAGGCAAAGCGTGTTCAGCTCGGTTTCCCCGCACAGGAAGACCTCCGCGATAGCCTATCGGCGGAAGAAAACGACGTTTGCGATGCGCAGGCCGAGTCCGTTACGGTGGTGATTAACAACCCTAACGGCCTGCATGTTCGCCCTGCCGCCCGACTGGTCGAGGGGCTGTCCGGGTTTGATGCGGTGCTACTGCTGGAAAAAGAGGGCAAATGCGTCAAACCTGACAGCATCAATCAAATTGCACTGTTGAAGGTTCGCTGCCACGATCGGATTCGGCTGGTAGCCAAAGGGCCGCAGGCCGCCGAAGCGCTGGCTGCATTCCAGGCGCTGGCAGCGGACAATTTTGGTGAACATTGCCTGGCAGACACTGAGGTTGATAACGCACAACCCGCTCTGACAACGGTGAGTGGACAGGTGCTGCATTACCAACCCATTAATCATCACTTCGATGATCTTGCAGGCGGTACGCAGGAAGAGGAGTTTCGTCGTCTGAAAATAGCGGTAAGTCATACCCTGGACGATCTCACCGACTTAACCCGCCTGGCGGCTGAAAAATATTCGGATGACATTGCCGCCATCTTCTCAGGCCAGCATACCCTGCTTGACGATCCCGACCTGCTGAACAGCGCCAGCGAGACACTGCGTCAGCGGAAATGCAGCGCCGAACGTGCGTGGCAGGACACCATGATGGCCCTCAGTCAGCAGTATCGTGAGCTTGATGATGCCTATCTTCAGGCGCGCTATATTGACGTTGAAGACATTATGCATCGCACGCTGGGGCATCTGACGGATGTGACTGACAACGCCCCTGTTCTGCTGCATCGCACTATTCTGATTGCCGATGACATCTACCCGTCCGTCGTGTTGCAACTCGACACCAGTAACACCGCCGCTATCTGCCTGCGGCACGGTAGCCCATTAGCCCACGGCGCAATTATTGCCCGTCAGGGCGGTATTCCCTGGCTGTGCCAGCAGGGTAACGCCTTTGATAACCTGCACAACGGCGACCCACTTACATTAAACCGTCTGAATACCAGACAGTAACGACCGTTCACTCTCTGACACGCGCTGCGCAGTTCACTGTGCAGACGTGTCACACCCTAAGCTCAGGAAACTGTTATGTCGCAATTTTTCTACAATCAACGCGAAAACCTCGTTAATGACGCGATTGAAGGGGCGGTAATCGCCAGCCCCTGGAACAACCTTGCCCGACTGGAATGCGACCCTGCGATCCGCATTGTGGTGCGCCGCGATCTGGACAAATCCAGAGTCGCCGTCATTTCCGGTGGCGGTGCAGGGCATGAACCGGCCCATGTCGGTTTCGTCGGAAAAGGCATGCTCACGGCGGCGGTGTGCGGCGATCTCTTCGCCTCTCCCAGCGTTGATGCGGTGCTTACCGCTATTCAGGCAGTCACGGGCGATGCGGGCTGCTTGCTTATCGTGAAAAACTACACCGGAGACCGGCTCAACTTTGGCCTCGCCGCTGAAAAAGCCCGCCGCATGGGCTACAAAGTGGAGATGGTGATTGTTGGCGATGACATCTCCCTGCCGGATAACAAACACCCGCGCGGGATTGCCGGCACTATCCTGATCCACAAAGTTGCAGGCTATTTTGCCGAAACCGGCAGTAACCTGGATACGGTCGCCCGCGAAGCTCGTATGGCGATGAACCGGGTCTTCAGCCTCGGCGTTGCGCTTTCAAGCTGCCATCTGCCTGCCGATCCACAGGATAACGTTCGCCACCATCCGGGCCAGGCTGAACTGGGGATGGGCATCCACGGCGAGCCTGGGGCCGTTGTCGTCGATACACAGAACAGTGCCGACATTGTGCGTCTGATGGTTGAAAAAATCGCGGCGGCAATACCGGATACGGGCCGCCTGATGCTCATGCTGAATAACCTGGGCGGCGTGTCGGTTACCGAAATGGCGATTCTCACTCGCGAACTGACCGCTGGCCCACTGGCTACACGCACCGACTGGCTCATCGGGCCGGCGCCACTCGTCAGCGCACTGGATATGAAAGGTTTTTCGATTACCGCGATGGTCATGGAAGATGGCATTGAAAAAGCGCTGCTGGCAGAGGTGAAAACCGCAGGCTGGCTGCCGCCAGTACGCCTTCGCCCACAACAAAACATGCCCTGCGATATCCGCAGCGCCCGGGTCGACTTTACGCCTTCCGAAAATGCGCGGGTTGGGCGCTACGTTGAAACGGTTACCGTGACGCTCTCAGGGCTGGAAAGCGAACTCAATGCCCTTGACGCCAAAGTGGGCGATGGTGATACCGGCTCCACTTTTGCGGCCGGCGCGCGTGAAATCGCCAGCCTGTTGCACCAGCAACAACTGCCACTGGATCAACTCGACACCTTGTGCGCACTGATCGGCGAACGCTTAACAGTGGTGATGGGCGGCTCCAGCGGTGTGCTGATGTCCATCTTCTTTACTGCGGCGGGTCAGGCCATTCACGAAGGTAAATCGGTCGTTGCCGCGCTACAGGCCGGGCTCGGTCAGATGAAGTTTTATGGCGGCGCAGATCTGGGGGATCGCACGCTGATTGACGCGCTGCAACCGGCGCTGGAGGCACTGGCGCAACATCCGGGGGATCTGAATGCGGCTTATCGGGCGGCTCAAGCCGGGGCTGATGCCACCAGCCACGCAACCAAAGCCAATGCAGGCCGGGCCTCGTATCTCAACAGCGACAGCCTGGCAGGGAATATGGATCCGGGCGCGCATGCTATCGCCATGGTGTTCAACGCGCTGGCACAACGCACAAGCGCGTAATCAAAGAGCTCGGGGACGGGCAGAAAGTCGCAGGTGACTGATTGAAATAGATATGAAGGGGGCCATTGCCCCCTTTATCAGGGTAAAGGGCATGTTGACCGTCTCTGAGTAGGCCTGGCCTGTACCATCAGCCCAAAGCAAAAAGGGGTTACCTTTCGGTAACCCCTTTTTTTATTTGGCGGAAGCGTAGGTTGCTGACTTCAAAACCAGACCAGTCCAACGCAATACAATTAACTCTTCAATAATCCCAACTGTATGAGTTGGGATTATTGCGAATCTCACTCAGGGTCTGACGGGGGCAATTTACGCGATTTTCGCTCCTCAAGTTTTGCGAAGATCCATATTCTTGCACCTGAATTTAACCCAATAATCAAACTCACAACAGATAAATAAATTAATGATTTTTTAGAATAATCAATATGTCCAGATAACAACAATTCAATAATCACATTATTTACCAGGAAAATAAAAGAATAAAAACAAAGTCCATAGTAAATAGTACTTAGAAGAAAAACAGATAATGTGGCTTTATTTTTCACTTTCATTAACTTTATTCTTAATCTTATTGCTTATAACTTCCCTACCGATACCGCCAATCAGGTCATTAACCTCCCCAGGGAAAGGAGCAAACTCACCAATTTTTACACCAAACCATGCATCAATAGCTGCACCACCGATAGAACCAGTATCTGGAGCATCAGTTAAAAATGCACTCCCCATAGAAATTCCGACGTTTTATCCAATAGTCCTTCCTGGCGCAAGCATACCTGCAATGCCTGAACTAGCACTACTTTTCCAGTTCCAGCTTTTGTTTTCATTACCAGGCTGACTCAGATCAAACCACTGATAGCTTCCGTTGGCCATTTATGCAACGACTCCACCACTAATTACCTTGCCAACCGATGCAGCAGGCCCCAAATACCAAGCCCCTGCTATCATGACACCATCCTGATAGCCTTCAACAATAACTTTTGTGATATTAGCACCTTCTGGCAGATCCCCTTTTGCCAGCTTATCCATCCCAACCTGTTTTTGTTCTGCAGTTAGATTATTAGCATCTGCATACTGATTTCTGGATGCTACAGCCTGTCCGTAACCCATCATTCCTGATGGCAGACTGAGCGCATTATTCTCAACAACAACTCTCTCCGGTGCACATTGCTGTGATGATAACGGCTTTTCCCTGTGCTTTCAGTTAGTTACAACCGTTTTCCCTGCCGTACTTCCGGCGCGGCAACTTTTTGCTCTGTTGAGCGTTTTTGGCCGCGCAGACGCTACCACCCCTCATTAACAGGAGAAGCTACCGCACCACCATCATATAGACTTAATGCTTTACCAGACTCACCGATAATAAAAATACCAAAAAACAAATCCAGCAGGTACTCCCATCCAAGTTAGTTTGAGACAAGTAATTAAATCTTTTAATGAAAATGGGAAGCTCTCATTCACATCCCAAGCTAACCATGCCCCTAATAAGCGGCCAAGCATAGTCAGGGCAAACAACGCCAAGCTCATAGAGCAGCATAAGGATAAAAGGTTAAGTAATGACTTAGTGCTATCTTTCATCACTTACCTCCACTATCTTTCAGCTTATCCTGAACCATACCCGATACAGCAGAGTCGCCGACATTACCCATTATTGATGGCAATGGATGCTGCGGTGCTGGTTTCGTTATTGTCCAAACACCAGTTGGAATCCATTCATACTGCTTCGATATTGGGTTTAATTTTTTATCAAATGGAACTTTTAGAACATTACCCGCAGCATAACCAGCCGAAGCCCCTACTTTACTCAGTAAAGACGAAATAAATGGATCATCACCACTGATTTCAGCTTGGTAATAACCACCTACTGCATTCCATGTCACGGTTGGATTATAACCTTTACCGGCAGTAATCCCACCAATCATGCCGGTTCCTATCAGATCTGAAAGTTTCACCTCACCCGTCGTTCCGTATTGCATACCGGCTCCTAATCCAACACCAACCCCCACAGCTATAAGCTGTTCTTTAGTATTATTGACTGCATTGGTGATGAAGGCCTTACCTCCCATTACCGCAACAGGCCATGAAGTTGGATCGCTGATAACAGACAGTAAGCGATCACCCTCTGTAATGTTATCTTTAAGAAACTTAAGGTCTGAGCCGTTGAGATAATTTACGATTGCTGCCGCATCGGGATCCTTTAGTTTTTCATCCAGTCTAAATTGTCCTGATTGCGGGTCATTAGCAACATTCGTACCTCCCTGAATCAGCTCCTCCCAGGTTATACACGCGACGCCACCACCAGTACAGGCCTCAGCCAGCTCCTTGCTGTTTTTGTTACTAATATCCAGATACTTCTGAACAACAGATTTGCAGTCTCCGCCAGAAGATTTGCATTCAGTTAATTCCTGATCCAGTCGTCGTGCTTCTTTAGAGCTTAGGTAGTTATTCTCAACCGTATTCTTCCCTGCCTGCGCTCCTGCTGCCGCGCCAGAGATGCTATCACCCGTCAACCCACCTGCAATTCCTGCCGATACCGAAGCCAGTGCGCTGACTGTTTGTTTCTGCTCTTCCGATAGCTCCGCTGGCTTCTGCCCCGGGTAAAGAGCATTTGCTATTGCGGCTGCAACCAGCTCACCCGATGCGCCGCCCATCGCGCCGGCGGTAGCACTGTTCCCCTGCAAGGATGCGACCACGCCACCCAAAATTGCATGAGCCAGCGCTTTTGTCGCATGGTCATTTTCATCAATTCCCATCCCGTGACCAATCAGGTTGGCCAGTTCCGGGGCCGACGCGCCCGCCAGTGCACCCGCTATATTGCCACCCGCCAGGCCAGACAGCCCGGCCGTCACGCCCTGGATGGCCCGCTGGATATCGCTTCCGGTACCGTACTGCTGCATCGCATTATCATATGCCTGCTGCGACACCATCTCATCGGTTACGGTTTTATGCTCTGCCAGTAACTGTGCCCGGGCGTTATCCAGTGCTTCAGGGTCTTTTTGTGCCGCCAGCCCTGCCAGTTGCCCCTGTGTTCTGGCAATATCAGACGCCTGACTACCGATGTCCTGGACCAGTTGAACAGCCTGCAGACGTTTCTGTTCTTTTTCCTTATCAAAGATCGGGCTGATGCTGTCGTTGGCATGTTCTGTGTCGCGGCTCAGGTCAGCCACATCCTGCTGCTGATTGGCGGTATCACGTATCGTAATCGTGCCATTACTGACCGCCGCCTGGGTCGTCCCTTCTGCGTGACCACTGTGGCTTAACGCTGAAGCCATCCCCCCGGCCATATTGCCGGTAAATTCCTTACCACCAATATCACCGCCGCCACTAATACTGGCCCCTGCGTGACTGACCTTGTAATCAGCTTTATTATCGATATCACTAAAGCCCAGCGTGCCAGTATCGAGACTGTTTTTTTCCGCTGTCGCCGTCGAGGCAATCACCGCGCCATCCAGCTGGGTATGGTTACCGACCGTAATATCGTAGCCACCCTTACCTGCGTATAACCCGGTCTGCTCCTGCACCGAGTCATAGGTGCTCTTCATCTTGTCCTGGCTGGCGTTGATGTAGCCGGAGCCTGTCATCGAGCCAAAAGTAAAGCTGCCACCTGCCGCAAGGCTGTTCTGTTTTGAATCGTAGGCATTGCTGTCCTGCTGACTGATGAGCCAAAGATCACGGCCAACATCTGCCACAATTTGGTCACCGCTGACCTGCGCCCCGGAGAGTAGGGTGTCACGGCCACTGCTGAGCGTCGTGGTGCCGCCGCTATCAAGCGTGGTTTCGGTCCATTCGGTTCCGTCGCCTTTTTCATTGCCGTGCGCGGAATTTCCGTTAGCAAAAACGCTAACTCCCCAGCCACCGCTACCCACGCCGATCCCACCCCCAACGCCGCCCCCGCTACTGCTGTTGCTTCCGGTGGTTTTCTGGGTGTTGGCTGCGCCACTCAGCAGAATATCGTTCTGCGCACTGAGAAGCGTATCGCCTCCGGCCTTCAACTGGCTTCCACCAATCAGAATGTCACCGCTGTTTACCCCGCCCTTTTTGCCATTGGCAACAATAGAGAGATCGTTCCCGGCACTCAGAGTGCTTCCCGCGATGGCATCACTTTCCTGATGTTGTTTTGATTTACTATGCTGGCTGGTCAGAGACGCACTGATACCAATGGTGTTATTGTTCCCATCTGCCGTACCTTTGGCCGCATCCAGCGCCACGCCCTGACTGGCCTGATATCCCGACAACGCCGCTTTCGTCGTTTGCAGCGCCGCCAGTCGGCTATCACTCTCACTCTTCGCCTCTTTCGCGGCGCTGACGGCGTTGTTGATGGCACCACCCACCGCGCCGGAGAGCGCAACTGTCAGGCCACTGGATTTTTGCTCAAATTTCTCATCGCGGGTGCGTTTATCGTGGCCGGGTTCAATCACCACGCTGTCCCCGATAACCGACAAATCTTTCTGCGCGATAATATCGGCACCACCAATATGCGCCTGATTTCCCGCTGAAATCACCACGCTACCGCCCGTCGAGCCCACGGTACTGAAGCTCTCACTTTGAGTGGTACCTGCTTCACGCAGGTCGTGTGTCGTTTTACTGCTGCCAATGGTGAAGCCGATACCGCCGGAGCCCATCAGGCCGCTCTTTTTGGTCTCTTTAAAGCGCCACGATGTATCGCTGTTGGTTGCCGCCAGAATATCAACATTATTGCCGCCGTGCAGCGACACGTCACCGTCCCCCACCACATTTGAGCCTTTCAGCAGCAGGTTGTTCCCCGCCGAAACGGTGACGTTATCACCGCTCAGCAACGTGCCAGCTTCACGGGTGGCGCTCTCTTCCTCGATGGTATGCGTGGTCTTTTTGCTGAGGAACCCTTTTTTGGTTTTGGTCTGTTCGAAGTAGTGGTAATCGCTTTCCGTTGCGGTAGTCAGGTTAATATCCCGACCCGCGCCCACAGCGATATCACCCTGTGCTGTGACCTGCGCAGCCTGTGCATTGACGTCCTGCCCGGCAACGATAGTTGTGTTGCCGCCGCTGGCAATTTCCGTAACCTGCTGGCGTACCGACTCATCAATGACGGTTTTTTTCTTCTCATGCGTACTGCTGCCGCTGACCGTGGCTTCGGCCTGCAGATTCACATCACGCCCGGCTTGCAAGGTAACATCATTTTCTGCAGCGAGGCCTGCGGCCTGAGAGTTAATATCCTGGCCCGCTTTCAGAATCAGGTTACCCCCGGCAGAAACCGTGGTACGTTCAAGCCCGGTACTGTGCGACTCACTGTTCCCGTTACGGCTGTCCTGACGGGTATCTGCTGCATTCAGATTGAGGTCGTTCCCTGCGGCCAGGACCACACTGTTGCCTGCGTTAACGCTGCTCGCTGTCAGGTCAAGATTGTTTCCGGCATTAATACCCAGGTTGCCGCCCGCGCTTATCGAACTGTCCTGCCAGCTCACGGCATCATGACTGGTCTGCACCTGCCAGGCAGTGGAACGACTGAAGGAATCGTTGATCTGATTCGCATTCACCGCGACATCACCCCACGCATTCATCAGCAGATCGCCGCCGGATGTAAGGTTTGCCCCGGTCACGGTGATGTTATTACCGGCGGCGAGCGACAGAGAGTCCTGGGCGTTAATAGCTGCGGTTTCCCCAAGCCGGGTATCTTTAAAGCTCGCAATATCAACCTGCTCCACCAGCGTCAGGTTATTAATATTGCCGTCCAGACTTTCCAGCGCGACAGTCTTGCCGCTAATCGTGGAACTGATGTTATTGATATCACCAATTGCATTCAGGTCGAGGTGACCGCCTGCCTGCATCAGACCATTATTGAGATTATTAATACTGTTCTGGCTGTCGAGAACCAGGTTGTTATTTGCCAGCAGCGTGCTGCCAGAGTTAGTAATATTACCGCCCGTAAGCTGGACACTATTGCCAGAAATCACACTACCGTTATTCACCGTGACGTCTTTCGGCGACAGATAGAGTTTCGGTATCATGACGGTTTCACCGTTGATGACAGCGGTCTCCCACCACAGCATACTGTGCTCAAGTGAAGACACCTGCTCTGCCGTCAGAGCCACGCCAAATTTCAGCCCCAGCGACTGCTGTGCGCTGGCGGCGTTATCCATCAGATAACGCATTTGATCCAGCTCGGAACCTATACCGTTAATGTAGCGGCTACCCGTCTGGTTCAGCATGGCGTTACTGACATAGCGCGTATCAAAAGCGGCATCACCCAGGAAACGGTAATCATAATCCGGGTTCAGGTTGAGGCGGCCAAGCATATAGGATGACCCCAGGAACTGGTTTTGATCCGTATATGCGCTGTTGGTTTCACGCGGTACATCGCCAGGTTTAATACCCAATAAAGCGTTCAAATCAGCAAACAAATTGGGATCAAGCTCCCCGAGGCCATTGAGTTTCGGGTTGACGTTGATAAGGTATGGGCTTGACGGATCGTCGGAAACGACAAAGTAACCGTTCTGCCCTGAGGGTAGCGGATACGCAGTGGTATCAACCGTTTTTCCCTGATTTTGCCCGGAGACATCCACCCCATTTGCACCAGGATTTACCGAACCTGTCAGTTGGCCGAGGCTGGTATTGCCTTTTTGTGTGCCTGAGATATTACTCAGTCCGGCGTCGGATACCGCCCCATTATCGAGCGCCCCACCGCCATTAATCTGCTGTAGCGCGTTTTGTAGCTGGTCATTCCATTGCGGGGAATTAACGTTGACCGTGCCGCTATCAACCAGTGTCTGTTTTTGGACGCCGTTACCGATTGACTGCTGACTTATTGAATTCATCGTTGGTGCAGAGAGAGTATTGCTGACGCGTCCGGCATTAGCGATCGCGGTTTCGTTACCTATAGTATCCGTGAAGTTTGCCGTTACATCGCCACCAGCCTGAATTACCGCACGAAACAGCTCGCCATTTTCAGTCTCAGTAACAATGCCATCCAAAATATAAGGCACATTATGTTCGTAAGTGGTATCGCGATGTGTCGGCGAATAGGTACCTGAAGATGAGGATGGGGAACCCCCAGTGATCACACGTTCATACTTATAAACGGCGTATTCAGTAAAGGTACCACTCTGGTAGCTCTGATTATTGAGTGTCTGCCCTGTCAGGTTGATATCATTATTCGCCAGGATTACGCTCGCCTGGTTGTTGAGTTGACTCGCAACAATATGAATATCGTTACCGGAGGCAATACGTGCACTTCCGCCCTCTGCACTCACAATCTGTGCAGTCTGGCTCAGTGCAAATTTACGCGTTTCATACCCTTCCACCGGGCGATAATAGAAATGGGTATCCTCATACAGGAAGCAGGGTTTGCCTCCGCAGGAACCCGCCCCATCATGAGTATAAGTGCTGTATTTATCCTGAATTAATGTCTCGAGACCCAGGACAGCCACCGGAATATCAACATCCGATTGCCCAATCCAGTCGTAGTTTGAGGAGAGATCTGTCGGCTGCGTTGTTGACTGCAAACCAGCACGTTCATTACGCAACGCCACCGTCTTAATGGTGATGTCGCCGTTCTGCGTCTCAATGGTGCCGGAGGTATTCACAACTTCAACGTTAGCATTGCCTGCCGCATCTTTTTGCATCCACAGATGATTACCCGCCAGAATATCGCCACGCAGATTGGTAATACTGTTGGCATAAAGCGCAAGGTTATTTGCGGCATACAGCAACGCCGTATTGATAATTTCGCCCGGCGCATTAAGCGTCAACGAACCCAAGGTGCCGGTAAAGCCATCGACCGAAATATTGCCTAAACTGGTCACCGCAATATCACCGCCACCTTGCAGCGTTCCCGCTGCATTCAGCAGGACATTGCGACCGCTGAATGAACTCGCATCGCGACCCGTCGTTATCTGCCCGTTGTTACTGAGTTGCCCGCCAGCGTGCAGATTGACTGCCTGCCCCTGCATAACGCCCTGGTTATCAATAGCACCATCGCTGGTGACAGAAAGTGTTTTCCCTGCGGCAAGCGTATTTTCGGCGGTAAAGGCATTAACCAGCTTCAGCGTTACATTTCCCAGTGCAATCACCTGGCCGAGAGGATTCAGACCCGTACTCTGAACCGACAAATCACCGCCGCTTAACAACGTACCTGCGGCACTCTGGTTAACCTGAAGGGCATTAACAAGAAGTTGCGACGTTCCCATTAACGTGCCGTTATTGTTCAACTGGCCGTAATTGACTGTAAGCTGGCCTGCCTGGGTTGTGCCCTTATTCGTGAAATCGCTGCCTGTCAGCGTCGCGTTATCCGCAAGCCAGTTCCCGTCATTACTGGCCGTTGCAGCATTAACGATAAGATTCGTCGCCTGCAGCCAGCCCGTCCCGGCGTAGTCTGGGGTGGTGAGCGTCAGCCCCGCGCCGGCAAGCAGTTTGCCCTCATTATGCAGTCGGGCTGTGGCATTAAGGCGGCTATCACTGCCACCCTGAATTAATCCATCATTGAAAAGAGAGGACGTATTTACCGTCATCGCCTCGCGGCTGACAATTTCTCCGTCAGTATTGTTAGTTAAATCGCCACCAAGTGTCAGCGTGGTGCCATTATCGCCCTGCAACCTTCCACTGTTGGTTAACGCCCCGGAAGTTACAGCAAGCACCGCGCCCTGAATTTTACCGCTATTAGCTACGGACGCTGCGTTCAGATTCAGCACGCCACCGCTTAACAGACTACCAGAACGCGCCTGGCTGACGGCCCCACTCATGGCTAATGTCAGACCGTTTACACCACTGATCGCCCCACCATTATCGAACGAGGTTCCCTTCAGCGTAAGGTTTTTGGCCGCCCACTGCCCCTGGTTAGCTAACGAGAGCGCCTGTAGAGCCGCATTACCGAGCGCCGTAATTTTACTTCCTGCAGAAGACGTTAAATGATCGGCGAGCGTCAGTTGCAGCGTATCGGCGCTCTGAATTGCACCGCTATTATTCAGCGACCGGGCACTGAGTAACACCGATTGCCCCTGCCATATTCCGGCATTGGTAACGTCTGCGGACGTCACTGTCAGCGCGCCCTGCGTCAACAATGAGCCACCCGCCGCGTTAATCAGTTCCTGTTGCGATGACGCCATCGCCACCCGAGCCGTCAAATTCTCCCGCGCTTCGAGCGTCAGGCTTTGCAGGCCCGTCAGCGTTCCCTGGTTGTGGATACTATTCTGGTGCGCCGCCAGCGTATTTCCCTGTACTGTCCCGCTGTTCGTCAATTGCTGGCCGTCCAGCGTAATACCACGTTCACTCAGGATCTTACCGCTATTATCAAATTGCGGTGCAATCAGCCGCATTGTTCCCTGACTCATCAGATCGCCCGGCGTAGTGAGCGTATTACTAACATCAGCCGTCAGAGTACCAAGGCTAAGCAGTGAGCCATTATGCTGCCAGTCATTTGCGACAACGGTAACGTTCTGCCCCTGTAAGGTGCCTTGTGTTGTCATATTCCCTGCATTGAGGGCAAGCATACCGCCGCTCAATGTGCGGGATGCAGAACCGGTAGCAAGGGTATCGCCAGTCAGTGTTAACCCCTTCATCCCCTGCCACAGGCCGGTATTACTGAGCGCCCCGGCTGTGAGCGAAAGCGTATCGCCTGCAATACGTCCGGCGCTGCTCAGGTTATCGGCCACCAGCGACAAAGCACCACCACTTTGAATCTGCCCCTGGTTTATAAGCTGCCCGGTCAGTGCCCCTTGCATGCCGCTCAGGCCATTAAGCACCCCGCTGTTGTTCAGCATCTTTGCCGTTAGCGCAATCGTATCGCCCTGCATCACACCCGTGTTATCCACCAGGCTTGCGTCCATCGTTAGCGCTTTGCCCGCTAACCATCGGCCTGCCGGGTTCGTTGTGAGGATATCCGCAGTGACCGACACATTGTCATTCCCCTGTACCAGGCCATCGTTACGAATTGATGTTCCGCTCAGCGTGATATTTTGGGCGGCCAGAGAGCCGTCATTTTCCAGTGTGGCAGCGCTGACTAACGCATCGTGCTTCGCCAGTATCTGCCCCTGGTTGTTTAACGCATCACGCATCTGCAGATCGACACTGTCTGCCTGAATATTGCCCACGTTAGACAACTGCGCGCCTTCCAGGGTAAAGCCGTTGTTAACCAGCAACAGGCCGTGGTTTTCCAGCTTGTCGAGATTCAGAACCAGCCCCGCCCCACTCACTATTTGGCCCGGTTGAGCATTCAGCACATTCCGGGAAGTGAGCTGTAATGCACTATTTCCCTGCACAAGACCGTTGTTGGTCAGTTCCGGCGAGCCGATGATGAGCGATTTTGCCGCAATGGTATGGTCGTTAAACAACCGGGATGCAGTCAGTTCAAACAAATTCTGGCTAAGTAATTTCCCCTGATTATCAAGCCGCCCGCTTGCCACAATCTTCAGGTCATTTCGTGCCTGAACACTGCCACTATTTTGCAGGTTGTCAGCGGTGATCGTCGCCGAAGCACCTTCCACCAGGCCGTTATTTTCGAACTGATTGGCATTAATCAGCAGCTCCTCGCCCCCAGTCACCTGAGCGCCAGCAAGGTTACTGAAATGGCTACCGTTCCAGGCGAGAGTCTGGCTTGCCTGCAAAATCCCGCTATTGTTCAGATCACCTTGCAGCTCAAGGAGCTTCGCTGCCAGCATCCCCTGGTTATCAATACGCGTGGCCGCCAACACCATTTTTTGCTGACTTAACACTTGCCCCTGGCTGGAGAAGAGATCGTGAACCGTAGCCGTTACGCCCGATTCACCTAACGCATTCCCACTATTAACCCATTCATTTGTCTGCAGCGTCAGGGTATCTCCCTGTAATAACCCCGCATTATTAAACGTCTGGCTGGTGAGATTTATCGCCCCAACGGAGAGCATATTTCCGCGGTTATTCATGGACTGGCTGTTCAACTTCATGCTATTCGCCGCCAGTAAACCGGCGTTATCGAGATGTTGCCCGGAGATGGATAGGGCATTTCCCGCCAGTAAACGACCTGTAGCGTCGTTTGTCACCGTCGCATAATCGTTTTGCATACTGATGCCGTTGATCTCACCTGCATTCACCAGGCTGCTACCGCCAAGACGTAAATTGCCATCCGTCGTGATCAACCCGCGGTTAGTCAGATTGGGAATATCCAGCGTCAGTGCAGCAATACTGTAGAGCGAACCGCCACTGAGGTTAGTTAATTCTCCCGTATGCAAATTCAGCGCCGCATTGCCCTGCATCAGGCCGCTATTGGTGATCCGCTGACTGGTAAGATTCAGGCTATCAGCCACCAGCGTGCCATTATTGGCGATAGTGTCTGGCGCGTTAAGATAGACAGTTCGGGCATTCGATTTACCGTCATGGGTCAGCGTATTCGCTGCCACGGTAAATTGATTATTCGCGGCATGGGTTCCGCTAAGGGAGGCGGTTTCTGTCGTCAGCGTCAGATCGTTTCCACTTTGTACCTGCGCGCTGGCGGCGGTCGTCACCGATTTAGCGTTGATATTCAGTGAATCCGCTGCATTGAGTCGCCCTGTAACACGGACATCCTGTTCGGCGACAATCGCCAGTGATTTCCCCTGCACAACCCCGCCGTTATTCAGGCTGCTTCCCTTAATGCTCGCAGCTTCCTCGGCACTCCACTGCCCACTGTTACTCAAAGATTTTCCGACAACATTAAGCTGTTTTCCGGCAATAACACTTCCCTGCGTAGCGATGCTTTCACTGCTGGTGAGCGCAATATTTCCAGCAGCATCTGCCTGAGCTACGTTGTTCTGTATGAGCGTTTGCGCATTGGCTGTCAGATTCTGGCCTGCTGTAAGCTTGCCGCCGTTCTGCGTGAGCCGTCCATTAGCACTTAACTGTATGTTTTTATCACTGACCAGCGTTGCGTTATTCAGGGCGATAGCGTTCTGACTGCTGACAAATACGTTCTCGCCCGCCTTATGATCGCCACTTAACGCAATATCCTGACCTTGCGCCGTCATCGCTCCACTTGCCAGGCTGTTTTTTACCGTCAGCTTCCCGTTCGCATCCAGCGTAATATCGCCCTGCCGCGCATTCAGGTTCCCCAGGTTAACGCCCAGCCCTTTTTCGCTGGAAACAAGGTGAATACGGTTGGCATACATGCCCCCCAGCGCACCGGTATCGACGGCAACTTTTGGCGCATCGCCTTCACCTTTCAGCGCAGTGATTTCACCGCTGGCCGATACCCGATTGGCTCCGGCGATGACCTTTAAATCTTTTGCATGCAGCGCGGCGTTGATTTCCGTGGCTCGGGCGATAATCGATACGGCGTCGCTCTGGCTGCCATCCAGCCCCAGCCCTTCTATGGTAATGCTGCCTTTTGTGACATCGAGCGACTGGAGTTTACCGTTCGCGTCGAGCACCGGCTTTCCGGTAGTCAGCGTGGCGTTAGGGGTATTGATAAATCCGCAACCGTTACAGGTGATGCCATAGGGGTTCGCCACGATCACGTTAGCCGCTTTCCCCGCCACTTCGGTGTAGCCCTGAAGCTGCGAGCGATTCGTGCCGGTCACTTCGTTGATAATACCTTTGGCTTCCTGCCCGGCTTTCAGGTTGGGGTTATTCTGGATAAGGCCGCCAAGCTGGGTCTGATTCAGCTTGCCGGTGGCGTTATTGAGGATCAGCCCCTCTTTGCCAACGTTGTAATCGTGATATTTGTTGTGCGAAATACCGGACTGATTTGGCGTGGCGATGTTTACAACGGGCACACCGTTGCCCGCTTTATCCATCTGCGTATTGCCGGATGGGGTGATGGAGGCCGCAATGGCCGGGAGCACAGGCTGTGTAATCAGCAGCAGACTGAACAGCCCACTCACGACACGTTGGGAAAAACGAACCTGATCCTTTTCCATCATCCTGCCCCTTAAAGTGCCACTGAAATGCGGTAATAAATATTGAGATGATCCGGCGAAAGCCAGCCTGGATACGCCAGCGGCGTACCAACGGTGAACTGGCTGGAGAACCAGCGCCCGGCGCTGGTCAGCCCGACAGCACCGCCCCACAACGTGCCTGCGGCATATTGGTCGCTGGCATCCTTTTTCAGCCAGCCCCCGTCCAGCGCCGCCATCGTGCCGATTTGCCCCAGAACAGGCATCGTGAACAGGGTGTAATTGATTTCATTACGCCAGTAGCCGCCGTTATCGCCAGAGATGTACTGTTCTTTAAAACCGCGTACGGAACTTTCACCGCCAATGCTCAGGCGTTCGCTGCCATAAAGCCGGTCTGGTGACCACTGCCAGTAGACGCTGGAAAGCCACCACAGCTTATCCGTCAGCCCGCGCTGCCAGCTGGCGTTAACGCTCCATTTGCGGAACTGCGCTTTCGGCTGATCGGGGTAAAGGTGATCGTCAGTGGCGTTAAACCACGGCATTCCGCGGCTGAAGGTAGGGTTGAATGTCGCCACGCCGCCGAGGATTTTCTGGGTATGATTGAGGCCAAACAGCAGGCTGGTGAACTCCTGGCTGCTGCTTTCCAGTTTCACACCATCAAGGAAATTACGGTTTACACGGTGGTTCAGACCGAGAGAAACGCCGGTTTTCAGGTCGCCGTTGCGAAACAACACGTGGGAATAATTTATCCGGTGCGTTTCCGTGTCACCCGTGGATCGCCAGTTGTAGCCGGCGTTATCAATGACGTTGAGATAGTCGTTCCAGGTGTAGGTGTAATCAAACAGACCATAGCCGTAGGGGATGCTGACACCTGCGGCAAGATTTTTCGCATCGCGCGAATGAGAAAACGCGCTGCTTCGCCCGCCGCTGATAAACCATTTATCTGCCAGACCTAACAGGTTATTACCCACCAGCGAGGCGGAGATTTGCCCAACACCCGTGCTTTTCTGGCCGCTGTTATCAAACGTGACGGATGCCTGAAGTGGAAACTCCGGCGTGGCGGTGAGGTTTACAATGGAGTCGCCCGGCAGCTCTCCGGGCAAGATTTCAATTTGTACGGGAGCGGTACGTACGCGGTTAATTTGCTCCATACCCTGCTCGATATCCCGTAGGTTTAGCGGTTTACCCTCCAGGCCAGGAAAGGTCATTGCCAGTGTACGCGCAGGTACACCTTCCAGGCGGATTTGTTGCAAACGACCTTCCAGCACGGCGATATGTAATTCACCGCCAGAGAGATCCTGCTCCGTCAGATATGCACGGCTGGTGATATAGCCACGCTGAATATACCAGTCAGAGATCTGATTCGTGAGCTGGGTGATTTGCGCAATATTGAGGCAACGCCCCTGCCACGGGCGAATCATTTTTTGCTGTTCCCGTGGGGACATCAGCGTCGCATTTTGCAGGGTAATGTGATTGAGCGTAAAACAAGGGCCCGCGGCATCTGCCGGTGCGGATGAAGGATGTTCCTGCGGTATCGGTGTGGCGCGCTGAAGCTCGTCACGCTGCTGCTGGTTTTGATCCAGCAGTTGCTGTTGCTGCTGTTGAATCGAATTACGGTCAGCAGGCGATAAAAGGGCCGTCATGCCTGAAAAGGAAATACCGCTAAAAAAAAGTGCGACAGCCGCTTGCCGTGGAGAAAACACCATCCATCAATTCCCTGATAATCAATATCATCTTAATAAAAGACACGTGATAAAGAGGGACATTGCACTTTAAGTAAAATCAAGTCAATGAATGTAATTGTTTGTATTTATCCATAAGATCAGGGAGATATACTGCAACATTTCTGGATAGCTTTATTTATCAATAGAATGAATGTATGTCAGGCGGGAACTGATGAGGCTCAGTTTAATTAAAAACATGTTAAAAACGTGAAGTAATGCAGTGCTTTTTGTTAACTTAATCCTATTTGATACTACGCGTACAAAGACCAGAACATCCCGTAAAGATAAAGCCTGAAACAGGCCTTTTCCCTACTCAGTGATGGTGATGATGTTTCTTCCAGTCATGCTTATAGGCCTTTTGGCCGTCTTTATAGCCTTTCTCATAAGCTTTGCGCTTTTTTACGCCAGTGCTTATCGTGCCATTCATAATGGCGATCCCAGTAATCCCGGTTTTGCCAGTGGTTACCATCCCAGTAGTGACCATATGAATCACGATCGCCAATTTGTAGCTTAATTGAAGGTAATAGCGTTATCTCTTCCGCCTGAATCACCAGTGGCTGTGACGCCAGCAGCACAGCGGCCAGTAATAGTATCTTTCGCATTTGCCTCTCCTTAACAAGTGCATATTAATTGATACAATTTATCACATCCGTGTTACCTGAACTCCAGGCTAATTCTGCTTTTGCCTGTTCTTATCCCTTAACAGCGCCGGTATGTTACATTCGGTACTGCTCTTTGCTAAGGCCACATTTTTTCATCCTGAGATAAAGCTTAGTTGAATGACATCATCGCCCGACAGTATCCTGGAACTCAGGCTGCAAGGTAAAACAGATGCTGGTCACGAATCTGTCTGATGTATTCTTAAACTCACCAACGCAAGCCTGACGGAAATGGCATACTGGAAACCGACAGAAAAGCAAAAAACCCCAGACAATTTCTTGTCTGGGGTTTCATATTTGGCGGAAGCGTAGAGATTCGAACTCTAGAACCCTTTCGGGTCGCCGGTTTTCAAGACCGGTGCCTTCAACCGCTCGGCCACGCTTCCAATGAGGCGCACTATAAACATCCCGCTCCGACCTGTAAAGCCCCATTTTGTTCGTTTGCCTGAAAAACAGTCAAAAACGTGTTATTCGTCTGAAATTACAACAAAATGGCGAGTTTTTCGACACTTACAGCGCGCTCAGTTTGATTAATGCTTCTTGATGTACATATCTTTCGTGAAGTAATAGCCCAACCTGTCAGGCGTGAAACCGCCCACCCACGGTTTCACCAGGTGCGATCGTACATAGTGGTACACCGGAATAGACGGCACATCCTGCGCTAACAGATCTTCGGCCTGCTGATAATAACGTCCGCGCGCGGCGATATCAGGGGCTTTCGCCGCATTCAGCAACGCTGCATCATAAGCCGGGTTGCTATAGCGGCTGGTGTTACTGCTGTCGCCGGTGCGGAAGTTGTTGAGGAAGGTGGTGGCATCGTCATAATCGGCAATCCAGGCGTAGCGCACGGCGTCAAAATTTCCCGTGCGTTTCGCGTCGAGCATCGTTTTCCACTCCTGATTTTGCAGTTTGACCTCCACACCAAGATTTTTCTTCCACATCGATGCGGCGGCAATAGCAATACGTTGATGCGACTCAGAGGTGTTATAGAGCAGATTAAAGCTCAGCGGGTGGTCGTCGCCAAAACCGGCTTCCGCGAGCAACTTTTTAGCTTCAGCTATCCGCTTCTCGCGCGGCCAACTGGCGTAGTCAGGATTTTTTAGCGTGATACCGCCAATCTCTGGCTGACTCACCAGCCAGGCCGGACGTTGCCCCTGCCCCAATACTTGCCCGGCAATGATCTCTTTATCCAGCGCCATATTCAGCGCGCGGCGCACGCGGGCGTCGTTAAATGGCGGGCGGGTGGTGTTAAGTTCGTAGTAATAGGTCGCCAGATGGGGAGAGACATCAAGCTGCTCCGGCATCGTTTTCTTCAGCAGCGCAAACTGGTTAATCGGCACCGTTGAGGTAATGTCAATTTCGCCCGCCCGATAGCGGTTCACATCCGCCGCTTCCGATGAGATGGGCAGATAAGTGACCTGATTGATCACCGTGTGGGCGTCATCCCAGTAGCGCGGATTGCGTTTGCCGACAATTCGCTCATTCACCACCCATTGAGACAACGTATAGGGCCCGCTGCTGACAAAGTGTTCAGGCTTAGTCCATTTTTCAGCAAAGCGCATGATCAGCGTTTTATCCAGCGCCACCAGCGACGGGTGCGCCAGCATCGGTAAAAATGCGGCGGTAGGCTGAGTGAGCGTAATTTCCAGCGTTTTATCATCAAGCGCTTTAACGCCCAGCGTATCCGGCGCTTTTTTCCCTTCGGCGATATCGGCAGCATTGACAATATTCATATTTCCCAGATAGCTGGCGTAAGGTGAGGCCGTTTTCGGGTCAACCAAACGCTGCCAGCTCCAGACGACATCCTGTGCGGTAATCGGCGTACCGTCGGACCATGTAATCCCCTCGCGCAGGTGGAATATCCAGTTACCTTTGTTTTCCCACGATGCCGCCAGCCGGGGTTCAATCGTGCCATCAGGCTTCACCGCCACCAGCCCGTCGAACATGTCGCTGATGATATTAAATTCAACGTCACTTTCGACTTTATGCGGATCCAACGAGGCGGGCTCGCTGCCGTTGTTTCTGACCAGTTCCTGTTTTTCCGCCAGTATCGTGCCCTGCGGTACGTTCGCCGCGTTGGCAGAGGTGGAGAGGAACGCCAGCCCTGTCGCCAGCATGATGGCGGTAATACGGTTGTGATGATGTGGTTTCATTTCCCTTGCCTTTATTTTAATTGTTGAGACACCCTCTTCACTCTTAGCCCTGCTAACGATATAAGGCAATGTTTTTCAGTCACCTATAAGAGGTTGATCTCGGTCTTTGCGCTGAGTAAAGATGGGTAAAAGGATTAGGGGATATGCAGGACATTTCTTATGCTGTTTCACTATTAATATCCATCATGAAGAGAGTGAATCATGGATCGCATAATTACCTCATCGCGTGACCGCTCGTCCCTGCTGAGCACGCATAAAGTTCTGCGTAATACCTATTTCCTGCTGAGCCTGACGCTGGCGTTTTCGGCGATCACCGCAACCGCAAGCACCGTACTGATGCTACCGTCTCCGGGATTGATTCTGACGCTGGTCGGCATGTACGGCCTGATGTTCCTGACCTATAAAACCGCGAACAAACCGACCGGGATTATCTCCGCGTTCGCCTTCACCGGTTTCCTGGGTTATATCCTGGGGCCAATCCTCAACGCCTACCTTTCTGCCGGTATGGGCGATGTGATTGGTATGGCGCTGGGCGGTACCGCGCTGGTGTTCTTCTGCTGCTCGGCCTACGTGCTGACCACCCGCAAAGACATGTCCTTCCTCGGTGGTATGCTGATGGCAGGTATTGTGGTGGTGCTGATTGGTATGGTGGCAAACATCTTCCTGCAACTGCCGGCTCTGCATCTGGCGATTAGCGCTGTGTTCATTTTGATCTCTTCTGGCGCGATCCTGTATGAGACCAGCAACATCATTCACGGCGGTGAAACCAACTACATCCGCGCCACCGTGAGCCTGTATGTGTCGCTGTACAACATCTTTATCAGCCTGCTGAGCATCCTGGGCTTCGCCAGCCGCGATTAACGCTGACTGAACATCACAAGGCCTCGCTTATGCGGGGCCTTTTTTTTTGCTACACTGCCCACCGTTTGTATGGCATGTGAAAAATTATGTTGATCTACGAAGACCGTGAAATTGAGACCGATAACGACGGTTATCTGAAAGACTCCACCCTGTGGAGCGAAGGCATGGCGGTTGCAATTGCCGCAAATGAAGGCATTGAACTGAGCCCGGAACATTGGGAAGTGGTGCGTTTTGTTCGCGAGTTTTATCTGGAGTTTAACACCTCCCCCGCTATCCGCATGCTGGTGAAGGCGATGGCCAATAAGTTTGGCGAAGAGAAAGGCAACAGCCGCTATCTGTATCGTTTATTCCCGAAAGGCCCGGCTAAGCAGGCGACGAAAATTGCCGGCCTGCCTAAACCGGTAAAATGCATTTAATAGCGAATGCTGAAGCCATCCCACGCTTTCTGGGGTTGATGCGGTTCGGCCAGAACCCGGTCAACTCTGGCGCTGCGTGGGCCTCCGGCTTTTAGCCACGCCAGCAACGCTTCCACCTGCTCCTGTTCGCCGCAGGCGACCACTTCCACGCTGCCGTCATCCATATTACGGACGTAGCCCTTAAGCCCTAACCGTAGCGCTTCTCGCTGAGTGTTGTAGCGAAACCCTACGCCCTGAACAAGGCCATAGACCCACGCAATGGTGCACACTGATGCCATTTTGCCTCCCGTCGCAATCCCTGAAGTTCCATTAAGTATGACATTTTCCAGACGTTTTACCGAACGCGGGGCCGCAATATTGCCATGTTCATTGCAATTGGACGGCGAAGTCGGGAAAATGCAGCCCTTCCCATCGAATAGCCAGAATAATTATCTATGAGCGTACGTTTAGTGTTAACCAAAGGGCGTGAGAAATCCTTACTCCGCCGCCATCCCTGGGTCTTTTCCGGGGCCGTTGCCCGCATGGAAGGCAAAGCCAACCTCGGTGAAACCATTGATATCGTTGATCACAAAGGGAAATGGTTAGCCCGCGGGGCTTACTCGCCGGAATCGCAAATCCGCGCGCGCGTCTGGACGTTCGATGCCGATGAAACCATCGATATCGCCTTTTTTGTCCGTCGCCTGCAACAAGCGCAGCAGTGGCGCGACTGGCTGGCACAGCAGGATGGCCTCGATAGCTATCGTCTGATTGCCGGTGAATCTGACGGGTTGCCGGGCGTAACGATCGACCGCTTTGGCAACTTCCTCGTCCTGCAACTGTTGAGCGCCGGAGCGGAATATCAGCGCGCGGCGTTAATCAGCGCGTTGCAAACGCTGTACCCGGAGTGCCCGATTTATGATCGTAGCGACGTTGCTGTGCGTAAGAAAGAGGGTATGGAACTGACGCAAGGCCCGGTTACCGGTGAACTGCCGCCAGCCCTGCTGCCAATTCAGGAACACGGTATGAAGCTGCTGGTGGATATCCAGCACGGTCACAAAACCGGTTACTACCTCGATCAGCGCGACAGCCGTCTGGCAACACGCCGCTATGTAGCCGACAAACGCGTCCTCAACTGCTTCTCTTATACCGGCGGTTTCGCTGTCTCTGCGCTGATGGGCGGTTGCCGTCAGGTCACCAGCGTCGATACGTCGCAGGAAGCGCTGGATATCGCAAAACAGAATGTCGAACTGAACAAACTGGATCTCAGCAAAGCGGAGTTCGTCCGTGACGACGTGTTCAAACTGCTGCGCAAATACCGCGATCAGGGCGAAAAATTCGACGTTATCGTGATGGATCCGCCGAAATTTGTTGAGAATAAAAGCCAGCTTCAGGGCGCCTGCCGTGGCTATAAAGATATCAACATGCTCGCTATCCAACTGCTGAATCCGGGTGGCGTGCTGCTGACCTTCTCCTGCTCCGGGCTGATGACAACAGATTTATTCCAGAAAATCATCGCTGATGCCGCAATAGATGCCGGTCGTGATGTACAATTTATAGAGCAGTTCCGTCAGGCGGCCGATCACCCGGTGATCGCCACTTATCCCGAAGGGCTGTATCTGAAAGGGTTTGCCTGTCGCGTCATGTAACTTGAAAAGCGAAACAACGACCACATATTGTATGTAGTTAATGTTTCCCGGGAGGTGACTATGATTGCCAGCAAATTCGGTATCGGCCAACAGGTCCGTCATTCCTTATTAGGGTATCTGGGCGTGGTTGTCGATATCGACCCGGAATACTCACTTGATGAACCTGAGCCCGATGAACTGGCGGCAAACGATGAACTTCGTATGCTGCCGTGGTACCACGTGGTCATGGAAGATGAAGACGGTCAGCCGGTTCACACCTATCTGGCTGAAGCACAGTTGAGTGGTGAAGTGCGTGAAGATCATCCGGAACAACCTTCGATGGATGAGCTGGCGCGTACTATTCGCCAGCAGCTTCAGGCGCCGCGACTGCGTAACTAACCCCCCGCTACACACCCTAATCACACCGTTCACTTGCGTGAGCGGTGTTTTTTTTACACTAATTCGGTCATAACGCCTGCAACACGCTTTCCAGCCATTGCGCAAATACCCTTACCTTCTGCGGCAGATGCCGATGCGGGTAGATAAGCGATAACTTACGCGATGGGCAGGGAAAATTCGGCAGTACCTCGACCAACTGCCCGCTATCGATATAGGGCTGTAAGAAGAAATTCATCCCCTGCAACAATCCGAGCCCGGAAAGACCCGCCGAAATATAGACCTCGGCATTATCCAGAATCAATCGCCCCGGCAGAACGCGTTCTTCGACGCCCTGAGACGTCGTAAAGTGCCAGGGCACGATCTCGCGATTATTGCTGACAATCCAGTTAATGGCCTGATGATGACGCAGATCGTCAAGCGTCTGCGGCGTGCCATGCTGCGCAAGATACCCTGGGCTGGCGCAGGTCATTCTCCTCACCTCGCCCATCGGGCGCGCCATATAGTCGCCGTCATCAAGCTTCCCGACGCGCAGCATGCAGTCCAGCCCCTCGCGCAGCATATCGCGCCGTACATCGCTACCGGTGAGGATAATCTCAAGGTCAGGGTGTTCGGCATAAAATTCAGCGAGCCGGGGAACCACCAACTGACGAGCAAAGGCAACCGGCATATCGACGCGCAGCTGCCCGTGTAATGGGCGGTCAGGCGCAAATGATGCCAGGAGTTCATCGGCCTGATACAACAAAGGTTTGCTACGGCGGTAAAACTCTTCGCCTTCCGAAGTTAACGCGATGCGCCGCGTGGTGCGCTGAAGTAAGCGGACGCCGCATTGCGTTTCCAGTTGCTGCACCGCTTTAGTGACCGCCGGGCGATGCAGTTCCAGGTTTTCCGCCGCTTGTGTAAAGCTTCCGGCGTCGACTATTTCCATGAATATCTTAATATTTTCAAACAGATTCAATTGCATGTGCGATGACCGTCGCCAGTTTTTATTGTTACTAATTTAATAACAGTGAATAACTTTTTTCACTATTTTTATGAACAATAAATCGCTATACACTCCCTCCCACACCAGAATTGAGTTCGTGACGGGGAAATAAGATCATGAAAACGAATCGTATCTGCCAGATTTTAGGCATTGAAAAACCGGTTATTCAGGGCCCACTCTCGTGGTTAACCGATGCGCGTTTGGTTGCCGCCGTAAGCAATGCCGGCGGGCTGGGGGTTTTGGGGCCAAACGCAGGTCTTACCGCTGAAACGGCGGTCTCTACCCCGCAAGAAACCGCCGAGAAAATGCGCGAAGAGATCCGCAAAACCAAGCGATTAACCGAAAAGCCGTTTGCCGTGAATCTTATCCCTTCACCGCAGAACGACATCTGGACGCCGGGCATCCTGAAGGTTGTCAAAGAAGAAGCGGTGAAAGCCGTGGTCTATACCGGCTATGGTGAAGGCGCGATTATTCCTGCGCTGTTTGCTGAGCTAAAAGCCGCCGGCATTGCCATTATTTATCGTGATATCAACCCTACGCCCGCCAACAGCCGTGAAGCGGAACGCGCTGGCGCGGATATCATCGTAGCGACCGGTTTTGACGAAGGCGGAACCCTGCCTGCCACCGCGTTGGGCACCTTCTCCATCGTCCCGATGATCGTCGATGCTGTAGAAAACGTGCCTGTACTCGCCGCCGGGGGGATTGTTGATCAACGTACAGCCAGAGCCGCCCACGCATTGGGCGCGGAAGGTGTCTTCGCGGGTTCAGTGTTTATCAGCACGCTGGAAAACCGCGTACCGCAATCGATTAAAGAAAAAATTGTCGCGGCAAACGGGCTGGATTTAAGTCTGTTCCGTACCCTGCCGGACTACTACCGCTCTCTGCCGGGGAAACTGACCGAGAAACTGGTCGCTATGGACAAGTCCGGGGCCAGTAAAGAGGAGATTGGCCACGCGATGGGCGGGCTTCGTGGCTTGCGGTTGGGTATGCTGGAAGGCAATACGGATGAAGGTTATATCTCACTGGGAACCGGGATTGGCGGCATTAAAGCCGTTGTCAGCGTCGCCGACGTGGTGAATGCGCTGACCGTTTAACGGCGTTCTGTACGCAGGAAAATCAGAGACCGCCCGAGTGTTCCACCGGGCGGAATCAATTATTTCGCCAGCCCCAGACGCGGAATTTCAATCGCCGGGCAGCGATCCATCACGACACTAAGCCCCGCATTGCGCGCCAGCACGGCCGCCTGTTCGTTAATCACGCCCAGCTGTA
The DNA here is from genome assembly GCF_008369545.1 of Pseudocitrobacter sp. 73. Classification (NCBI taxonomy): domain Bacteria; kingdom Pseudomonadati; phylum Pseudomonadota; class Gammaproteobacteria; order Enterobacterales; family Enterobacteriaceae; genus Pseudocitrobacter; species Pseudocitrobacter sp. 73. The sequence continues at coordinate 197,928 of NZ_VTZO01000001.1, read as the reverse complement.
ACCATAGTACTTTTGCCCCTATGGCTACCGCTTCCTGCGCCACGCCCCAGGCCGCTTCTGAGTTACGGAAAACATCAACCATATCGATTTTTTCCGGCACATCCGCAAGCGTTGCGTAGCCCTTCTGACCCAGCAGTTCTTTACCCGCCACTTTTGGCGAGACCGGTATCACGCGGTAACCCTGATCCAGCAAATATTTCATCACCCGATAGCTTGGGCGATCGGGTTTGTCACTTGCGCCAACCAGCGCAATGGTGCGCGTAGTGTTCAAAATGTCTGCAATATCACTTTCAGTCATCATTATCCTCCTGGCCTTTGCGCTAAGTGTACGTCAATCCGCCCAGGCCAGCCATAAACGCGCGCACTGCCGCCAATTTCACCACTCATCATATTTTTTACCCTTAAAGCTTGCAGCAGTATTCCCATCCAGTAATCTGTCTGCATTTATTGATCAGGATATTACGCTATGGAACTCACCACTCGCACACTGCCTGCGCGCAAACACATTGCGCTGGTTGCCCACGACCACTGCAAAGATATGCTTATGAAATGGGTCGATCGCCACAAAGCTGTGCTGGCACAGCACGCGTTATCGGCGACCGGCACGACCGGAAACCTGGTGGCGCGCGCCACAGGTCTGGAAGTGAATGCGCTATTGAGCGGCCCGATGGGCGGCGATCAGCAGGTTGGCGCGCTCATCTCTGAAGGGAAAATTGATGTGCTGATTTTCTTCTGGGACCCGCTAAACGCCGTGCCGCACGATCCGGACGTCAAGGCGCTGTTGCGTCTGGCGACCGTCTGGAACATTCCGGTCGCCACCAACGCCTCAACGGCCGATCTCATTATTCAGTCGCCGCATTTCAGCGACCCGGTAGATATTTTGATTCCGGATTATCAGCGTTATCTGGCCCATCGTCTGAAGTAATTCATCAACCCGGCGATCACGCCGGGTTTCTTTTTCACGGTTTACGCGCCACCGGTACATCCAGCTGTTTAAGCATGTCGACAAACGGCGATGGATTCTCTTTATTGAACATCAACCACACGCGGTGTCGGGCGCGGGTCATCGCCACGTACAGCAAACGACGTTCTTCGGCGTCGATAAAATCCTCCGGCTCCGGCAGCAACGCGTGTTCCATGATGGATTCCCGCGCAGGTGCAGGGAAGCCATCCTGCCCCTCCTGCAAACCCAGCACAATCACGTAATCCGCCTGCTGACCTTTACTGGCATGCACGGTCATAAAATCGATATTCAGCTTCGGCCAACGGGTGGCGGCTTTTTCCAGTGCAGGTGGTTTCAGATGGTGATACCGCGCCAGCACCAGAATACGCTGATCCGCGGTGACATAACCGCTTAGCTTATCAAACAGCGCATCAAGCTGATCATCCGGCAACAGGGTAACCGCCTTTTTATCACCGGCCGTCAGGCTGTTTAATGGCTTATGCAATTGGTGCGGGTTTTGTTGAATAAAGCGGTTGGCTATCTGACCGATGCGACCGTTGAAGCGATAGGTGGTATCCAGCGCGCAGTTATCGCCCTCACCGAAATAGTGCGTAAAAGCAGTGGTAAGAGACAACTGTGCACCGCTGAAGCGATAAATTGCCTGCCAGTCATCCCCCACGGCAAACAGCGTAGTGTGTGAATTCTGCTTACGTAGCGCTGCCAGCAAGGCCGCACGCTGTGGGGAGATATCCTGAAACTCATCGACCAGAATGTGTTTCCAGGGGCTGACAAAGCGCCCTTTTTCCAGCACGTTAATGGCCTGATGAATCAGCCCGGAGAAATCCACCGCGTTCTCTTCTTTTAGCGCGGTTTTCCACGCTTTCAGCAGCGGGGCCATCAGCTTAACGCGCTTGCCGAACAGTTCACGAACCTCTTCCGGCGCGTTGTCGATCATCTCGGCCTGCGTACCACCATGCATGCGCATCAGGCTAACCCAGCGGTCCAGTCGACTGCCCATCCGTTTGAGGATCTTCGCATCGTTCCAGAAATTGTCTTCGCCAACCTCCCAACCCATTTCTTCCTGCAACCATAAGCGCCAGCCCTTGGCCTGGGCTTTTTTCTCTTTGCACTGCTGCTGCCAGCAGTCGGTGAAAAGTTTGTAGCGGGCGGCGGTGTCATTTTCCAGTCTGCTGACCACCGGCACTTTTTTACTGCCTTGCTGAATGATGTGTAACGCCAGGGAATGGAAGGTTCGCGCGGATATCGCATCCGTACGCAGACGCTCCTGTATACGCTCATCCATCTCCTGCGCCGCTTTGCGCCCAAACGCCAGCAGTAAAATTTGCTCTGCTGCCGCTTCACCGCGTGTCATCAGCCAGCCTGCGCGCGCCACCAGCACCGACGTTTTACCGCTACCTGCGCCCGCCAGCACCAGCAGCGAGCGTTCACCGTTCACCACCGCACGCGCCTGCGAATCGTTAAGCGGTGAGGATTCAACCTGTTCGAAGTAATCGGCGTACTGCTCCAGCATCGAGTCGGTATAGCGCTGATTATGCGCCTGACGGCTGGCTTCCACATCGTTAAGCCAGGCCTGGCACTGTTGCCACGCCTCGCGACAATTGTCGAAGCTGTCCAGACGACTCACCGGCACCGGCAAACCTTCCAGCGCATGCAAAATCCGCTGACGGATAATCGCAGTCTGCTGGCGGGTAAGCCATTTCCCGGCGTCGTTATTGTCAGCAATTTCCGCCAGCAGTTGCTGTAACACATCGGCGGAAATGTCGCTCATCTCCTGGCTCCATGCCTGCCAGCGGGTGATTAAGTGACGATGAAAACGTTGAGTTTCGCCCCATTCTGTACCGTGCAGACGGACAACTTTATCTTCAGGGAGGACAAATTCCAGCTCACCCCACACTAAACCGCGCTTGCAGTTAATCGACAACAATTGATTAAAAGGAATGAGATATTCATGCTGTTCGCCCGATACCTTAACCCCCGCGTTGAGAAGCTCAACCCGATCGTAAGGATGCTGCGCCATGCGCCTGCCCAATGTTGTCGCTCTTAATTCCATCTTCGCCGAATCCTGACTTTTTCGATATCACACAGTGTAACCGCCAGAGAATAGGTGCTCCAGCGCAAAAAAACGTTACAATTACCCGGACTTATTATTCACAGGCCGCACAGAGGATTTATGCGTACCGTTCTGAATATTTTAAATTTTGTATTAGGTGGTTTTGCTACAACCTTAGGTTGGCTGGTAGCAACGTTCTTTAGTGTCATTTTTATTATCACCCTGCCGCTCACCCGTTCCTGCTGGGAGATAACCAAACTGTCGCTGATCCCTTACGGCAACGAAGCGGTGCATGTTGATGAGCTTGAGCCGCAGTCGAAAAACAGCGTGCTGAATGCGGGGGGCACCGTGCTCAATATCGTCTGGCTGGTGCTGTTTGGCTGGTGGCTGTGCTTGTCGCATATCGCGGTAGGTATCACCCAATGCATCAGCATCATCGGGATTCCGGTGGGCATCGCCAACTTCAAAATTGCGGCGATTGCGCTGTGGCCAGTTGGCCGTCGCGTAGTACCGGTTGAAGTGGCTCGCGCCGCGCGCGAAGCCAATGCGCGTCGTCGCTTTCAGTAATCGGGGCTGATTATCTTTATGTTAAGTCCCCTGCTACGCCGCTATACATGGAACAGCGCATGGCTTTATAACGTCAGGATTTTTATCGCCCTGTGTGGCACCACGGCGCTGCCGTGGTGGCTCGGCGATTCAAAACTGACCATTCCATTAACTCTCGGCGTCGTTGCGGCGGCGCTGACCGACCTTGACGATCGTTTAGCTGGACGTCTGCGTAATCTGGTCATTACGCTAATCTGCTTCTTTATTGCTTCCGCATCCGTCGAATTGCTCTTCCCCTGGCCATGGCTGTTTGCGCTGGGGCTGACGGTATCGACTACCGGGTTTATTCTTTTAGGTTGCCTGGGGCAGCGCTACGCCACAATAGCCTTTGGCGCGCTGCTGATTGCCATCTATACCATGCTGGGCGTTTCCCTCTATTCCCAGTGGTATCAGCAACCGATGCTGCTGATCGCCGGCGCTGTCTGGTATAACCTGCTAACCCTCACCGGGCATCTGATTTTCCCGATCCGTCCGTTACAGGATAATATCGCCCGTACCTACGAACAGCTGGCACATTATCTGGAACTGAAATCACGTCTGTTCGATCCAGACATTGAAGACGAAAACCAGGCTCCGCTGTATGAACTGGCACTGGCAAACGGCAAGCTGATGGCGACGCTCAACCAGACCAAAACCTCGTTGCTGACGCGTCTGCGCGGCGACCGTGGCCAGCGCGGGACGCGTCGCACACTGCACTACTACTTTGTGGCGCAGGATATCCACGAGCGGGCCAGCTCCTCGCATATTCAGTATCAGACGTTACGCGATACTTTCCGCTACAGTGACGTGATGTTCCGCTTCCAGCGTCTGCTTTCTATGCAGGCGCAGGCTTGCCAGCAGCTTTCGAAAGCGATTTTGCTGCGTACGCCTTACCAGCATGACAGCCGTTTTGAGCGGGCGTTTACCCATCTGGATGCCGCGTTAGATCGCGTCCGGGGAAGTGGTGCGTCACCAGAACAGATGAAAGCGTTGGGCTTTCTGCTTAATAACCTGCGGGCGATTGACGCACAGCTGGCCACTATCGAATCCGAACAGGCGCAAGCCCAGGCAAAAAGCGAAACGGAAACCCTGCTCGCCGATGACGGCCTGCACGGCTTTAGCGATATTCGCCTGCGTCTGAGCATGAATATGTCTCCGGAGTCTGCCCTGTTCCGCCACGCGGTAAGAATGTCGCTGGTGCTTTGCGCCGGGTATGCATTTATCCAGCTTACCGGCCTGAACCACGGTTACTGGATTTTGCTCACCAGCCTGTTTGTCTGCCAGCCAAACTACAACGCCACGCGCCATCGTCTGGCATTGCGTATTATCGGTACACTGGTCGGCGTGGCGCTGGGTATTCCTGTTCTCTTGCTGGTGCCGTCGCTGGAAGGGCAACTGGTGCTGATTGTGATAACCGGGGTGCTGTTCTTCGCCTTTCGTAATGTCCAATACGCCCACGCCACGATGTTCATTACCCTGCTGGTGCTGTTGTGCTTCAACCTGCTGGGAGAAGGCTTTGAGGTAGCGCTGCCGCGCGTTATCGATACGCTGATCGGTTGTGGTATCGCCTGGTTCGCTGTCAGTTTTATCTGGCCGGACTGGAAGTTCCGAGATCTCCCTCGGGTGCTTGCCCGTGCAGTGAATGCGAACTGCCGCTATCTGGATGCGATTCTCGAACAGTATCATCAGGGACGCGACAACCGTCTTGCCTATCGTATTGCCCGCCGCGACGCACATAATCGCGATGCTGAACTGGCGTCGGTCGTATCAAATATGTCGACGGAACCCAAGGTCACCAATGAGATGCGAGAAACAGCATTCCGTTTGTTGTGCCTGAACCATACGCTCACCAGCTATATCTCCGCGCTCGGCGCACACCGTGAAAAGCTCACTAACCCGGATATCCTGGCCCTGCTGGACGATGCCGTGTGCTATGTCGACGACGCTTTCCATCATCTGCCTACGGATGAAGATCGTGTTCAGGAAGCGCTGGTTGGGCTGGCGGAACGCATCCGCCATCTTGAGCCACGCCCGGACAGTAAAGAGCCGCTGGTTGTGCAACAAATCGGCTTGCTGGTTGCCCTGCTACCGGAAATTTGCCGTCTGCAGCAACGCGTGCTCGCTTAATCGACCTGGGCGGGCGTGTGGATGTTCAACGCGCTTGCCCAGTCAATCAACTCATCGCGTCGGCTCAAAGGAACGGCTGCAGCGTGAACGCCGGTCAACGCCCCTTCGAGCGATAATATAAACCCTACGCTCAGATTCTCGCGCAGACGGCGTAATTTCGCCCACGCGTCTTTTGCGCCTAACTGGCGTAAATCGGCCACGTTTTTGATTCCCGCCTCAGCCATTAATAACTCCATATGGAAGGAGAGATTGGGTAAGTCCTTCAGTCGCTGTGAAACCTGACGACCGTTTTTCTCTCGCAGTGCGTCTTTTAATGAAAGCTTACTTAAGCGCAGCAATAATTTGTGGTTCTGCCATAAGGTTTCATCAACGTGAAAATAGTTAAGTTGCAGTGGGCCGCCTCTCTTCTTAAGCGTTAAGAGTGGCGTTTTCTCTTTACGTTGATAAACAGCCGTTTCTTCACAAGCCCTCAAATACAGTTCTCCTTCTGAGACCATGGCAAACACCGTGTTGTTTACCGAGAGGCTATAGCCCCCAAAGAGCGATCGGGAACGCACGACCCCAAGCGGCGCAAGATATTCCTGGGATTGATAAATCCGTTTATATGATATTTTTTTCATGATTATCCTTTACTAATCATGTGGTTGCAAACATTGGAACTGTTAATAGATCCGGTAATGAGCAACATAAGTAACTTCCGTCGACACGGCAAGAACTGTGTGAATTTGGTGTGCGAATTTGCGAGTCGCTTTCAGAAAATGGGGTTGATCTTTAGTGTCAGGGGTAGTACTGTATATTCATACAGTAACCCACAAGGTTGGATGAGCTATGTATACATCTGGTGTTGTAAATCGTTCTTCTGTCGCGGCTGCGTCTGCGACTCATCACAGTTTCGCGTCTCCTGTACAGGCCTCCCCTGCCCTGGTAAGCGAGGTGGTTTATCGCGAAGATCAACCCATGATGGCGCAGTTACTCCTGCTGCCTTTATTACAACAGCTCGGTCAGCAATCGCGCTGGCAGCTGTGGCTTACGCCTCAGCAAAAACTGAGTCGCCAGTGGGTTCAGGCTTCCGGTCTACCATTATCCAAAGTCATGCAGCTTCGCCAGATGTCCTCGTACAACATGCTTGACGCCATGGAGCGCGCATTACGTACAGGGAACTATAGTGTGGTTATCGCCTGGGTGGCGGAAGAATTGTCGGAGCAGGAACATGCCCGCTTGATGAATGCGGCCGAGGAAGGAAATGCCATGGCGTTTATCATGCGCCCGGTTAACTCTTCCTCTCATCCAGCAGGACAACTGAATGGGCTAAAAATTCACTCAAATTTGTATCATTAAAAGAAATTAGGAATTTTCCTGGAAATTTTTTTGCGCTCTCGTTAAGAGCATGTTTCAGGAGCTGAAATTCCTGAGAACGCTGATGTGATGCGGTTCTCAGAATTTTATCTCGCATAAATTCTAGCCGTAAATGTTAAATATTGTGTATACAACCCCTTTTTTTTCATATGCCTGACGGAGTTCACACTTGTAAGTTTCCAACTACGTTGTAGACTTTACATCGCCAGGGGTGATCAGCTTACGCCGCAGAGATCTGCTGAGTAATTAATAAGTCACGCCCCCGGTGAAGGATTTAACCGTGAGTCTTTTAGATTTTCATGGCAAATTTTGGATGATAACGAGGCGCAAAAAATGAAAAAGACAGCTATCGCGATTGCAGTGGCACTGGCTGGTTTCGCTACCGTAGCGCAGGCCGCTCCGAAAGATAACACCTGGTATGCTGGTGCTAAACTGGGTTGGTCTCAGTTCCACGATGTCGGTAACAACCAGATCGACAACAACGGTCCGACCCATGAAAGCCAGCTGGGCGCAGGTGCCTTCGGTGGTTATCAGGTTAACCCGTACGTTGGTTTCGAAATGGGTTATGACTGGTTAGGCCGCATGCCGTACAAAGGCAGCGAGCAGAACGGTGCTTTCAAAGCTCAGGGCGTTCAGCTGACCGCTAAACTGGGTTACCCAATCACTGACGATCTGGACATCTACACTCGTCTGGGTGGTATGGTTTGGCGTGCAGACGCTAAAAACAACACCGGCTTCAAAGACCACGACACTGGCGTATCCCCAGTATTCGCTGGCGGCGTTGAATACGCGGTTACCCGTGACATCGCTACCCGTCTGGAATACCAGTGGACTAACAACATCGGTGACGCGAACACCGTTGGTGGTCGTCCGGACAACGGCCTGCTGAGCGTAGGTGTTTCCTACCGTTTCGGCCAGCAGGAAGATGCAGCTCCAGTAGTTGCACCGGCTCCGGCTCCGGCTCCAGAAGTACAGACCAAACACTTCACTCTGAAGTCTGACGTTCTGTTCAACTTCAACAAAGCAACTCTGAAACCAGAAGGCCAGCAGGCTCTGGATCAGATGTACAGCCAGCTGAGCAACCTGGATCCGAAAGACGGTTCCGTAGTTGTTCTGGGCTTCACTGACCGCATCGGTTCTGACGCTTACAACCAGGGTCTGTCCGAGAAACGTGCTCAGTCCGTTGTTGATTACCTGATCTCTAAAGGTATTCCTTCTGACAAAATCTCTGCACGTGGCATGGGCGAATCCAACCCGGTTACTGGCAACACCTGTGACAACGTGAAAGCTCGCGCTGCACTGATCGACTGCCTGGCTCCGGATCGTCGCGTAGAGATCGAAGTTAAAGGTATCAAAGACGTTGTAGCTCAGCCGCAGGCTTAAGTTATCGTCTTATGAAAAAACCCCGCATTGCGGGGTTTTTTTTTGGCCTGAACAAAAGGTTTAAACGATTATTCTTTGCCTAATAGCGCCTGTAGATCCTGCTTCAGGGTGCTCATCTTCGAGGCATATTTCTCTTTGTTTTCCGCGTCTTCGATCAACTGCACAATGGTTTCTGATAAGGTTTTGCCGCGTCGCTGAGCCAGACCTGCCAAACGCTGCCAGACGGCGAATTCCAGATCTATCGACTTCTTACGCGTATGCTGATGTTCGGCGTTAAAATGACGTTTACGGCGCGCACGAATTGTTTGCTTCATGCGATTCACCAGGCCGGGATTGATATTCTGCGCAATCCACTCATTCACCTGTACCGGGTCGTGCTCAAGTTTCAGCAGGAGATCAACCGCTTCCTGCGCGGCGCTGGTTTCAATGTAACGGGTGATCGGTTCGCCTTCCCGGTGCTTCTTCACCAGGTACTTCCACTTCCACCCGCTCTCAAGATTTTCCAGTTGTTGATATTTCATTGCGATCCCAAGGTGACCGTGTAACTCTTTTCAGGATATCAGTTTTTTGCCAATGTGCTGAGAAGAAATCTGTGAGTGTGAAAACAATGTCGGCGATATCAGAATAACCGCCCTATTCTCCGTGAGCTTCCCTGCGGCATAAGGTATAATCTCGCGCTTTACATCTGACTAAAAATAGCGACTTTGACCATAAATACTCTTTCCCGGCGCGACCTTGCCCCTGCGACTGATGCATACCAGGCGCTATTTACCCTGCCTGAAATCTCGTCAGTTAATGAATCCTTATTCAGCGAGCTGCAGGCTCGCTTGCACTATGCTCTGGAGCAGTTTCTGCACCCTCAGGGCGTCAGCGACTTTTTACTGGTGAAAGCGCCAGAAGAAAAAGCGTACCTGCAACTGCTTAACAACACGACCCACGCCTTGCGTGGTGATTCAGCGTCTCGCCTGACCGGCGTGAACTATTCCATCGCCGCAGGCCAGGTCAGTGTCTCTCCGGCAACGTCGCCGGACGATAATTTCGCAAGCTCTGGCCCGGTCATTTTTGCCGACTGGGTGGAAGCCGAGCAGCTGTTCGGCTGCGTGCGTCAGTTTAATGGCGATATTTCGCTTCAGCCTGGTCTGGTGCACAAAGCCAACGGTGGCGTGCTGATTCTCTCTCTGCGCGCCTTACTGGCTCAGCCCCTGTTGTGGATGCGTCTAAAATCGCAGGTGACCCAGCAGCGTTTTGAGTGGCTCTCCTTTGATGAGTCACGTCCGTTACCCGTCACGATCCCTTCCATGCCGCTGTCGCTGAAGGTGATGCTGGTTGGCGATCGTGACGCGCTGGCCGATTTCCAGGAAATGGAACCTGAGCTGGCGGAAAAGTCACTCTACTGCGAGTATGAAGACAATTTGCAGCTCACCGATGAAGAGACCATCAAACAGTGGTGTCAGTGGGTTCAGCTGGTCGCGCGTGATGCAAACCTGCCGATGCTCGCGGCCGATGCCTGGCCGCGTCTGATTCAGGAAGGCGCTCGCTACACCGGCGATCAGGAAACGCTGCCGCTTTGTCCGCTGTGGATAAGCCGTCAGTTGCGCGAAACCGCGCCGTTCTGTGAAGGTGAAACCATTGGCGACGAGCAGCTCAAAACCATGCTTGAGCAGCGTCAGTGGCGTGAAGGTTATCTGGCCGAGCGGATGCAGGACGAGATCCTGCTTGAGCAGATTCTCATTGAAACAGAAGGTGAATGTATCGGGCAGATTAACGCCCTGTCGGTGATTGAATTCCCTGGTCACCCTCGCGCCTTTGGTGAACCTTCTCGTATTAGCTGCGTTGTGCATATCGGCGACGGCGAATTCACAGATATCGAACGCAAGGCCGAGCTTGGCGGTAACATTCACGCTAAAGGCATGATGATCATGCAGGCGTTTCTGATGTCGGAACTCGAACTCGATCAGCAAATCCCGTTCTCCGCATCATTAACCTTCGAACAGTCTTACAGCGAAGTGGATGGCGATAGCGCGTCCATGGCTGAGCTGTGTGCCTTGATAAGCGCCCTTTCCGGCGTACCTATCAATCAAGGCATTGCCATCACCGGTTCCGTCGATCAATTTGGACGCGCTCAGCCGGTTGGCGGTTTGAATGAAAAAATCGAAGGCTTCTTTGCTATCTGTCTACAGCGCGGCTTGAACGGTAAACAGGGCGTGATTATTCCCAACGCCAACGTGCGCCATTTAAGTCTGTCAGTGGAAGTGCAGGAAGCGGTTGAAGCCGGACAATTTTCTATATGGGCGGTCGATGATGTGACCGAGGCCCTGCCGCTTCTCACCCAGTTAAACTGGGATGCTGAAGGGCAGACGAATTTGTTGCAAACGATTCAGGAACGTATCGCGCAGGCCTCACAGCCCGACGCGCGGCATCGTTATCCGTGGCCGTTGCGCTGGCTGGGCTGGTTCAATTCGAACTGATCGGACTTGTTCAGCGTACACGTGTTAGCTATCCTGCGTCCCGAACTCAAAATAAGGCTTACTGAAAACATGGTAGATAAACGCGAATCTTATACAAAAGAAGATCTTCTTGCCTCTGGTCGCGGTGAACTGTTTGGTGCGAAAGGCCCGCAGTTACCAGCCCCTAGCATGCTGATGATGGATCGTGTCGTTAAAATGACCGAAACTGGCGGCAATTTTGATAAGGGCTATGTTGAAGCAGAACTCGATATCAACCCGGATCTGTGGTTCTTCGGCTGCCACTTCATCGGTGACCCGGTGATGCCAGGCTGTCTGGGTCTGGACGCCATGTGGCAGCTGGTAGGCTTCTATCTTGGCTGGCTTGGCGGTGAAGGCAAAGGCCGTGCGCTGGGCGTGGGTGAAGTGAAATTCACCGGTCAGGTACTGCCGACCGCGAAGAAAGTGACCTACCGTATTCACTTCAAGCGCATCGTTAACCGCCGTCTGATCATGGGCCTGGCGGATGGCGAAGTACTGGTTGATGGTCGTCTTATCTATACCGCTAACGACCTGAAGGTTGGGTTGTTCCAGGATACTTCTGCGTTCTAAGACTCCGCATTAACGCGAAACCTCCGCATCGCGGAGGTTTCTTCTAAAGAGACAGCGTCAGGCGATAACTGTCCTGTCCTCCATGGCTTCTCGCCAGCCTCCGAGCCAGTGTGAACGTTGATTTAACGTCTGGTAAGGACAAATTTCTTTCGACTTACCGGCAATACCGGCCTGATACCCACGCTGATGTGCCCGTTCCAGGCGATCTCGTTTTTGTCTCTTCATGCCTCGTTTCCCTCATTACTTTTATCTGGTGGAAATGAAAACAGTGATTACAAAGTGTGCAACCACACATTACGAATAACCTGAATCATCACTATCGTCAATGCGCAAAATTCACGCCAGTGTCATATTTGTGAGCTATCTACGAGTTCATTTGTACAAAAAATGTGAGGCGGGACAACTAACCTGCTGAGCATAAAAACAAAAAAAACGCCGTGGGTTTTACACCCACGGCGGTCTTAGCATGATTAATTCTACTTATAGTTGCTGATTGACAGAGCGGGCAATAGAGACCGCTTCCTGGCTCCAGGCTTGCGCCAGCATTTTCACCATCTCATCATAACCATCTTTCTGTTGCGCCAGTTCAATGTGGAACGGACGCTTAATCAGTTGTCCCTGATGGTTCAGCAACCATTCACCGCTGACAATGACCTTGCCATCATAGCGCCCATGGAACCCATTCACCGACACGTTAAGCGTATCCTGATCGTGGCCCAGAGGTTGCGAAGCAATCACCCAACCTGGCAACTGGTTGCTCAGGTTGGCGATGAGCGTGGTACGTAGCTGTTGGTCAAGCGGGCTGGCCCACAGGTTATTGCTGGCAATCACATACTGTACGTCGCTGGTCTGATACACCACGCCGCTCCCGGCGAGGAAATCCGGAACGGTAACCTGCTCTACCCATAACAGGTGTTGACCGGCACTGGCGCTGTTTTGCACCGTGCCTTTGTCCACTGGCAACTGGTAGTAGGTTTTATTCTCACCGCTACTGCTACAGGCTGCCAGCAGGCAGGCCGCCGCCAGCACTATCCATTTTTTCATTGTTTCGCCCTCTTAGGCTCTGGATCTTTTTTATCCTTCGCTTCAAACACCAGCGCGTTACTCTTCTCGTTCAGCGTTTTCAGAACCGGTTGCAGCTCACGCAATACCTGATCCAGACGTTGCATATCCGCGACCATCTTGTTGTAAGCGGCCGAGCCCGGCTGGAAGCCCTGCATACTGCGATTCAGCTCGCGCAGCGTTTTCTGCATGTCTTCCGGCAACTGCTGCATAGACTGGCTGGCCGTTATCTTATTCAGATTATCCAGCGTCGTTTGCAGCTGACGCATCGTGCGCTGGCTTTCGGTCAACGTATTGGTTGCCTGCTCAATCATCGGATTCAGCGGCAGGTTGTTGAATTTGTCCAGCGTATCCATCAGACGCTGCTGAATCTGCGCCAGACCACCACTTACGGTTGGGATAATCTGATAACCGCTAAACTCACGGATACCGGTCATCTGCGGCTCTTTCGGATAGAAGTCCATGTCTACATACAGCGCGCCGGTCACCAGGTTGCCCGTTTTAAGCGAGCCGCGCAGGCCACGTTTCATCAGCTCTTCAAGATGTTTGCCCAAATCCGGGTGCTCGCCCAGCTGATTTGCCAGACGTTCTGGTTCGATACGGATCAGCACCGGAATACGATAGTCGTTATTCAGCGCCTGACGCAGACCTTTCACATCAAACGGCACCTGACCGACCGTCCCCAGGCGAATACCGCGGAACTCAACGGGCGCGCCGGGTTGCAGGCCACGTACGGAATCTTTGAAGAACATCAGGTAATCAAGATGCTCGGTATAGAGAGAGTCCTGAATACTTTTTTGATCGTCATAGAGGCGGAAAGCGCTCTTTTCTGTTACCGGCTGACCGAGATCCAGCCCTTCCGGCACGTCAAAACTGACACCACCGCTAAACAGCGTGGTGAGCGAACCCATCTCTACGCGCATCCCGGCAGAGGTGAGATCGACCGCTACACCGCTGTCTTTCCAGAAGCGAACATTACTGGTCACCAGACGATCGTTTGGCGCAGTGATAAACAACTGATAGCTGATCGTCCGCTTCTGCGCATCAAAGGTGCTGGTTTCGACAGATCCGACACGGTAACCACGGAACAGAACCGGATCGCCCGGATTCAACTGCCCGGCTTTTTTACTGTCGAGGATCACGCGGATACCTTTGGCATCCGGCGGCGCCAGCGGCGGCTGATCCAGCAACTGATAATCTTCCTGTTGACCGCCTTTATTACCGGGCTGCAACTCGATATACGCGCCGGAGAGTAAGGTACCCAGCCCACTGATACCTTCACGCCCAACCTGCGGCTTCACGACCCAAAAAACGGAGTCTTTGTGCAACAGTTTCTCCATGCCGGCATTCAGGCGTGCTTTAATTTCCACGTGCGTAAGATCGTCCGTCAGCGTAGTGCTTTCCACCACGCCCACGTCAACGCTACGACTTTTAATCGTGGTTTTACCGCCTTCAATACCTTCGGCATTGGTGGTGATGAGCGTCACCTCCGGCCCCTGGTGGCTATAGTGGTAAAACAAGATCCATGCACCAATCAGCGCAGTGACAATCGGGAAGATCCAGACCGGAGACCAGTTCTTCACCTTCTGCACTTTGGCCTCCCCACTCTTCGTTTCCATGCTATTACGATTCCTCATGGCTTGATTCCGGATCCCGATCCCACGACAGTCGAGGATCAAAGGTCATTGCGGAAAACATGGTCATTATCACGACCAGCGCAAACATCAGTGCGCCCATCGCCGGGTAGATATTCATCAGTCCGCCCATTCTTACTAATGCAGAAAGCACTGCGATGACAAACACATCAATCATCGACCAGCGCCCTACGAATTCCACCACTTCATAAATCAGATGCATGCGCTCGCTGTCACGACGGCCATGCCCTTTCGCATCCCAGCAGAGCCACGCGATAGCAATCATCTTCAGCGTAGGCACCATAATACTGGCAATAAAAATGACCATTGCCACCGGGTAGGAGCCTTCACTCCACAGCAAAATCACCCCGGCGAGAATCGTCGAAGGCATTTTGTCGCCCAGCAGATCGGTAATCATGATCGGCAGAATATTCGCCGGAAGATAAAGAATGATAGAAGTCACCAGCAGCGCCATCGTCCATTGCAGGCTGTTTTTGCGGCGCACGTATCCTTTTGAATGACAACGCGGACAAACGTGTTCATCGGCAGGCAAAATCGCGGTGCAACACGCGCATGAACGCAGCCCCTGGCGAATCCCCGTTACACCGGGCTGAGGTTCAGTTTGAAGCACCGGCATCGGGGCAATGTCGTCCCATAACCAGCGGCGATCGACGCACTGAAAAGTGCGCAATTGCAGGAGGCAGAAAAGACACCAGGGAATGAAACTGCTGCCAATACCAATATCACCGTAGGCCATCAGCTTCACAAAACTGACCAGCACCCCAGCGAGAAAGATTTCTGCCATGCCCCAGGATTTTAAGTGGAAGAGGATTCTGGCCAGATAGGCTTTCACACGAACCGGCATTTTTACCCGATTCACCAGCAATAAAATGGTGACCAGGCAAAAAGCAGGCACGAGCTGGACAAACAGCATAAAGAAGGTGCCCAGGCTGGCGTAATCTTCGGTAAACAGCACGCGCGGAATTTCCAGCAGCTCAATTTCACTGTTAACCCCCGCCACCTTCATGTAAATGAAGGGGAAGAGATTAGCCAGCACCAGCATGAAAAGCGCGACAATGGCATAAGCAGTGGGACGGGTTCTCGGCTCGTCCCATACGGTGGTCAGCGTCGTGCCGCAGCGTGGGCACTCCGCTTTATGTCGATGTTCAAGGTGCGGCAACGCCACCAGCATGTCACATTGACGGCACAGAATATGCCGCGCGGCATGATGTTGATCGCACATGAAAACTCCTCGGTATCAGGCACCGTTTTTTAACGCTTCCAGATATTCCCAGCGTTCAAACGCCTCTTCTAACGCCTGCTCGGCCTGCGTCAGATCAGACAACACTTTTTGCGTATGGTCGTGCGGCTGGCTGAAGAAGGAGGCATCAGCCACCTGGGCCTGCAACGATTCCAGATTCGCCTCAAGATCTTCCAGCTTTTGCGGAAGCTGTTCCAGCTCGCGCTGCAGGTTATAGCTTAATTTGGTACTGGTTCGCTTGACAGTTTCTGCTTTAGGCTGCGTCGCTTCGGCTGTTTTCTTAACAATAGCTTGTTTTTGCGCCTGTGATTGGCTCTGTTGACCGCGCGCATCGTGATAACCGCCGACATACTGACCAATTTTACCGTTGCCTTCGAAGATCCAGCATTCGGTGACTGTGTTATCAACAAATTGACGATCGTGGCTGACCAGCAAAACGGTGCCCTGATAACCATCAATCAGCTCTTCCAGCAGTTCGAGCGTTTCGACATCCAGGTCGTTGGTCGGTTCATCGAGAATCAACAGGTTGCTGGGTTTGAGGAACAGGCGTGCCAGCAGAAGACGATTACGCTCACCACCAGAGAGTGCTCGCACAGGCGTCATGGCACGTTTTGGGTGGAACAGGAAGTCTTGCAGGTAGCCCAGAACGTGGCGCGGTTTCCCGTTCACCATCACTTCTTGCTTACCTTCCGCAAGGTTGTCCATCACCGTTTTATCCGGGTCCAGCTCTGCACGGTGCTGGTCAAAATAGGCGACTTCCAGCTTGGTTCCGACGTGAATGCGCCCACTGTCGGCCTGCAATTGACCCAGCATCAGTTTCAACAAGGTGGTTTTACCGCAGCCGTTCGGGCCAATCAGCGCGATTTTATCGCTGCGCTGTACCTGCGCAGAGAAATCTTTCACCAGCACTTTACCGTCGACCTGGTAATTCACGTCTTCCATTTCAAAGACGATTTTACCGGAGCGAGACGCTTCTTCGACCTGCATTTTGGCGCTGCCCATCACTTCACGGCGTGCGCTACGTTCATTACGCATCGCTTTCAGTGCGCGAACGCGGCCTTCGTTGCGGGTACGACGCGCTTTGATGCCCTGACGGATCCACACTTCTTCCTGTGCCAGTTTGCGATCGAATTCAGCGTTTTGTAATTCCTCCACGCGCAGCGCTTCTTCTTTCTCAAGCAGATACTGATCGTAATTCCCCGGGTAGGTGACCAGCTTGCCGCGATCGAGATCGACAATACGGGTGGCCATGTTGCGGATAAACGAACGGTCGTGCGAGATGAAAATAATGGTGCCTTTGAATGTCTTCAGGAACCCTTCCAGCCAGTCGATAGTTTCGATATCGAGGTGGTTCGTTGGTTCGTCAAGCAGCAGCACGCGCGGTGCGCTGACCAGCGCACGGCCTAACGCCGCCTTACGCAACCAGCCGCCAGAAAGCGATGCCAGCTCCATATCAGGTTCGAGGCCTAACTGCGCCAGCACCTCGTTAATGCGGTTTTCAAGCTGCCACAGGCCATGGTGATCCAGCTGTTCCTGAATTTTCGCCAGCTCCTGTAAATTCTTATCGCTCGGGTCGGTCATGACCAGATGCGAGATATCGTGATAACGCTTCAGGTAAACCGCTTGTTCTTCAATGCCTTCGGCGACGAAATCATACACGCTGCCCTGGACGTTGCGCGGCGGGTCCTGTTGCAGACGCGCCACAACCAGGTCCTGTTCGTAAATAATGCGTCCGTCGTCCAGACCCTGCTCGCGGTTAAGGATCTTCATCAACGTCGATTTGCCCGCGCCGTTACGACCAACCAGGCAGACTCGTTCGTTATCTTCGATATGCAGTTCGGCATTATCGAGGAGCGGCGCATCGCTGAACGACAGCCACGCGCCATGCATACTAATTAATGACATTCTTTATTCCTTTCAGGCTGCGGTAATCAGCCAGCAGTTGTGGATCTGACGGTTACGGGCGAAATCCTGAGACTGTGTTTTATGGGTAATGTCTTGTGCTTTCAGTCCCAGTTCGGTCAGGCCGTCGTGATCCATACGGAAACCGCGTTTGTTGTTCGAGAACATGATGGTGCCGCCCTTACGCAGCAGACGCTTCAGGTCTTTCATCAGGCGCAGGTGATCGCGCTGTACATCAAACGCATCTTCCATACGTTTTGAGTTGGAGAAGGTCGGCGGATCGATGAAGATCACGTCAAACTGTTCGTCGGTATCGCGCAGCCAGGCGAGCACATCCGCCTGCATCAGACGATGAGCACGACCGGTCAGGCCATTCAGACGCAGGTTACGCTCGGCCCATTCAAGATAGGTGCGTGACATATCCACCGTGGTCGTGGAACGCGCACCGCCGAGGCCCGCGTGCACGCTGGCGCTACCGGTGTAGGAGAAGAGGTTAAGGAAATCTTTGCCTTTGCTCATCTGACCCAGCATGCGACGGGCGATGCGGTGGTCGAGGAACAGGCCCGTATCGAGATAATCCGTCAGGTTAACCCACAGGCGGGCGTTATATTCGCTCACCTCCATGAAGTCGCCCTTCTCGTTCATTTTCTCGTACTGATTTTTGCCTTTCTGGCGCTCACGGGTTTTCAGCACCAGCTTGTTTGGCGCGATGCCCAGCACGGCGATAGTTGCGGCAATAATATCAAACAGGCGCTGACGTGCTTTGTGCGCATCAACGGTTTTCGGCGGCGCATATTCCTGCACGACGACCCAGTCAGCATAGCGATCGACCGCCACGTTATACTCCGGCAGGTCAGCATCGTACAGACGATAGCACTCAATGCCTTCCTGCTTCGCCCACTTCTCCAGTTTCTTGAGATTTTTGCGCAGACGGTTGGCATAGTCTTCCGCGACGGTGGCCTTCACTTCGCCGGTGCTTTCCGACACGTGATAGTTCTTCTGGATACAATCCAGCGGGCCGTTTTTGGCTTTAAACTGGCGTTCAGCACGCAGCGACACGCAGCTCAGCAGTTCCGGCGAGGCGCTGAACAGCGACAAATTCCAGCCGCCAAACTGGTTTTTCATGATGCGGCCCAGCAGGCTGTGCAGGGCAATCAGCGCCGGTTCGCTCTCCAGACGCTCACCGTATGGCGGGTTGCTGATAACGGTACCGTACGGGCCTTTCGGCAATGGATTGGTTAGCTGCGCCACGTCTTTTTGTTCGAAGGTAATCAGCTCGCCAATACCGGCGCGACGGGCGTTACTGCGCGCAATTTCCACTACGCGACGGTCGGTATCAGAGCCGTAAAAACGGGATTCATAAGCCGCAAGGCCTGCCCGTGCGCGGGTTTGCGCATCGGCTTTCACTTCCTGCCAGATAGCGTCGTCGTGCTGCGCCCAGCCGCCAAAGCCCCAGTGGCCGCGATGCAGCCCCGGCGCGCGATCGGTCGCCCACATCGCCGCTTCAATCAGCAGCGTACCGGAACCACACATCGGATCGAGCAGTGGCGTACCCGGCACCCAGCCAGAACGCATAACAATTGCCGCCGCCAGGTTCTCTTTGATTGGTGCCAGACCGGTACGATCGCGGTAGCCGCGCAGATGCAGGCCCTCACCGCTCAGATCGAGAGAGATAAACGCCTTCTCTTTGTTCAACCGCACGTTGATGCGCAGGTCCGGATTTTCACGATCGACATTCGGGCGCGGCAAATTCTTGCGCGTAAAGGCATCGACGATGGCGTCTTTTACTTTCAGCGCACCGTACTGGCTGTTACGGATCTCATCGTTCAGCCCGTTGAAGCTCACAGCAAAAGTGGCGTTCGGGGTAAAGATCTCCGTCCAGTTGATCGCCTGCACGCCGAGATAGAGGTCCAGATCGCTCCAGACACTGCACTCGCCCAGCGGCATCATGATGCGCGACGCCAGGCGACTCCACATCAGGCTTTGATAAAGAAGGCGCGTGTCTCCCTGAAAATGGACCCCACCCTGGGTTACTTTGCACTCTTGCGCGCCCAGACCTTCCAGTTCAGTTTTTAACAGCTCTTCCAGCCCACGGGCCGTACTGGCAAACAGAGAATTCATATCATCACTTTTACTTGCAGAAAATTGTTGCGCATTATAGCCAATCTCGGCCCCATGTCATAAAGTTAAAGGCTTATTTCTGACTCAGGGAATGCGTCATGCTGACGTTATCGCGACTTTTCATTCACCCGGTGAAATCCATGAGGGGTATCGGGCTCACTCACGCCTTTGCTGATATCAGCGGAATGGCGTTCGACCGCATCTTTATGGTGACCGAACCCGATGGCACGTTTATCACCGCGCGACAGTACCCGGCGATGGTGCGCTTCACCCCCGCTATTCTCCGCGACGGTCTGCATTTAACCGCACCCGATGGTAGCAGCGCATTGGTGCGTTTTGCCGATTTCACTGCGCAGGCTGCGCCAACGGAAGTGTGGGGCAACCATTTTACCGCCCACATCGCTCCGGATGCGATCAATCAATGGCTCTCGCCATTCTTTAAACGCGATGTGCAGTTGCGCTGGCTTGGCGACACGCTCACTCGCCGCGTAAAACGTCACGATGCGGTGCCGCTCTCCTTTGCCGACGGTTTCCCCTACCTGCTGACCAACGAAGCCTCGCTGCGCGATTTACAGCAGCGCTGCCCGGCCAGCGTCAAAATGGAGCAGTTCCGTCCGAATCTGGTGGTGACCGGTGCGCAGGCATGGGATGAAGATACCTGGAAGACGATTCGCATTGGCGAAGTCGTTTTTGACGTGGTGAAGCCGTGCAGTCGCTGCATTTTCACCACCATTAGCCCGGAACGAGGCCAGAAGCATCCGGCAGGCGAACCGCTGCATACGCTGCAGGCTTTCCGCACCGCGCAGGATAATGGCGACGTCGATTTCGGCCAGAACCTGATCCCGCGTAACAGCGGCGTGGTTCGTGTGGGCGATGAAGTGGAAGTCCTCGCCACCGGGCCTGGCAAACTGTACGGCGCGGGCGCAGATGACGACACGTTAGCCGTTGAAGATAACGCGGCCACCAAAGTCGATATCAGTTGGCAGGGACAAACCTTTAACGGGAATAACCAGCAGGTGTTACTGGAACAGCTTGAACAGCAGGGAATTCGTGTTCCCTACTCCTGCCGCGCGGGAATTTGTGGGAGCTGCCGCATTACGCTGGAAGAAGGTGAAGTGAGCCCGCTCAAGAAGAGCGCGATTGGCAACGATGGCACCATATTGTGCTGTAGCTGTGTGCCAAAAACCGCATTGAAATTGCGAAGTTAAACCGCCTGCTCCAGGCTGTAACCCGCCAGGCCTGGCTGGGGTTGCAGCCTGTCATTCATCACTTTGATAGCATCGCCCAACTGCATCATTCGCCCGGCCAGCACCAGCCCAGGCTGGGCCAGCAGACATAGCGCGGCGTTATCACCCGGCTCCACCACCAACAGATTGACCTGTTGATCGGTATCGCTCAGCCAAACGCATGCTGCATCACCCGTCACCGGGGACCAACAATCGCCATGGGCGCGGAAATGCCAGCTTTTCGGCATTTGCGGCTTCAGGAAGCGAATCGCCACCAGCGCATTAAGAATGAGTTCAGCGCGATGTTCTTTAGAGAGTTCGAGGTCGCGGCATTTTTCTTCAAA
This sequence comes from Pseudocitrobacter sp. 73, assembly GCF_008369545.1. NCBI lineage: Bacteria > Pseudomonadati > Pseudomonadota > Gammaproteobacteria > Enterobacterales > Enterobacteriaceae > Pseudocitrobacter > Pseudocitrobacter sp. 73. The sequence continues at coordinate 176,857 of NZ_VTZO01000001.1, read as the reverse complement.
GGAGAAATAGAGCGCCGCGTCGTCAACGCAGAATCCGGTAGGGTCGAAGGCATCGGGAGTTAACATCCGGCGAGCAAAACGCGAACGGAACAACATGCCATTGGCTAAATCGAGCATCATACGATCGTGCTCTTCATCATAATACCAACGCCAGTTATCGTCTGGTTTAATTCGCATTGTCCGCTCCCCTCATTTCAGCATCCGTTTGCTGTGTAATCTTTCCCGCGTCGTTTTTACTGCCTAAATAATAAAAGACTAAAATGTTTAAATAAGCAACAATGAGGAAATATAAAGCAACCAGGGCTTAAAATAAAGCCCTGGTTCACATAATGAGATAAAAGATTAGATGTGGGTAACGATTTCTTTAATCAGCGGTGGGCCTTTAAAAATAAACCCGGAATAGATCTGCACCAGTGTCGCCCCGGCTGCAATCTTCTCGCGGGCGGCAATAACGGAATCAATTCCGCCTACGCCAATAATAGGCAAGCGCCCGTTTAATTCGCCGGAAAGCATACGGATAATTTCGGTGCTTTTTAATTGCAATGGACGACCACTCAGTCCACCGGTTTCATCGCAATTTTTCATCCCCTGGACCAGAGAACGATCCAATGTGGTATTGGTTGCGATCACCCCATCAATATTATGGCGAACTAAACTATCGGCAACCTGGATCAACTCTTCAACAGAAAGATCCGGCGCGATCTTCACTGCCACAGGAACATATTTATGATGTTTCGCCTGAAGTTCAGCCTGTTTATTTTTAATACTGGAAAGCAGATCATCCAGCGCGTCACCATATTGCAGTGTACGCAGCCCTGGGGTATTTGGCGAAGAGATATTGATGGCAATATATCCAGCATAAGCATAGATTTTTTCCATACAAATCAGATAGTCATCTTTACCCTGCTCAACCGGCGTATCTTTATTTTTACCGATATTAATACCCAGCACGCCGTCGAAATGTGCTTTTTTAACGTTCTCAACCAGGTTATCAACACCCAGGTTATTAAAGCCCATACGGTTGATCAAACCTTCGGCATCAACCAGACGGAAGATCCTCGGCTTATCGTTCCCCGGCTGTGGACGCGGGGTGACGGTGCCGATTTCGATCGAACCAAAACCCATCGCACCGAGCGCATCAATGCACTCGCCATTTTTGTCCAGACCGGCCGCCAGACCCAGCGGATTTTTGAAGGTCAATCCCATACAGCTCACCGGTTTTGAAGGCACTTTCTGGCGAACCAGCGCTTCAAACGGCGTTCCGGTTACCCGGCGTAATGACTGAAAAGTAAATTCATGAGCGCGCTCAGGATCGAGCTGGAAAAGGGCTTTACGAACGAAGGGGTAGTACATGAACTCTCCTGGATTCCCGGTGTGCAAACCGGGGGCGTATTATGTGCTATCCCGCACAGAAAGGGAATTGACCTGCGGCAAAAAAAGCGTATTAAACGCAATCGTTTTCCCAGGAGACCTTCTTCTTTCTCTCCCCCGCCCTTGTACGACGCCGCGCATATGCGTTTTTCGGCAATCGAACCGCAGAAAAATTATTTAGCGTTCGTTCGGGGGTCTGCGAGACTCATCCTTATTGTTATCAATGTTAGATAAATAACCACATTTTGTTATAAGGAGAGTGTATGCGCGTCATCACCTTAGCGGGAAGCCCGCGTTTTCCCTCACGTTCCAGCGCATTGCTGGAGTACGCCCGTGAAAAACTGGCGGCGGTGGATGTTGAGGTTTGCCACTGGCATTTGCAAAATTTCGAGCCAGAAGATTTGCTTTATGCACGTTTTGACAGCCCGGCACTGAAAACGTTGACCGAGCAACTGGCTCAGGCCGACGGCTTAATCGTTGCCACGCCGATTTATAAAGCGTCATTTTCCGGTGCGTTAAAAACGCTGCTGGATCTGCTGCCCGAACGTGCGCTGGAGGGGAAAGTGGTGCTGCCATTAGCCACAGGCGGTACGGTTGCTCATATGCTGGCGGTGGATTACGCACTGAAACCGGTACTGAGCGCGTTGAAAGCCCAGGAGATCCTGCATGGCGTGTTTGCCGACGACAGTCAGGTTACGGATTACCAGCACAAACCGAACTTCAGCCCTAACCTGCAGGGGCGTCTGGATAGTGCGCTGGAGACATTCTGGCAGGCCCTTCACCGCCGTGATATTCGTGTTCCGGCGTTTCATCAGCAGTTTGAACATGCGTAAAAAAAGCCGGGTGGCGGCTACGCCTTACCCGGCCTACCAGAGAATGTCATTCCAGGCCGAATAAGCGAAGCGCCATCCGGCACTGTTGTTACGCTAACGCTTTGGTAATCTTCTCGTACAGATCCCCGGAAAGATTCTCCAGCCCTTTCAACTGCTCCAGCGCCGCACGCATCAGCGCCTGACGTTTTGCATCATAACGTTTCAGGCGGATCAGCGGCTCAATCAGGCGTGAAGCCACCTGCGGGTTACGACTATTGAGTTCAGTCAGCATCTCAACCAGGAACTGATAGCCGCTACCGTCCAGCGCGTGGAACGCAGCCGGGTTACTGCTGGCGAATGCGCCAATCAGTGAGCGTATACGGTTCGGGTTGTTCATGGTGAATGAGCGGTGATTCAACAGCTTGCGCACCGTTTCCAGCACGTTATCCGCCGGGCTGGTGGCTTGCAGGATGAACCATTTGTCCATCACCAGGCCATCCTGATGCCATTTGTCGTCGTACTCCTGCATCAGCACATCGCGGCACGGCAGCTCTGCCGCTACGGATGCCGCTAACGCCGCCAGCGCATCAGTCATATTGTCGGCCTGATGATATTGCTGGCGCACCAGTTTATCCGCCAGTTCGCGCTCGCCAAACGCCAGATAGCGCAGGCAAGTATTACGCAGCGAACGCTTGCCGATATCTTCATGCTCAACACGATACTCCGGCAATTTGTTGGCGTTATAGATAACCAGGAATTCATCTGCCAGTTCATTGGCAAGCGTGCGGGTCAGCGCTTCGCGAACGGCAGCGATGGCGATCGGGTCGATAACATCGAACAGTTCTGCGATTTCGTTGGCCGACGGCAGGGTCAAAATCTCAGCCGCCAGCGCTGGGTCGATTTTCTCATCCAGCAGGATGGCGCGGAACGCATCAGCCACATGCACAGGCAGCGACAACGGCTGATTCTGCTGGTGACGGTTGACGTTAATCTTGATGTAGTTGGCCAGCAGGCTTTGCGCCGCATCCCAGCGGGAGAAGTCGTTACGCGCATGACGCATCAGGAAGGTTAATTGCTGATCGCTCCACTTATATTCCAGCTTAACGGGGGCTGAAAACTCACGCAGCAGCGACGGCACCGGCTGGAAGTAGACGTTATCGAAGATAAAGGTCTGCTCTGCCTGGGTGACGTTGAGCACGTTATGTACCGGATGCCCGTCTTTCTGCAACGGGATCACCTTCCCTTCGTTATCATACAGTTCGATATCGAATGGGATGTGCAGCGGCTGTTTTTCCTGCTGCTCTGCCGTCGCTGGCGTACGCTGGCTAATGGTCAGCGTATACTGCTCGGTTTCCGGGTTGTAATCATCATGCACGCTGACGATTGGCGTACCAGACTGGCTATACCAGCGGCGGAAATGCGACAGATCAACGTTGGAGGCATCTTCCATCGCCTGTACAAAATCATCACAGGTTGCGGCACTGCCGTCATGACGTTCGAAGTAGAGCTGCATCCCTTTCTGGAAATTCGCTTCCCCCAGCAGGGTATGCAGCATGCGAATCACTTCCGCGCCCTTCTCGTAGACGGTCAGAGTGTAGAAGTTGTTCATCTCGATAACACTATCCGGGCGAATTGGATGCGCCATCGGGCTGGCATCTTCTGCAAACTGCAACCCGCGCATAGTACGCACGTTATTGATGCGATTCACCGCGCGCGAACCGAGGTCGGAGCTGAACTCCTGGTCGCGGAAAACGGTTAAGCCTTCTTTCAGGCTGAGCTGGAACCAGTCGCGGCAAGTGACGCGGTTCCCGGTCCAGTTATGGAAATATTCGTGACCGATGACGCGTTCGATATCGAGATAATCTTTATCCGTCGCGGTGTCGGTACGCGCCAGCACATATTTGGAGTTAAAGATGTTGAGACCTTTATTCTCCATCGCGCCCATATTAAAGAAGTCAACGGCGACAATCATATAGATGTCGAGGTCGTATTCGAGGCCGAAACGCTCCTCATCCCATTTCATGGAGTTTTTCAGTGAGGTCATCGCCCACGGCGCGCGATCAAGGTTACCGCGATCGACAAACAGCTCCAGCGCCACCTGGCGCCCGGAACGGGTGGTGAAGGTATCGCGCAGGACATCGAAGTCTCCCGCGACCAGCGCGAACAGGTAGCACGGTTTCGGGAACGGATCCTGCCACTGCACCCAGTGACGGCCATTATCCAGCTCGCCTTGCGCGACGCGGTTGCCGTTAGACAGCAGGAACGGATACTTCGCTTTATCGGCGGTAATTTTGGTAGTGAAACGCGCCAGAACGTCCGGGCGATCGAGATAATAAGTGATGTGACGGAAACCTTCCGCCTCGCATTGCGTACACAGCGCTTCGCCAGACTGGTAAAGCCCTTCCAGCGCGGTGTTCGACGCCGGGCTGATTTCATTCACAATTAGCAGCGTAAAACGCTCTGGCAAGCCGCTGATAACCAGTTGCTTCTCTTCTTCTTTATAGTTCGTCCACTGCTCGCCGTTCACATGTACGGAAATAAGCGTCAAATCTTCGCCATCCAGACGTAGCGGCACATCGGACGCTGCATGACGGGAAACCTGGCTTTGGGCCGTCACGACGGTTTTTGCGGCATCCAGGTCAAAGGCCAGGTCGATATCACTGATCAGGTAGTCCGGCGCACGGTAGTCGTGGCGGTACTTGGCTTGGGGCTGTTGTGTCATAAAAAACCTTTAGCGTCGTTTGTAAAATGTCGTATCCAGTCTATTCCTGTTGTTTAAATCGCGCTATGCAGAATCTTCATCTTTTCCAGACAAATACCAAAAATTGCTACATTTGGATAACACATTGGCACGAAATGCCCTAGCCCCTTAGCAGGGCTTATGATGTGATCGGGGTTCAATAAATGAATAAACAAGGTATACTCCTGCTAATCTCCCTGTTGTTTATTTTACTAAACGCTCCTGTGAGAGGATGCTATTGCGCACCATGACTCAATTCGTGACTCCTGTTCTGCATTCGTTGCTTGATACGGATGCCTACAAACTGCACATGCAGCAGGCGGTGTTTCACCACTACTACGACGTAAACGTCGCGGCGGAATTCCGCTGCCGTGGTGACGATCTGCTGGGCATTTATGCTGATGCCATTCGGGAACAGGTAGACGCTATGCGCTCGCTGAAGCTCAGTGATGAGGAATATCGCTGGCTTTCCGGGCTGCCCTTCTTTAAAGAAGATTACCTGACCTGGCTGCGCGATTTTCGCTATGACCCGCAACAGGTGACCGTCACCAATGATAACGGCAAGCTGAACATTCGGCTCGATGGCCCGTGGCGTGAAGTCATTATGTGGGAAGTGCCGCTACTGGCGGTAATAAGCGAGCTGGTTCATCGCTATCGTTCGCCGGAAGAAGGCGTACCGCAGGCGCTTGAAATGCTTGAGCATAAACTCACTGATTTCACGCGTATGACCGCAGACCTTGATATGTCCGCGTTCCGCCTGATGGATTTCGGTACCCGTCGTCGTTTCTCCCGCGAGGTGCAGGAAGCGATCGTCAAACGTCTCCAGCAGGAGCCGTGGTTCACCGGTACCAGCAACTACGATCTCGCTCGTCGTCTTGACCTTACCCCAATGGGTACACAGGCGCACGAGTGGTTCCAGGCGCATCAGCAAATCAGCCCCGACCTCGCGACCAGCCAGCGTGCGGCACTGGCTGCCTGGCTTGCCGAGTACCCAGATCAGCTGGGGATCGCGCTCACCGACTGCATTACCATGGACGCGTTCCTGCGTGATTTCGGGCCGGAATTTGCGACCCGTTATCAGGGGCTACGCCACGATTCTGGCGACCCGGTTGAATGGGGCGAAAAAGCGATCGCCCACTATGAGAAACTGGGTATCGACCCGCACAGCAAAGTGCTGGTGTTCTCGGATAATCTCGATTTGCCCAAAGCGGTCGACCTCTATCGTCATTTCTCTTCACGCGTTAACCTGAGCTTCGGTATTGGTACTCGTCTTACCTGCGATATCCCCCAGGTAAAACCACTGAATATCGTCATTAAACTGGTGGAATGTAACGGCAAGCCGGTCGCAAAACTCTCTGACAGCCCAGGGAAAACCATCTGTCACGACAAGGCGTTCGTTCGCGCATTGCGCAAAGCCTTCGACCTGCCACAGGTCAAAAAGGCGAGTTAATCACCAAAGGGAGCCATTCGGCTCCCTTCTTCTTTATTAATTTCTGAATTCTCTCCTTCACAGTGCGAAATCTGCTTGTCTGATGGCGGATGACAGGTAACATAGATACCTCCCTTTTCAGGGAGCAACTTATTCTTTATTGGACAACTTTACAGAGAGACTATTATGAGCGTTGTGCCTGTAGCCGACGTACTCCAGGGCCGTGCCGCCGTTGACAGCGAAGTCACCGTGCGCGGATGGGTGCGTACTCGCCGAGATTCAAAAGCTGGCTTTTCCTTCCTCGCCGTCTATGACGGTTCCTGCTTTGATCCTGTACAGGCCGTTATTAATAATTCTCTGCCCAATTACAATCAGGAAATCCTGCGTCTGACCACCGGTTGCTCCGTGGTCGTCACCGGTAAAGTCGTGGCCTCTCAGGGCCAGGGCCAGAGCTTCGAAATCCAGGCGACAAGCGTGGAAGTGACCGGTTGGGTGGAAGATCCAGATACCTACCCGATGGCGGCTAAACGTCACAGCATCGAATACCTGCGTGAAGTGGCGCACCTGCGTCCGCGCACCAACCTGATTGGCGCGGTGGCACGCGTTCGCCATACGCTGGCACAGGCGCTGCATCGCTTCTTCGATGAGCAGGGTTTCTTCTGGGTGTCCACCCCGCTGATTACCGCATCCGATACCGAAGGCGCTGGCGAAATGTTCCGCGTCTCCACGCTGGATATGGAAAACCTGCCGCGTAACGACCAGGGGAAAGTCGATTTCGATAAAGACTTCTTCGGTAAAGAGTCTTTCCTGACCGTTTCCGGCCAGCTGAACGGCGAAACCTACGCCTGCGCGCTGTCAAAAATCTACACCTTCGGCCCGACCTTCCGCGCTGAAAACTCCAACACCAGCCGCCACCTGGCCGAGTTCTGGATGCTGGAGCCGGAAGTGGCTTTTGCCGATCTGGAAGATAACGCCGCGCTGGCGGAAGCCATGCTGAAATATGTCTTCAAAGCGGTCCTTGAAGAACGTATGGATGACATGAAATTCTTCGCTGAACGCGTGGACAAAGAAGCCATCGAACGTCTGCAACGCTTTATCGAGGCGGATTTCGCACAAGTGGATTACACCGATGCGGTCACCATCCTCGAAAACTGCGGCCAGACCTTCGAAAACCCGGTTTACTGGGGCGTTGACCTCTCTTCCGAACATGAACGTTACCTCGCTGAGAAACACTTCAAAGCGCCGGTGGTAGTGAAAAACTATCCGAAAGAGATCAAAGCGTTCTACATGCGTCTTAACGACGACGGTAAAACCGTCGCGGCGATGGACGTGCTGGCCCCGGGTATCGGTGAAATTATCGGTGGTTCACAGCGTGAAGAGCGTCTGGATGTGCTGGATGCCCGCATGGCAGAGATGGGCCTGAACAAAGAAGATTACTGGTGGTACCGCGATCTGCGCCGTTACGGCACCGTTCCGCACTCCGGCTTCGGTCTGGGCTTCGAACGTCTGATTGCCTATGTAACTGGCGTACAAAACGTCCGTGACGTGATTGCCTTCCCAAGAACGCCGCGTAACGCCAGCTTCTAAATTTCCGCACTCTCAACAAGGCCAGCAAATGCTGGCCTTTTTTGTGTCCTTAACGTAAACCTTCGTCAATTACCTTAAGGATCAACCCCCTACATCGCGTAGTTTGTTACATCCCATTTCTGTTAACTTTTACGCACAAAAAATGTGCAATTACTTGTGGATTTTAGAAATACCTGAGCCGATAGCATTATTTTTAAGCGAAATCGTCGCTACCTCGATACTTAAATTTAACATTCCTGGCAGCTCATATTTACATCAACATGCTCAACAAACAACCATATCAGATATTAAAGATAAGAAATTCATATAGATACCCACTATTTCGCTTAATACTTCCCTAACCCCAACAGAACTTTGAGTTGTCTCACAAAGTTCCTTATTTTTAACTTTTTGTTACACATAATTTCTTTTTGTTACTTAATTAGGATATTTGTAGCACTTTCAGGCTAGCGAAACGGTGGTTTGAATGGAAATATGCCTCTCAGACACAAAAAGACACCAAACTATCATCAATGTTTCTGTAAATTTTTATTGACAGAAGTTATTGGCGGCAGTGGCGAGTGTCGATATAAAAAAAACCTAATGAGGGTAATAAATAATGATGAAGCGCAATATCCTGGCAGTGGTGATCCCTGCCCTGCTGGTAGCCGGTGCAGCTAACGCTGCAGAAATCTACAACAAAAACGGCAACAAACTGGACTTTTACGGCAAAATGGTCGGTGAGCATGTGTGGACCACCAATGGTGACACCAGCAACTCTGATACCACCTATGCCCGTATTGGTGTGAAAGGGGAAACGCAAATTAACGAACAACTGACCGGTTACGGTCAGTGGGAATACAACATGGACGCATCCAATGTTGAAGGCTCCCAAACCACCAAAACCCGTCTGGCCTTCGCAGGCCTGAAAGCCGGTGAATTCGGCTCTTTCGACTACGGTCGTAACTACGGCGCTATCTACGACGTTGAATCCGCAACCGATATGCTGGTTGAGTGGGGCGGCGACGGCTGGAACTACACCGATAACTTCATGACTGCACGTACTAACGGCGTAGCAACCTACCGTAACTCTGACTTCTTCGGCCTGGTCGATGGTCTGAGCTTCGCGGTACAGTATCAGGGTAAAAACGAAGATCGTAACATTCAGAAGCAGAATGGCGACGGCATCAGCACCTCTGCAACGTATGCCTTTGGTGAAGGCTTCGCGGTCTCCGCGGGCTATGCAAACTCTAACCGCACCATCGATCAGAAAACCCAGGCCTTCAGCGCAAGCGGCGACAAAGCTGAAGCGTGGGCGACCTCTGCGAAGTACGATGCCAACAACGTCTATGCGGCTGTCATGTACTCTCAGACATACAACATGACCCCGGAAGACACTGGCTTTGCCAACAAAACCCAGAACATTGAAGCAGTGGTTCAGTACCAGTTCGACTTCGGCCTGCGTCCCTCCGTTGGCTACGTACAGTCTAAAGGTAAAAACCTGGCTTCCCGCCCTGGCTTCGAAGGCGGCACTGCTGACCTGCAGAAATATGTCGAAGTGGGCACCTGGTACTACTTCAACAAAAACATGAACGTCTATGCAGCGTATAAATTCAACCTGCTGGACGAAAACGAGTACACCGCAGCCACTGGTCTGTCTACCGACGATCAGGCAGCCGTGGGTATCGTGTACCAGTTCTAATCAGTACGCCACTTTGTTATATGCACAGGAAACAGGGCTTCGGCCCTGTTTTTTATATTTCAGCCAGTTAAAAATCGCGACTTTTGAAAAGGCTCGCGCTTTTCATTGCAAACGGTTGGCATTTTGTAAATCTGCCGTTAACCTGATAGCGGATTTCTCCAAGTCACTCATAAATGGAACCCGTCATGTTTGAGAACATTACAGCCGCCCCTGCCGACCCAATTCTGGGCCTGGCCGATCTGTTTCGTGCCGACGACCGCCCGAGCAAAATCAACCTTGGGATTGGAGTTTACAAAGATGAGACCGGTAAAACCCCGGTTCTGACCAGCGTTAAAAAAGCGGAGCTTTATCTGCTGGAAAATGAAACGACCAAAAACTACCTCGGTATTGATGGTATCCCGGAGTTTGGTCGTTGCACGCAAGAGCTGCTGTTCGGTAAAGGAAGTGAAATCGTCAATGCCAAACGCGCCCGCACGGCGCAAACGCCTGGCGGTACTGGGGCACTGCGCGTGGCGGCAGATTTCCTCGCCAAAAACACCAGCGCGAAACGCGTTTGGGTAAGCAACCCGAGCTGGCCAAACCATAAAGGCGTCTTTAACGCTGCGGGTCTGGAAGTTTGCGAATATGACTACTATGACGCACAGAACCATGCGCTCAATTTTGATGGCCTTGTTGCCAGCCTGAACAATGCTCAGGCCGGCGATGTGGTGCTGTTCCACGGCTGCTGCCATAACCCGACCGGTATCGATCCGACGCTGGAACAGTGGCAACAGTTGGCGAAGATTTCTGCCGAGAAAGGCTGGCTGCCGCTGTTCGATTTCGCCTACCAGGGCTTCGCTCGCGGTCTGGAAGAAGATGCTGAAGGTCTGCGCGCGTTCGCCGCGCTGCATGATGAGCTGATTGTTGCCAGCTCCTACTCTAAAAACTTCGGTCTGTACAACGAACGTGTTGGCGCCTGCACACTGGTCACCCGTGATGCGGACAACGCCGATCGCGCCTTTAGCCAAATGAAGTCGGTGATTCGTGCTAACTACTCGAATCCGCCAGCTCACGGTGCATCCGTTGTCGCGACCATTCTCAGCAATGATGCTCTGCGCGCTATCTGGGAACAGGAACTGACCGACATGCGTCAACGCATTCAGCGCATGCGTCTGCTGTTTGTGAACACGCTGCAGGAGAAAGGCGCAAACCGCGACTTCAGCTTTATCACTAAACAAAACGGGATGTTCTCGTTCAGCGGCCTGACCAAAGATCAGGTGCTGCGTCTGCGTGAAGAGTTTGGCGTGTATGCGGTAGCTTCTGGCCGTATCAACGTCGCGGGTATGACCCCGGACAACATGGCCCCGCTGTGCGAAGCCATTGTCGCCGTGTTGTAAGACGGGTCAGATGAAGTAAAAAGGCCGCAAAAGCGGCCTCATATTGCTGACAAAGTGCGCGCGGTTCTTGCCGGATGTGGCGTAAACGCCTTATCCGGCCTACGAAATAGTGCAAATTTGATATATTGCAGAAACGTTGTAGGCGCTGATAAGCGCTGCGCATCAGGAAAAAAAGGCCGCGTTCGCGGCCTTTTTTTCAATTACCAGACAGGTATTTCATCCTGCAGGAACGGGTTGTGCAACCGCTCATAACCGAGCGTCGACAGCGGCCCATGACCTGGAATAAACGTCACGTCATCACCCAGCGGCAACAGCTTACGTTTAATCGCGTCGATCAGTTGGCCGTGGTCACCGCGCGGAAAATCACTGCGCCCCACCCCGCCTTTAAAGATAACATCGCCGGAAATCAACAGACGCGACGCATCATCGAAAAAGACGATGTGGCCTGGCGTGTGTCCCGGACAATGAAGCACCTGCAGCTTCACGTTACCCACGCTCACCGTTTCGCCTTCATTCAACCAACGGTCTGGCGTCAGCGGCTGGCACTCTTCGAGGCCAAACATCCGGCTCTGTTGCGGTAATCCCTGCAGCCAGAACTCATCTTCTTTCTCCGGCCCAATCACGGGAATACCGTAATGCGCTGCCAGCTCCGCCGCCGCGCCTACGTGATCGAGATGCCCGTGAGTGAGTAAAATCTGAACCAGAGTAACGCCAGCGGCCTCAACCTGTTCTTTGATTTTCTCCGCGTCGCCGCCTGGATCGACCAGCGCAGCAAGTTTCGTTTGCTCGCACCAAATCAATGAACAGTTCTGCGCGAACGCGGTGACCGGAATAATACGATAGTTCATAAGGCTCCTGTTTCGTTACCAGTGCCGCACCGGCCCGGTATCAATATGCACAAAGTTGCTACGTGGGTAGTATCCTACACCACCTGCGCGCATAGATAACGCGGCTTTGCGAATATTGCTTAACGAAACGCCTTCAATATGGAAATCCATCGCCCGTCCTTTCGTGTGGTAGCTATTTTTCGCTACACCACGGCTATGGGCACGTAATTCATTATTGGTGTCTATGGCACGATAGCCAGAGATTAACTGTACCGGGCGATTAGAGCCTAATAAGCCCTGTAACCGATAAAGCTGGTCAAATAATGAGGGGTCGATAGTGGTTATTTTATTCGCGCGATAATCACGGAAGAAATGATTGAGTTTTGCTAATTCATCCTGAATATAGCCTCTGCCGTCAAAAAACTCGGCTTTTATCAACTCACCCGTATGAAGATTGTTCAGCGTCAGGATCCGCGGACGTGGGGTCGAGAGGGTAGCAAGTGCAGGCATCGGCAAGATGGCAGCAGCGCCCAGCGCAGCCCCACCCAGTGCCAGCAGTTTGCGGCGATTAGCGTCAAATTTGTCCATGATAATCAGGTCTACAAGTAAATGTGATCGAAATTTATGCACTTCTGGCGCACGTAGGGCACCTTACCGGGCATTTCTGCCAGCGTCAAGGCGACCATCCCAGCGCAACCCGCGCCACCAGGGCTTTCCGGGGCGAAGGTTGCGACATAGATAGGACCACTAAATTACCTGAACTACTTCATTTATCTGATTAATTGTTCCGCTTTTGGCAGAATTTGTGCGCCAGATCGCGCTGTTACATCATAATTGTAAATATCTGTGCGATATTGTGTCTTTCCATCAGCATCCACAAAGGCGGTGAGGTAATAAAGATTCACCGGGATATTCTGTCGGATATTCACGTAACGGGTATTACCCTGCTTCAGTGCATCGGAAATTCGCGTGTCATTCCATCCGGCATCACCCAATAACATACCGGCGAGTTCAGAGGCTTTATTCACACGCACACAACCAGAACTTAACGCGCGGGCATCCTTCTGGAATAAATTATGGTTCGGCGTATCGTGCAAATAAATGGCGTCCGAACTCGGCATATTAAACTTATATCGCCCAAGCGAGTTGCGTGGTCCTGGGGCCTGCTGGAAGCGGAACGGCAGATTCGACGGCGTAATCGTTGACCAGTCAACGCGCCATGGGTCGATGGTTTCGCTACTGTTCCAGCCGCGCATCATCGTATAGTTGTGACGCTCAAGATAACCAGGGTCATTGCGCAGTTTCGGCAGAATGTCATTGCGCGCCAGTGTTGGCGGCACGTTCCACGGCGGATTGACCACCACGTTATTCAGCGCACTGCTCATCATCGGCGTTTTGCGATCCGGGCGGCCCACGATGACGCGCGACGCCAGCACCTGATTTCCGTCCTGATAATAGACCAGCGAATACGCCGGAATATTCACCATAATACCCGTTGAGAGTTTGCCTGGCAGCAGACGCAAACGCTGTATATTCAGCGCCACCACACCTGCACGTTCGGCGTTGGAAAGATTGAGCGCATCGCGCGTGGCGCCTCCAATGACACCATCACTGCCGAGCCCCTGCGATGTCTGGAAGCGTTTAACGGCATCAGACAGCGTTCGGTCATACACTTGTGGGCCCGATTTCGCGGTTTTTCTGGATGGGGCCGATGGACTGACAGCCGGCTCATCGCCCGGCAGCGTGATAGTGGGCCCGCCATCGAGTATGCCATGGCGCTGCAAAATTTCACGTAGCGCAGGCACATCGCTACTCCATTGCCCCGGACGCAGCGACGCGCCAGCCTTCAGGGTTGGCCAGGGTTTGGTATCGGAGAGCAGCGACAGCAGTGTCTGATGCATGGTTTCATACTGCGGATGCTGCGGGGCAAGCCCGGCGATAAACTGCGGTAACGTGCCATCAGAAAGCGCCAGTTGCCACTGGTTAATAACCGACAGCGGCGGCGTCGCCAGGGTGTACGGTTTCGCGCTGTAGAGCCAGCGATTGCCCTGAACCGGTATACCGCTGATGAAGTGCAGATAGCCCATCAGCGCATCAGAAAGCACGACATCCCGTGCCATCCCGCTAACGTTCGGGTCGGTTAACAGCTCAACCCATTTAGTAAACTGCGGCTGAAAACCGGCGATAGCGACTTCGGCCAGTTGCTGCTGGAACGCGCGTACGGCATCACGATTTTCCCACATCGGTTTCATATCGTGTGCGGCGTAAAGTGTAACCAATGGATTCAGATAAACCGGCGTGTAGCCTGCCGGCAGCCAGGACTGAATATCGGCACGGCTCTTCGCCGCTGCGCCATCCGGGAGCGGCTGCGTTCCCAATAGATTCGCCATCGCGGATGCCTGACTTCCCGGCACCGCCAGCGCAGGCGCGGTTTCCGCAACCGTGGCGGAACTGTCTGAAGGCACGACTTCTGGCTCATCGGCCAGCACGTTAAACAGTGGAGCAAACGTCATTGCCAGACACATACTCACGACCGACAATCGACGACCATTCTTTTTATTAAGCAACATCCCTTGCCCCCTGTTATTGCATTAATGCTCGTAAAACGGGCTTACTCTCAGTATATAAAGACAAAAAAATTCTGCCTGACCAAATGTAAAGAAGTCTAAAGATGATACCTCTTCCAGCCTCAAAAGCAGATAGCTAAAACGGCGCTTCTCCCTGAATGAGAAAAAACCCGGTCACTTTCGCGCCGGGTTTTTTATTTACGCCCTTTTACATCACGAAGCGTCAGCCGTTCCCGGCAGCGTCTCTGGAAGTTGTGCGGCAAAACCGCGCAGACCGACCACATGAACGTGCTCATGGGTGCCAACCACTTTACGCACCAGTTTATAGGTGGTGCCTTTTTCCGGGCTGATATTTTCTGGCGCGGCGATAATCAGCTGCATCTCCAGACGCTCGCACAGCTCGAACAGCGTGGCGATGGAACGGGCATCCAGACGGGCCGCTTCATCGAGGAACAGCAGACGGCACGGCGAGAGGTCTTTTCCACGCAGACGACGCGCTTCATCTTCCCAGCTCTGTACCACCATCACCAGAATCGACATCCCGGTACCGATCGCTTCACCGGTCGAGAGCGCGCCGGATTCCGCACGTAGCCAGCCATCGGAACCGCGGTTAACTTCGACTTCCATCTCAAGGTAGCTGCGATAATCCAGCAGTTCTTCACCGATGGTTTGCGGCGTGCGCTGACCCATATCGATTTGCGGGTTAAGGCGAGAATAGAGCTTCGCCAGCGCTTCCGAGAAGGTCAGACGGTTGCTGTTAAACAGATCCTGATGCTGTTCATGCTGCTCGGAAAGCACATTCAGCAGCGTCGAGTGCGTTTCACGAACGTTAACGTTCAGACGCACGCTGTTAACCTGACCAAACGACACGCTTTGCAGCCCCTGGTTCAACTGGCGAATACGGTTCTGTTCGCGTTGAATGGTTTTGCGAATGATGTTCGCCACGCTGCGAGAGCTAATCGCCAGTTTCTGTTCACGCCCGGTCAGCTCTTCGGTCAGGCGGCTCAGTTCGATTTCCATCTGTTCGATAGCTTCGACTGGATCATCGGTGCGGATAATATCCTGACGGATACGTTCGCGCAGATGCTGGTACACAGCCACGAAGAACTGAATTTTACGTTCAGGACGTTTCGGATCTTCCGACATGCGCAGCACATCGCGCAGGTGTTCGTTGTCAGCCACCGCCAGACGCAGCGCACCCAACGCTTTATCCGACATCGAACGCAGGTCATCGGCAGAAAGATACGCCAGCTCGCGGCGGTGCAGACGACGTTCTACGCCATTGTCTTTCACCAGACGCATCACCGCGCACCAGCCGGCTTTCGCGCTCACCACCTGCTCGCGCATTTCCAGGTAATCACGTTCCAGCTTACGCAGCTTACGGGTCAGGTTATCCATTTCTGCTTCGCAGAAGGTCAGCGCTTTTTCCAGCTGATTACGACGCGCACGGTTGTTGCTTAACTGCGCATGCAGTTCATCGCGGCGAATACGCGCACGTTCTTCCGCCCCGCTGTCGGCGCGTACGCCAATATCCTGCAACTCTTTGTAGAGATCGTTAAGCAGCTCTTTCTTGGTGTCGTAAGAACTTTTCAGCGACGCCAGGACCTGGCTGTACTGACTCAGCTGCGCGGTATGGGTACGCATCGCTTCGCGGGCACGCGTACGCTCGCTTTCCGCCTGCTCCAGACGCTGGCGCAGTTTTTCGTTAAGATCGCTGTTGCCGCTCAGCATTTCAGCCGAATCAGAGTAGCTAAAGTGCGCGCGGCGCTGCACCACTTCCGTCAGGGCAAACGCCTGCTGACGTGCTTCGCGTTGCACCTGCTGCGACCAGGCATAATCTTCTTTTAGCTGTTCAAACTGTTCCGGGTCGTTTTGCAGAACCGACACCACCGGCTCCAGTTTCGCCAGTTGGTTACCGTGCTGCTGAATAAAGCGCGCGGCTTCCTGCGCTTCATCCAGACGTTCCTGAATTTCATCGACGCGGTCTGCCAGCGTTTCATCGGCCAGCAGGCTCAGACGCGGCAGCAGACGGTTGAGTTGTGCTACGCCCTCTTTCGCCTGTTCAAACTGTGTGCGCTGCTGCTGGTTGTCGCTTTCGTGCGTATTCAGCGCGCGTTCCAGCTCACCGCGACGAGTATTGAGTTTGCGAATTTCTGCTTCCGGATCATCGTCAAACGCTACCGACAGATGGCTGCCGATAAAGCGGCTGAACGCCTGATGCAGACGCTGAGTTTTCTGCACGTCAAAGGAGAGCGTGGCGAAGCGTTCAGAAAGCACTTCGCGCTCGGCATGCAGGGTCTCGATGCGGTTTTCACGTGCCGCACGGCCAAACAGCGGCAGGCTTGGGAAACGAGAATAACGCCACTGGCGATCGGCAATTTTCACGACCACCGCTTTTTCCAGCTCATCGACGCTGAAGACGCTGTCATCGAACGACTGCGGGTCACCCTCGATCAGATACAGATCTTCCGGGCAATCTTCCAGACCTTCCAGCTGCTCGGCGATCTGCGAGAGATCCGGGACCACAATCGCGTGACGAGACGGGCCATACAACGCAGAGAAGTACGGCGCATCGTCCAGGCTGACATCGTCATAAATTTCAGACAGCAGCACGCCGCCAAAACGCTCGGCCAGCGCATTAAGACGCTGATCTTCCGAGCCGCCCGGCTGGCTTAATCGCTCAATCTCTTCATCGATTTCACGTTTACGCGCGCCAACTTCATCACGCTCAACAATCGCTTCACGCTCGCGTTCCAGCAGTTGTTGCAGATATTCAGTGACATCCGAGCTGGATTCGAACTGCTCGCCGCTCTGTTCGCACAACTGGTTCAGGCTGTTCTGCGCCGCCAGCCATACCGGCGCGCGGTGCATCAGCGCGGAGATGCGCGATTGCAACGTTTCCAGTTCCTGACGCAGTGACATACGCTGTTCGCTGGCGCTTGAAACGCTGTCGGAGAGCGTAGCGATACGTGCTTCCAGTTCCTGATGCAGCGACTCCAGGTCTTCAATATCGTAGTGTTTCCCCTGGCGTTTGCAGAATTCGGCCAGCAGACGTTCGGCTTCCTGCTGCTCACGCAGACGCTGTTCCAGCTCGTTCAGTCGACCACGCAGAGACTGCGCCTGCTCGGCAAGGTGACGCTGATTGACACCATCACGCAGTAATTCACGCGCCACATTCCACGCTTCATCGCGGGCTACCGGGCCGTTGATGGCAACGACAATCTGGTAGGCCTGTTCGAACTGGCTGTGGGCGGTTTGCGCCACGCTCATTTTTTGTTCGAGAGTAAGCAGTTTTTCTGTGGCTTCCTGCTCTTTGGCCTGGAACGTTTCCAGCCATTCGTCGGCGCTATCAGGCGTTAGATCGGGCAGATGGCACAGCTCTTTCGCACGGGCCAGCGCCTGTTGCGCCTGGTTGTACTGAATGGCGCGGGTTTGCTGTACGTCAAGCGCCTGCTGGTAGTCGGCAAGCTGGCTTTTCAGCTCATCCACTTCCAGTTCAGCGGCTTCGGCGCGGGCTTCGTTCTCTTCCTGCTGCTCTGCCGCTTCGGCAACCACTTCATTCTGCTCTTCAAGGCGGACCTGTAACTCTTCTAAATCCGCTTCGTAGCGCTCAATTTTTTCCTGCTGGCGCAACGCGGTCTGCACCAGATTCAGGTGATCGCTTGCCGCCTGGTGATCGGCTTCAAGATCGCCTTCCGCGCCGTTGTGCTCTTGCAGCTCACGGGCCATATCGACGTGTTTATACTGCTCCGCTGCCAGCTGCTGACGAGAGGTAAACAGTTCACGACGATATTCCAGCGCTTTATCGAGGTGGATACGGCGTTCGTTGGCGTGACGCATGTAGTCCGCCGCCACGTAATCTGTCGCTTCGGAAATCAGATGCTTGAACAGGTCGCGGTCAGACTGGGTGACGCGAATCGCTTCCAGCGTCATGCGGTTTTCACGCAGCGCAGCTTCCATGTCCTGGAACGCTTTGCGCACGCCGCTGTTTTCTGGCAGCAGGTAGTCACGCAGAGAACGGGTGATGGCGCTGGAGATCCCGCCGTACAGCGAGGCTTCAATCAAGCGATAGAACTTGCTACGGTCAGACGCGGAACGCAGACGACGCGCCACGATGCCCAGATCGAACATCAGCGAGTGGTAATCGGTGATGGAGTTGAACTGCTTGAACTGCACGCCTTCGATGGCTTCGAGCTTGTCTTTCAGCTCTTGCAGGGTCAGTACGCGCGCCTGACGCTCGTTGAGCGTTTCGGTGAGCAACGACGTCGGCTGCATAGAGGTTGGCAGCCCCTGAATCGCGAACGGTTTGATGTCAACTTTACGGTCGCGCCCGGCGACCTGTTGCAAACGTACCCCCACGACCACGCGCTGATGGCGCGAGTTCATGACGTCCAGTACCGAGTAACAGACGCCCGCTTTCAGCTTACCGTGTAGACCTTTGTCGCGCGAGCCGCTGGTCGCGCCCGCTTCGGTGGTGTTACGGAAGTGCAGCAGGGTTAAATCAGGGATCAGTGCCGTGACGAAGGCCGCCATGGTGGTGGATTTCCCCGCCCCGTTACCGCCCGACAGGGTGGTGACTAATTCATCAAGGTCAAAGGTGCGGGCAAAGAACCCGTTCCAGTTAATCAGCGTTAGCGAACGAAATTTACCGCGATCGATCATTATTCTTCCTCCCCGCTATCCGGCTGATTGTCTTCATTCTCATCATTGAGTTGCAGATGGTTTTCAATCGCCATCGCTTCGCCGTCGCGGATCATACGCAGTTGCGCTTCACGCGCATCATCGCCCGAACGCACGTCCGCGCCGAAGCGGAACACGGATTCGGTAATACGGAATTTACTGCTGTCATGGCCCATGAACCACACCATGCCCAGACGACGCAGACGGTTCAGGGATGAACGGACTTTTTCCTGCAGCTTTTGACGGTCAAGGTCAGAACCGGTGGAGCGGTTGTTCACCAGCTTCAACAATTTGGCTTCATCCGCCAGCGTCAGCAACTCATCGTAGAGCTCCTGCTGGGTAAAGATCCCCTCGTTTGCCAGGCGCTCCGGGCTCAGATAGAGGTAACAGAGGATCTTGCCGACCATCATATCCAGTTCGGACAATACCGAGCGTGGAATCAGCGTAGTGGAACGCGGGCGCAGGTAGAAAAACCCTTCCGGCGCGCGAATCAGCTCAACGTTATAGCGCGCGTAAAACTCTTCCAGGTATTCCTGGAAATCCATTAAAAAGGCGTGATTATCCAGCTCATCCAGACCGATATGCCGACCCGCACGCAACGCGCTATCCAGCGCCGGAAAAATAGGATTGGCCAGGGCCTGCGCCAGTTTAACTGGCATCACTTGTTCAATATTTGTCGATGACATGCGCCTGTACCTTGGCTCCGTAATCATTAATTGGCTGCCATTTTGCTGGCAACCCGGTGAAATCTGCTTGTGCAAAGCCTAAACGAACCGCCTGATCGACCACAATACGCGCCACATCGAAGTGCCGCGCGCGCGGGTACTGGAGCAGATACTCTTTTACCACCAGCCCCAGATCAAGCGGGATCGCTTTGGTTTTATAGATAGCGAGCTGCTCTTCAATTAGCGCCGCTAGCTGTTCGCGGATTTCGTTAAACTCTTCGTACTCTAAATCAGGCGGAAGTTCACCCATTACCTCTTCGTCGCGCAGAGTCATCTCTTCGTCACGCATATCCAGCAGACGATCGGCGCTGGCATAGGTGAGCGCCCATGGCGCATCGAAGTAATTTTGTACCGACACGCGCAAACGCTGGGCGAAGACGCGGTTTTTATCCATATCAATAGCGGTACGGATAAATTTATGCACGTGGCGATCGTAACCGATCCACAGATCAATTGCCTGCTGGCCCCAGCTCACGATGCGGTCGAGTTTATTTTGCAAGTCGAACACTAAATGGTCGACAAAGTGCAGATGATCGTGGCTGAGCGTCGCATCCTGAATACGCAACAGGTTTGCCTGTAGCTTATCGCCTGCCGCGTCCAGGGTATCCTGCAATTCACGCAGTGTGCCGGACGTTTCGGACAGCAGCATTTCGCAGCTGGAGATCGCCGCGCGCCAGTCTTTGTTCAGTAACTGGGCGATATCATCTTTTACCGACTGTTGCTGCTCATCCATAATGCGCTGGGTCAGGTCGATGCTATCGAATATCTCGGCCACCGAGTATTTCAGCGGCGCATAGACGTTACGGTGCCAGTGGAACTCGTCGCCGCCTTCCGCTGCCGCATCGGCGGCGCGTTTCAGTTCGCCGGCCACAATCGACAGCTGCATGGAGAGGCGCAGAGTCGAGAATTCGCGCTGGCGGATATAGTAATCGGTTATACCGATCCCAAGCGGCGTCAGGCGATAAATAGAATTGCCTTCGGTCACTTCGCTGGTAAAGCGGTTCAGCAGACGTTGGCGAACCAAATCGTTAATCGCGTTGTTGGCACGCGTACTGATGGTTTCACTGGTTTGCTCAAACGCATCACTCACATGACGAAACGCGTCCACCAGCTCGCCTTCCGTCATTTCACCCTCCAGTCGCTCGCCGTTCAGCGTTGCGACAGCCAGCAAAAATGAGAGCCTGTCGACCGGAAGCGAGATGGCAAAATCATTTTTTCTGGCCCAGGCAACCAGTTCGGGGACTGTCTGGGAAAATTCACTCATAGTTTATCCTTGCTTCTGCGGCTTGCGCGCGGTGACATGAATATAGCGCCCCAGGCTAATGTAAGGCTCCTGACGGCAATAGCGCGTCTCTAATTCCAGTAACATCTCATAGCAGTCATGCTGCCGATGTTTTTCGCGCAGATAATCATGAAACACTCGCACGCCGGTTTTCCCGGTGACCTGCCAGCCAGCCTCTTCCAGCCAGCCATAGACCTGTTGCGGATCGCGCGGATAGTTCGGCGATAACGTCCGCTTTTTCTTTTTCGGCATACCGATCATGACATAGTCAAAATTACCGGCCACCATGTTATGCATCAACAAGCCGTTTGCATTGTAGAACATTAACGATAATGCGCCGCCCGGACGCAGAACGGACCATAACGCATTCAAGGCGTCTTTCGGTTCCGCTATCCACTCCAGCACAGCATGAAACAATATCAGATCAACCGGGGTTTCCAAATGGTGAGCCACGTCCTGGACCGCGCATTGTATAAAATGCATGTTGTCGCTCACACCTTTGTCGCTGGCAGCCTGTTTTGCGCGGGCGATCATTTCTGCAGAAAGATCGCACAGAATGACCTTGTGGCCACGCTCGGCCATTTTTATCGCCGTCTGCCCTTCTCCGCCACCGGCGTCCAGTACGCGCAGTGGACGAGAATCAAAGGTTTCCAGCAGACGATCGAGATCCTGCCACAAAATGGCCTGCCGCAACTGCCCTTTCGTTGTGCCATAGATATTGCGCGAAAATTTTTCCGCGATGTCATCAAAATTGCGATCCTGCACAGGACGACCTCACTCGCCAACAACAAGGCGGCTATTTTGTCACACCCACGGCGATAATGAAGCTATCTGGTGTAATATCCCTGCGTTGATCCACCTAGATGGTTAAAAAAGGACCCATTCAGATGCTTTTTATGCTGAAAAAGTATATTGGCGGAATGATGTTGCCGCTGCCGCTGCTGCTTTTACTGACGGGGCTAGGATTATTCCTGGTTTGGTTTACGCGTTTTCAGAAGACGGGCAAAACGGCGATCACCCTTGGCTGGCTCTTGATACTGCTGTTAAGTCTACAGCCTGTTGCCGATGGGTTACTCAAACCTATTGAGGATAAATATCCAACCTGGCGCGGCGAGCAACACGCTGAATATATCGTGGTTCTGGGCGGCGGATACACCTGGAATCCGGCGTGGGCGCCCAGCTCAAACCTTATTAACAACAGCCTGCCGCGCCTGAATGAAGGGATTCGATTGTGGCAGGCGAATCCGGGATCAAAAATGATCTTTACCGGCGCACGCGCGTTGACCAATCCGGTCAGTACCGGTGAAGCCGGCGCGCGGGTGGCGGAAAGCCTCGGCGTGCCGCGAAGCGAGATTATCGTCCTCGACACACCAAAAGATACCGAGGAAGAAGCCGCCGCAGTGAAAGCAGCGATCGGTGATGCGCCGTTCCTGCTGGTAACCTCTGCGTCGCATCTGCCGCGCGCGATGATCTTCTTCCAGCATGCAGGGCTAAATCCCCTGCCAGCCCCCGCCAACCAGCTGGCTATCGAATCGCCGCTGAACCCATGGGAGAAAGCGATCCCGTCCCCGGTCTGGCTGATGCACAGCGATCGCGTCGGCTATGAAACGCTCGGGCGAATCTGGCAGTGGCTGAAAGGGATTTCAGGAGAGCCAGGGAAGGAGTGATTTCGCCGCCAGATCGAAATTCTCGCGACTAAACCGCCCGGTGTTCACAAGCTGGGCGACTTCATCCCATAGCAGATACAGCCATCGTCGCCAGAGGAACGATTCCGCCACCGGTGCGCGCTGAAGATATCGCCACAGTAGCCCTTCCGCATGGCCGCTTTCGGTCAAACGAAACAGTTCAAACTCGCGTGGCGCCCACAACATCGCCCCAGGGCCAACCATCGCCAGCAGTTGGTCACTGCGTGCATCTTTCAGCATACTGCGCAGGGTAAGGTTTCCGTGGATCAGCACGCAGTTGTCGTTAAAGCCCTCGAACAGCGTAGGCAAGCACTCGCGGGTGCGAAACAGAATACGCTTATCCTGCATCGTTAAGCCGGTGTTTTGATAAAGATTGAGGGTACCCCAAAGTACTTCGACGCGCTGGCGATACCAGTATGACCACAGATTTTCCTGCGTGCTGTCGACGAACCCGACCAACCCACCACTATCCTGACGGTGCCAGGCCAGCAAGCCCTCAACAATCTGGTCTTTGAGCTGTTCCCAACGTTCCGGAGTACGAGCTGGCGCTTCGACCGGTACGCCGCGCAGACGTTCCAGCAGCAGGACATCCGGGCCGGGATGTTCTTCGTGGGTCATGACGCCGTAAACGACAGGCATTCGCACAGTGCCGCTACGAGCGAGCATCGAGATTTTCCACGCCAGCTGACGGGCGAGGCCAGGCGTGGTGAAGCTCCTGGCGAGTATAGGTAGCGGGTTGCCGTGAGCGTCATACAGAGACCACAGCGCGGTATCGGCCTTCTCATTGATACATTCCACCCGACTGAGTTTTTCCCCCAGAAGGTGACTTAGTTCGGCGCGCAGTTGTTCCATTTCAGATTGCCCCCATAAAAGCTACTGCTTTCATAATGAGCATATGCAAGGCAGATGTCACCGGATAAGATCAAAACTGTTACAGAAAACAGAAGAATACGTAGCGGTAAACGGCCCCCGCGAAAGCAGGGGCGAGAGGATTACTTCATTTCTGCGCGAACGCGCTCCAGGTCTTCCAGCGTATCGACGCCCGTACCCGGTACTTCCTCGGCAACGGCAACGTGAATTTTTTCGCCATACCACAGCACGCGCAGCTGCTCGAGCATTTCAATCTGCTCAAGCGGGCTCGGCGCCCAACCAACGTAGCGGCGAATAAATCCGGCGCGGTAGCCGTAAATACCAATGTGGCGCAGCAGGGAATCTCCCACCGTTTCACGGCTTTTGGCAAAGCGGTCGCGATCCCACGGAATGGTGGCGCGGGAGAAATAGAGCGCATAACCCTCTTTATCCATCACCACTTTCACCGCATTCGGATTAAACGCTTCTTCCGCATTGTCGATAGGCACGGCAAGTGTGGCCATTCCTGCTTTGCTGGCCGCGAGGTTTTCCGCCACCTGACGAATGATAACCGCCGGGATCATCGGCTCATCGCCCTGCACGTTCACCACGATGGTGTCATCGCTAAAGCCACATTTCTCGACTACTTCCGCAAGGCGTTCGGTACCGGACTGATGATCGGCACGGGTCATGCACACTTCGCCACCCGCCGCTTCCACGACTTTCGCAACGTCTGCATGGTCGGTCGCGACGATGATGCGATCCGCACCCGATTCACGCGCGCGTTCCAGCACGTGAACAATCATTGGCTTGCCGTTGATATCCTGAAGGGGTTTACCCGGCAGGCGCGTGGAAGCGAATCGCGCTGGAATAATAACAACAAAACTCATGGTCTGCTCTCTTCTGCCGCCAGCGGGCGTGCTTCATGTTCTAACAGAACCGGGATCCCATCACGGAACGGGAACGCCAGGTTATCAATCTTGCAAATCAGCTCCTGCTTATCCTGGCTGTAGTAGAGTTTGCCGTTACAAACCGGGCAGGCGATAATTTCTAATAAACGGTGATCCATGGTTCCTCCTGATGCACCGGGTGGGCCTCGATGCAGCTTATCATAGTGCCATCTCAGGCAACGTCAATTTCCCAGCCATCCCGCTGATGCAAAAAGAGCTTTTCCGGCAGCCGTTGCAGGCGGATCCGGTTAGCGCCTTGCCAACGGGCAAAGTCATCCAGCGCCTGTTTCAGGCCTTTTTCCAGTGAGGCGCTCATGCGAGTCCCCTCCTCCAGATAAAGCGCAAAAATTTCCAGGACGCCCTCTTTACGGTGCATTTTACTGTCGATGCGACCCACCAGCTTACCCTGATGCAACAGCGGCAACACGAAATAGCCGTACTGACGTTTGGGTGCCGGGGTGTAGCATTCCAGCCGATAGGTAAAATCAAAAAATTGTTCCGCGCGTTTGCGATCCCAGACAACAGGGTCGAAGGGAGAAAGCACGGCGCTGTGCGTGGCGTTCAGTTTGCCGTCTTCCGCCAACGCCAGTTGAGGTAGCATGTCGGTATGCACCCACATTTCGCCCAGTTGCTCAACCTGTACGGGCACTACCTGTTCTTTATCCTGCCAGCGTTTGAGCAGTGCGGGGAGATTCGGCTGACGCAGGCGATAGTAATCAGCCAGCCACTGCGGGCGAAATATTCCCAGGCTGCGCGCGCTGTTTTCCAGCATTAACGCTTCCGCATCTTCCTGCGAGAGTGCATGCAGTTCGTCCTGCCAGCCTGGCATCACGCGATGCGTGAGGTCGTAGACGCGCTGAAAGTTGCGGCGCTCCACCACCATCACCTTGCCTGCGGTAAATAACCCTTCCAGATGACGTTTGTGCGGTTTCCATTCCCACCAGCCGCTTGCGCCTTTTCGCGGGTGGACAAAATCCGCAGAACGCACCGGGCCGTTTTCAGCAATATGGGCGATAAGCGAGTCAATCTCGTCAGCATGCTCAGCCATCCACTCCGGATGATATTTCCAGCCCATATTATGCGGCGAGAGCATTTTGTGACGAACCAGCGGGAAATCCGAGCGAGGCAGAAAACAGGCTTCGTGCGCCCAGTATTCCATCAGCTCGCCACGAAGCAGCGCGTCATCCAGCCAGCTTTGCGGATACGCGCCCAGGCGACTGAAGAGAACAAGATAGGGGCTGCGGGCGACAACGTTAATGGTGTCGATTTGCAGCAGTGACATGCGTTGAATAGTGGCAAGAATATCCGCCGGTTTTGCCTTACGCCGTGGGCGTTTGAGTAACCCCTGCGCAGCCAAATGGAGATGACGCGCGGCGCTGAGGGTCAAGTGCAACTCTGACATGTCACATCCCCGTATTCCACCCTCGCACCTTACCGTTTCGGCTATTGCTGCGCCAGAGCGACCAGTTCCTGAAGTAAACGTTGCGCCCGCTCGCCGCTCAGTTCGGCATCAACCGGCAGAAACCACCAGTTGGACTTAGCAAACGCGCGGCATTTCACCGCATCCTTTTCGGTCATAATGAGCGTTTGCCCCGGCGCAGTTAGCGCCTCGACATCCGCAAGCGTCAGCGCCTGATGATCGGCCAGCGCAACGGTTTTGACCGGTTGCAGGCCGCTATTTTCAAGCGTGGTAAAGAAACGAGGAGGATGACCGATACCGGCCATCGCCACCACATCGTGTAATTCGGTGAGCGCCCGACGTTCGCCGGTCAGCAAGTTTACCGCCTGGCCGGGTTGTAAACGCATCGGGATTTCTCCCGCCAGCGCCGTACCGCCGTTGGTTATGATCGCATCGACGGATTTTAGACGTGATGCACGTTCGCGCATCGGCCCAGCAGGCAGCCACCAGCCATTGCCAAAACGGCGCACACCATCAATAACGACAATTTCTTTATCCCGCACCAGGCGATAATGTTGCAGGCCATCATCGGTGATGATGAGTTGTACAGGATGCGCAGCAAGCAGCGCTTTGACCGCATCAGAACGAACAGGCGACACCGCGACCGGCGCGCCCGTGCGCTGGAAAATAAGCACCGGTTCATCACCGGCCTGGGCAGTGGTGGTTTCCGGGTCCAGCAGCAGCGGATACGTTTCCGCTTTACCGCCATAACCACGGGACACCACACCCACGCGAATTCCCTGTTGCTGGAGCTGTTCGACCAGCCAAATCACTACCGGCGTTTTCCCGTTACCGCCCGCCGTCAGGTTACCCACAACGACAACCGGTACCGGTGCGCGCCAGGCCTTTTTAAGGCCCAGCTTATAGCTCAGTCGGATAAGCCCGCTCACCAGACCGTATAGCCAGGAGAGCGGTAACAGCAACAACCAGAGCGGTGATTCGCCCGACCAGATGCGCGCTATCATTCGCCAAATTGCATTTTGTGCAGCTGCGCATAGACGCCACGGTGGGCCAGTAGATCCGCATGGCTACCGCGTTCAACGATACGACCATCTTCCACGACCACAATTTCGTCCGCCTGCTCGATAGTGGACAGGCGGTGCGCAATCACCAGCGAGGTGCGGTTTTTCTGCAACTCATCAAGAGCTGCCTGAATCGCACGCTCAGATTCCGTATCCAGCGCAGAGGTCGCTTCATCAAGTATCAGGATTGGGCTGTCGCGCAGCAGCGCACGAGCAATCGCAATACGCTGACGCTGACCGCCAGAGAGCAGAACGCCGTTTTCGCCGATAACCGTATCCAGCCCCTGATCCATCTTGTTGATGAAATCCATGGCATAGGCCATTTCTGCGGCTTTTTCGATCTGCTCGCGGCTGAACTCTTCAGTACGCGCATAAGCAATGTTATTGGCAACGGTATCATTGAACAGGTGAACGTTTTGTGACACCAGCGCAACCTGATTACGCAATGACGCCAGGGTGTACTCACGCAGGTCATGCCCATCAAGCAGAATTTCGCCTTTATCGATATCGTAGAAACGGGTGATCAGGCTCGCAATGGTTGATTTACCTGAGCCCGAACGCCCCACCAGTGCTACCGTTTTGCCTTCCGGAATAGACAGGTTGATATCGCGCAGCGCAGGCGCTTCACGACCAGGATAGGTAAAGGTGACATTACGGAACTCAAGATCGCCTTTCGCACGCTCAACCACGCGAGTGCCTTCATCTTTTTCCTGCTCAGTGTCAAGGATAGCAAACAGTGTCTGGCAGGCAGCCATCCCGCGCTGGAACTGCGCGTTGACGTTAGTCAACGATTTCAGTGGGCGCATCAGGGCAATCATGGATGAAAAGACCACGGTGATAGTACCGGCGGTCAGGGTTTCCATAACACTCGGGAAGCTTGCGGCATACAGGACAAAAGCCAGCGCCAGAGAAGCAATCAACTGAATGATCGGGTCAGAGATGGAAGATGCAGATACCATTTTCATACCCTGCATACGCATCTTGTTGCTGACTTTATCGAAGCGTTTGGTCTCTACCTGCTGACCACCGAAAATCAGCACCTCTTTGTGCCCTTTCAGCATTTGCTCTGCACTGGTGGTCACCTGCCCCATCGTGTTTTGCATATTTTTACTGATGTTTCGGAAGCGCTTAGAAACCACGCGGATAGCAATCGACACAATCGGCGCCAGTACGATGAGGATCAGCGACAGCTGCCAGCTGTAGTAGAACATCATGATGAACAGGCCGATAATCGACGCGCCTTCACGCACGACGGTAATCAGTGCACTGGAAGAAGACGATGCCACCTGCTCAGAATCGTAAGTAATACGAGAAAGCAGCGTCCCGGTGGATTGCTTATCGAAGAAGGAGACAGGCATCCCCATCATATGACTGAATAAGCGACGGCGCACGGTCATAACAACCTTGCCGGAAACCCAGGAGATGCAATAACTGGAGACATAACTGGTGATGCCCCTAAGCACCATCAGACCGATTACCACCAATGGCATCCATAACAGCACTGACCTGTCCGTTTTACCAAAACCATCATCCAGTAATGGTTTGAGGAGCGATAACATGAAGGTATCGCTGGCTGCGTTGAAGATTAACGCAACCGCAGCCACAATCAGCCCTGCTTTAAATGGCGCAATAGTCGGCCAGAGTCGGCGGAAGGTCTGCCACGTGGAGAGATCTTTGTCGTTCTGCATTCAAAAAACCAGCTTATGTTGAAATAGCCGCATATTCTACCCGTTATCCTGCCCCTCGCCAAACCACTGATGATACCAACGAGGTAAAAGTTGATCCCGTAAGCCTTCTACTTTCCACTTACTGGCAGAAAAAGTGACCGTAATCTGCCCCTGATGCGGGGTGTCGAACCATGCATAATTATGCTGTTGATAGTGCGTCTTCACTTTCGCCGAAGGCAGACGCCACGCGTTATAGCGGGATTCGGAAGCCAACGCGGCTTGCCCGTTAACCTGCTGTAATAATGCGATGCCTGACGAGGTATTACTGCCATGGTGCGGCACCTGAATTATTGTAGACCTAAGATGCTCCCAGTAATGGCTTTGCATGGCCATTTCTGCCGATAACTCGATGTCGCCAGTCAGCAAGACGCTGTTTTTACCATCATCGATACGAATAACACAGGAACCATTATTACCGGTTTGTCTGTTTGCTGATAACGGCCAGAGCACCCGAAAAGATAATCCCTGCCATTGCCAGGCGTCACCGCGAAAACAGCCCTGATGCCCTTTCCAACCTAAAGGGCTCCGTACCCAGCTTTTCGGCCAGGCGTTATGCAGGCTGTCAAAACCGCCTCGATGGTCCAGATGCTCATGGCTCAGGATAATCCCCTCCGGGGTCAGATTACGCCAGCGCAGCCAGGGAATAATCAGCTGTGTTCCGCTATCGCCGCCAGGCCACGCGAGACCCGTATCATAAACAATCGCTCTATTATGTCGCGAGATAACGACGGAAAGCCCCTGCCCCACATCCAGCATGGTGACCTGCCAACGGTCATTGGGCGTCGAGCGCCACAGGGGGAAGGTTAACAGCGCTACGCCAGACAGATAGAGCGCAGGGTACGTCCACCAGCAGTGAAGACGCCAGACGATGATCAGCATCCACGGAATGAGCGTTGCCCACGCCCAGCGCGAATCCACGCTTAGCCATCCATCTGGCAAGCTACGCAGATACGCAAATACCCATTCCATCACCGTGTCAGCGCAAACCCAGAGCACCGTCTCAAGTGCCATTGGCCCGCTTAGGTGAAGTAACATTCCCAAAAGCACCAACGGCACGATCACAAACGTCACCACCGGTACCGCCAGCAAATTCGCCACCAGCGAGGTGGTGCTGACGCCGTGAAACATCAGCACCTGCAATGGCATTAGCAATAGCATCAATCCTGACTGCAGATAGAGCATTTCTTTCAGAAAACACCACGCCCTACATCCCTTCCAGCGCGGCGGTGGCACCCACTGATACCAGAAAATTAGCGTGGCTACCGCGAAGGCAGAGAGCCACAGGCTGTCGGACAGCACCGCTAATGGGTCAATGAATACGATAGCCGCAATGCAGCACAGCCATACGTCCCAGCCACGCCATCGCCGCCCGGATAGCCGCAGCAGCGTCCAAATCCCACCTGCCACTACCGTACGTACTGCCGGGGGCTGTAACCCGGTAAGCCAGGCGTAAAGGAAACTGCAGACTAATGCGCCAATCAGCGGGAGGCGCCAGTTAATAAGGCGGCACGGCAGGAAAAACTGTAACGCGCGAATAATCATCCAGCCCAGCGATGCGCCAAGCGCGATATGTAACCCGGAAATCGCCATCAAATGCGAAGTGCCGGTTTGTTGCATCAGCCGTTTAATTTCCGGGTCAACGCGCAGACGTTCGCCGAGCCCTAACGCCAGCAGCACATCGCGCCATTGATAATCGGAAAGAGAGGCCTGTAATGACGCCAGTAACCGCGCGCGCAGAGTACAGGTGAGATCAAGCGGCGTGGCATCGATAAATCGTCCGGTCAGAGGCTGATGCTGCGCCAGCGCGTAGCGTTGAGAATCAAATACACCATCATTAAGCTGACCATGCACCGCGCGTGCGCGAATCGTCATTGCCCAGCGTTGACCTGCGCACGGTGGCTGTGGCAAGTAGTTGCCATACAACGTGATGAGCGGCGTCGGGAAAAGCCGCTGCCCGTTGAAACGGGTAATGTTACCCTGATGCGTAGTTTGTCCGTCAGTCTGGCTAAGCACTATCTCGACGGTCTGATTTTTTCCAGGAATACGCAGCGCAGACAGTTGCACCTGCCAGGCGGCCAGCACGCCCCAGCAAAAAAATAATCCCAGTAGACACAGAATCCGCACACCTCGTTTTGGGCGAATAAACGCTACCAGGCTAAGCACTACAATGGCCGCTTTAATGATCGGTAACGGCGGAAGCACAGGCAGCCAAATCAAAGGGAGCATCCCCAGAATCACGCAGCAGGCAAACTGTGGTACACGCATCAACACCTCCTTGTTGTGCCGAGTGTCGCGCGGGCGTCATGCCTTGTCGTGGGGCAAAATCGGATGCGTCGAGGCGTCTTCCAGACAATGTTGAGTTTGCAGCAAACGGCAAAAGATTTTGCGAGGGGGATTCAGAAAGCGTGGGGGAGTGACGGTGATGCGGGAACGCAAGAAATGAAAAAAGCACCCGCAGGTGCTTTTTTCGCAATCAAGTTAAACCGTTAACGCACGGCACAAACTCAATCGTAAATATTGGCGCGATCGCGCAGTTCTTTACCCGGCTTAAAGTGCGGCACATATTTGCCTTCAAGTTCCACTTTATCGCCAGTCTTCGGGTTACGCCCGGTACGTGGTGCTCGATAGTGCAGGGAGAAGCTGCCGAAACCGCGGATTTCAATGCGCTCACCCTGTGCGAGGGTTGAGGCCATATGCTCCAGCATCTCTTTTACCGCATCTTCCACTGCTTTTGCAGGGATGTGAGATTGCTGGCTGGCAAGTCTTTCAATCAATTCTGACTTGGTCATAATTCCTCCGGTTTCCTTTCAAGGAAAATTAGCTAACAGCTTAAACAAGGGCGGCCGTAGCCGCCCTTTGTGCTTGATTACAGAACGAAAACCGTAATCTGTCAAGTAATCTCATGATTCTTCGGCTGATAATCAGACCGAAGAGTAAGAGAATTACTCGCCTTTAGCTGCTTTGAATGCTTCAGCCATTGCGTTGGAGAAGTTGCCGTCTTCCTGTTTGTTGTTAACAGTCGCGATTGCATCTTTCTCGTCAGCTTCGTCTTTAGCACGTACAGACAGGCTGATTGCACGGTTTTTGCGGTCAACACCGGTGAATTTAGCTTCAACGTCGTCGCCAACGCTCAGAACCAGAGTTGCATCTTCAACGCGGTCACGGGATGCTTCAGAAGCACGCAGGTAACCTTCAACGCCGTCAGCCAGTTCTACGGTTGCGCCTTTAGCGTCAACTGCAGTCACTTTACCGTTTACGATAGCGCCTTTCTTATTCAGAGCAACCCAGTTGTTGAACGGATCTTCTGCGAGCTGTTTAACGCCCAGGGAGATACGCTCACGTTCTGCGTCAACCTGCAGTACAACTGCAGCGATTTCGTCGCCTTTTTTGTATTCACGTACTGCTTCTTCGCCTGCAACGTTCCAGGAGATGTCAGACAGGTGAACCAGGCCATCGATGCCGCCGTCCAGGCCGATGAAGATACCGAAGTCAGTGATAGACTTGATTTTACCTTCAACACGGTCACCCTTGTTGTGGGTTTCCGCGAACTGCTGCCATGGGTTGTTTTTGCACTGTTTCAGGCCCAGGGAGATACGACGACGTTCTTCGTCGATATCCAGAACCATAACTTCCACTACGTCGCCAACGTTAACAACTTTGGACGGGTGGATGTTTTTGTTGGTCCAATCCATTTCGGAAACGTGAACCAGGCCTTCAACGCCTTCTTCGATTTCAACGAAGCAGCCGTAGTCGGTCAGGTTGGTTACGCGACCGGTCAGTTTAGTACCTTCCGGATAACGTTTAGCGATAGCTACCCACGGATCTTCGCCCAGCTGTTTCAGGCCCAGAGATACACGAGTACGTTCGCGGTCGAATTTCAGCACTTTAACAGTGATTTCGTCGCCAACGTTTACGATTTCGCTCGGATGCTTAACGCGTTTCCATGCCATGTCAGTGATGTGCAGCAGGCCGTCAACGCCACCCAGATCAACGAATGCACCGTAGTCAGTGAGGTTCTTAACGATACCTTTAACTTCCATGCCTTCCTGCAGGTTTTCCAGCAGCTGATCGCGTTCTGCGCTGTTTTCGGATTCGATAACGGCACGACGGGAAACAACGACGTTGTTACGTTTCTGATCAAGCTTGATTACTTTGAACTCAAGCTCTTTGCCTTCCAGGTGCAGAGTATCGCGAACCGGACGAACGTCTACCAGGGAACCCGGCAGGAACGCACGAATACCGTTCAGCTCAACAGTGAAGCCACCTTTAACTTTGCCGTTGATAACACCGGTAACAGTTTCAGCTTCTTCGTATGCTTTTTCCAGCGTGATCCAGGCTTCGTGACGCTTAGCTTTCTCACGGGACAGCAGGGTTTCACCGAAGCCGTCTTCTACTGCATCCAGAGCAACGTCAACTTCGTCACCAACCTGGATTTCCAGTTCGCCAGCTGCGTTTTTGAACTGTTCTGCCGGAATTGCAGACTCAGATTTCAGGCCCGCATCAACCAGAACGACGTCTTTGTCGATAGAGACAACAACGCCACGAACGATGGAACCCGGGCGGGTTTCGATTTCTTTTAAGGATTCTTCAAAGAGTTGAGCAAAAGATTCAGTCATGTTTAATCTTCAGGTTTCATATTTAACGTCCACCTGACTCCATGTCGGATGGGGTTGTTTAACATACCCGCTGTCACTCCATTGCAACGGGGGTACTGCAAATTCGGTCGCGTATTAGGCGATAGCCAACTTTTGGCGCGCGTATTGTAGCGCTTTTTCAATCACTTGCTCAATGCTTAAGGTGGTGGAATCCAACACTAAAGCATCAGCAGCCGGAACCAGCGGCGCCACGGCGCGGTTGCGATCGCGGTCGTCTCGTTCCTGTATCTCGGCCAAAAGGCGTTCAAAGTTAACACTAAAGCCCTTTTCCTGCAACTGTAGCATGCGGCGATTCGCACGCTCTTCCGATGAGGCGTCGAGGAAAATTTTTACTGGCGCATCAGGGAATACCACCGTACCCATATCACGGCCATCGGCGATTAAGCCCGGCGCTTCACGAAACGCGCGCTGACGGCGCAGAAGGGCTTCGCGAACGCGAGGAAAAGCCGCCACTTGTGAAGCGGCATTCGCCACTTCCTGGGTGCGGATTTCACCGCTCACGTCTTCCCCTTCCAGAATCACTTCCAGGTTGCCTTCCGTAGAGACAAAACGCACATCCAGGTGAGCGGCCAGCGGAACCAGCGCATCTTCCGACGTCACGTCGACGTGGTGATGTAACGCGGCCAGCGCCAGAACACGATAGATGGCTCCCGAGTCCAATAAATGCCACTGTAAAGCCTCAGCCATCGCTTTACACAGGGTGCCTTTACCCGCACCGCTTGGTCCATCAATTGTGATTACCGGGGCAACTGCCGTCATCTTTATCTCCTTCAACACAAGGCGTATAGAACCTAAACGCGCGCATTATACGCATGTCTACGCCTGACAGTTACCTTTGTCTGCGAATTACGGAATTAACGCCAAAAATGGTAGGAATTGTGAACACTAATTATAGCGGGCTGGCACAGGGCCAGCCCAAAAGATGACAATGTTTTACTTTTTGTCAGAGGCGATACGTTCGCGGATATGCTGCGCACGTTCGGTTGAAGGCGGGTGCGAATCAAACATTGATTTGGTGTGCCCGGAGTCCAGGCTTGCCAGTTTGTCGAAACTGCCGACCAGGCCCTGGGTGCTGATACCGCGTTTTTTCAGCAGATCGTAAGAGAAGTCATCGGCTTCAGACTCTTTATCACGCGAGTATTTCGCATTGATGGCGCCTTCTGCGATATCGCCAAGCTGAGAGCGAGAGAGCTGAGCTGCCACGCCGCTGGTTGCAGAGATGGCATCACGCGCGGCAACCACCGCATAAGACGCTTTCATTTCAGCCAGAGAGTGACCGAGCGCGACGTGACCCAGTTCATGACCGAGAACGCCTTCGATTTCGTTGTCGTTCATCATGTCCATCAGGCCGCTGTACACGCGCACACAGCCGTTAGCCATCGCCCATGCGTTCACATCGCTGGTCATGTAAACCTTATAGTTGACCGGTGTACCGTTGATGTTATTACCCAGCGCTTTGGCGATTTTCGCCAGGCGTTTGCTGTATTTGCTGGATGCGCCAGCCATCTGATTCTGGCTGTCGAGCTCTTTACAGCCCTGATTAGCCATGGCTTTGGCATCAGCATCAGTCAACGTTGCCGCTTTATAAGCTGACATACCTGAACTGATAGCCATGTTGGTGTCGATACCGTGAGTATTTTGACATCCACTGAGCAGCGTAGCGGAGACAGCCAGCGCCAGCAGAAGTTTAGTATTCTTCATGTGAATCATCCATTGATTATGTATAATTTATCTAAATATCAATATGTTACAAAAGCAATCAAGATTATCACTATGAAGAAGTCGCAGAAAGTCCGAAAAAAAACGCCGACACAAGGTCGGCGTTTTTAAATTAGGATGTTTATTAAGCCAGCGTACTAATACGCGCCAGCTGTTCGAAATAGTCCGGGAAAGTCTTCGCCGTACATTTCGGATCAAGGATAGTCACTGGCGTGTCAGACAACGCCACCAGCGAGAAGCACATCGCCATGCGGTGATCGTTGTAGGTGCCAATTTCAGCAAACTGCAATTTTGTCGGCGGCGTAACGCGAATGTAATCTTCACCCTCTTCCACTTCCGCGCCGACTTTGCGCAGCTCTGTCGCCATGGCAAACAGACGGTCAGTCTCTTTGACGCGCCAGTTATAGATGTTACGCAGTGTGGTGGTACCTTTAGCAAACAGCGCTGCGGTGGCAATCGTCATCGCCGCATCAGGAATATGGTTCATGTCCATATCAATGGCATTCAGTTCACCACGGGTACAGGCAATGTAGTCATCGCCCCAGGTAACTGTCGCCCCCATTTTTTCCAGCACATCGGCAAAGCGGATATCGCCCTGCACGCTGTTACGCCCAATCCCGGTCACCTTCACGGTTCCGCCGCGGATAGCGCCCGCTGCCAGGAAATAGGACGCTGACGAGGCATCACCTTCCACCAGATACTGGCCCGGAGACTGATACTGCTGACCGCCGCGCACGACAAAGCGCTGATAATGTTGATTTTCCACTTCAACACCAAACGTTTTCATCAGATGCAGGGTGATGTCGATATACGGTTTAGAAACCAGATCGCCTTTGATAGTAATGGTGGTGTCATTCGGTGCCAGCGGCGCGGTCATCAGCAGTGCTGTCAGGAACTGGCTGGAGACGGTACCGTCAACCTCAACGTTGCCGCCGC
Source organism: Pseudocitrobacter sp. 73 (assembly GCF_008369545.1). NCBI lineage: Bacteria > Pseudomonadati > Pseudomonadota > Gammaproteobacteria > Enterobacterales > Enterobacteriaceae > Pseudocitrobacter > Pseudocitrobacter sp. 73. Next base: position 140,778 of record NZ_VTZO01000001.1, on the reverse strand, counting down.
TAAAGCCGCCCTGCAAACGCAGCGGTGGATAATTATCCTGCTCAAGATAGGTAATTTGCGCCCCGCCCTGACGCAGCGCGTCAACCAGGTGGCCAATCGGACGCTCTTTCATGCGCGGTTCGCCGGTCAGCACGATATCGTTGTGACCCAGACAAAGCGCAGCCGCCAGAGGACGCATCGCCGTCCCGGCATTCCCGAGGAATAATTCCAGTGATTCATTGGCCTGCAACGGACCTGCATTACCCGTGACTTCACAACGGGTGCGATCGGCAGACAAGGTGTATTGAATTCCCAGCGCACTCAGTGCATTCAGCATGTGGCGAACATCGTCGCTGTCCAGCAGGTTAGTCAGGACAGTGGTGCCGCGTGCCAAAGCCGCCAGCAGCAAGGCGCGGTTAGAGACACTCTTTGAACCAGGCAGGTTAATAGTGCCATCAACACGCGCAATGGGTTGTAACGTCAGGGATTCCATGAAACTCAACTCTCAAAATCGACAATAAAAACCCCCGCCGACTATTGCAGGGGATGAAAACGAAAAATTAACCGTGGCGACGTTCGAAATCTTGCATGAAATCGGTCAGTGCCTGAACGCCTGCCAGCGGCATTGCGTTATAGATTGACGCACGCATCCCGCCCACAACGCGGTGACCTTTCAGCGAATGGAGACCCGCCGCAAAGGACTCTTCAAGGAAGACTTTATCCAGTGCGCTATCGGCCAACTGGAACGGAATGTTCATGCGAGAACGGTTCGACACCGCAACGTCGTTACGATAGAAATCACTGTTGTCGATGACGCCATACAGCAGTTCAGCTTTCTGCTGGTTGATGCGATCCATCGCCGCCACGCCGCCCTGCTCTTTCAGCCATTTGAAGACCAGGCCCGCCAGATACCAGGCGAAGGTCGGTGGCGTGTTGAACATGGAATCATTCTCGTTCAGAACGGAGTAATCCAGAATCGACGGGCAAGCGGTATTGGCTTTGCCGAGCAGATCTTCACGCACAATCACCAGCGTCAGGCCTGCCGGACCGATATTTTTCTGTGCACCCGCATAAATTACACCAAAACGGCTGACATCAATCGGGCGGGAAAGGATGGTAGAGGAGAAGTCAGCGGCAACGACCACGTCTTTACCGAAATTCGGGGTTTCATCGATAGCGATGCCATCAATGGTTTCATTCGGGCAATAGTGCAGATACGCAGCATTGTCAGAAAGCTGCCATTCGCTCATCGGCTTCACGGCACGCTTGCCGTCAACGGTGATTTTGGCGTCAATCACGTTCGGCGTGCAGTATTTCTTCGCTTCTTTTACTGCGCTGGCTGCCCAGTAACCCGCGTCAACATAGTCTGCGGTGGTTTTATCACCCAGAATGTTCAGCGGCACGCCAGCGAACTGGCCGCGACCGCCGCCGTGGCAAAACAACACTTTATAGTTGGAAGGGATGTTGAGCAGGTCACGAAAATCCTTTTCTGCTTCTTCCGCCACGTGGATAAACTCTTTCCCACGGTGGCTGACTTCCATTACTGATGTACCCAATCCGTTCCAGTCGCGTAATTCGTTTTGCGCCTGTTTAAGGACATCTGCCGGTAGCATTGCCGGACCCGAACTGAAATTAAAGACCTGAGCCATTTCCCCTCACCACGTTGCAATGTTGTCTACCCGGGTGTTTTCACCCGGATATAAGTTATTCCTGTGGATATCGGTTTTATCATTCAGTGACACGCGCCGCAATGGGTAATACGGAGTGGTCATAAAATGCGTCATACGTCACACAACAGAATCTTCCGCATTGACGAGTGAAAATGGAGAAATCCGCTATCAGGTGATGCGTTTTGCGGTGCTGGCCTTCGACCATTCTGGATTTGCGCAGCGGGGACATAATTGATGCTCCCCGGCATTAAAGTGAAAAATTGCGCTGCAACGGACACAGGCGTAATCCGCTGCCTCGGGAATCGTCGTAAAGCGCGACGTGCAGCTCGCCGGGAGAATCACCAAACCGGCTTTTACGTCATCATCAGGATAGTAGTAGAGGCTAATCTGCCCATTGGTTTCCATTATGGCTAACCGTACCTGCCCGAGATGCTCAACGCCGCCCAGCCGCAGTTCCATAAAAAACTCAAACTCGGTCATGTTCTCAGATTGCAAACGTTCCCACGCCAGCTCGCCCTCTTCCACGATAATGACCGGTTTCCCCTCCAGCAAATCTTCCAGTTTTTCGCTACGCGACATCAGCCACATCACCAGCCGATAAAGGGCAGCCAGCGTGATAAACACCACCAGCACTGGCAGCATCGGCACATCGTCATAAAATGCCACATCGCCAGCGGCGGAGCCCAGCGTCAGGATGATGAGCACTTCAAACAGCGACATCTGCCGCACGCCGCGCCGACCGGTGATTTTCAGGAACAGAAAAACCAATATAAAGGTGTAGAGCGAACGCAGCGCCACTTCGCCAAGGAAGTCCAGCGGGACTTTATCCAGCGCCATACGGTGTAGATCGAACGATTTCATTTTATTACCTGAATGGGGAGTTGCGATAAGGATAGACCAGGCGGGGAGATACTGTGGGGATGGGGGTTGTCAGTTGTTTTGGCAGAAGTGAGCGATGTCAATACAGTGCAGGAAGACCAGGACTGTTTCTAAGCTGCCTGTCCGGCAGTGAACCTTGGCATTCTGCGGAATGGTTTTTTTCTGTCGTTTCTAAGCTGCCTGTCCGGCAGTGAACGCTCCCGGACGTAATATTCAAACACCCGACACTTTCTAAGCTGCCTGTCCGGCAGTGAACATCCTGATAAAACATACGCAGGGGCAGATCGCTTTCTAAGCTGCCTGTCCGGCAGTGAACTTTTCGGCATAATCGCTACTCCAGCGACAGACTTTCTAAGCTGCCTGTCCGGCAGTGAACTAACGTGACGACGCACGCAACGGCGCTGCACTCTTTCTAAGCTGCCTGTCCGGCAGTGAACTCAACCCTTTCCATTCTATCCAACTGTTTTGCTGGATAAAAACACTAATACCGCCCATTGCACCCTATTTTTCTCACCCCATAATCCCTGACTAAAAATCAATAGCTTACGAGGGACCACAAAAAAAGGGTTCCGCCGCTACCTACACTACTTCGCTTCTCCGCCCACCTTCTAAAGTCTCAATGGCCCCTTATTAAACCTCCGATTCAATGAATATGGCGTCATTCATCCAAACCCCGTATCATTGCGCGCTTTCCGTACGATAAAAATGAGACCGTCATGACGCAAACCTATATCCCCGGCAAAGATGCCGCACTGGAAGATTCCATCGCTCGCTTCCAGAAAAAACTGCTCGACCTGGGCTTTGACATCGAAGAGGCCTCCTGGCTGAATCCGGTGCCAAATGTTTGGTCAGTACATATCCGCGACAAGGCGTGCTCGCTGTGCTTTACCAACGGGAAAGGCGCAACCAAAAAAGCCGCGCTGGCGTCTGCGTTAGGGGAATATTTCGAGCGCTTGTCAACCAACTACTTCTTCGCCGATTTCTGGCTGGGCGAGAAAATCGCTAACGGTCCATTTGTGCATTATCCGAATGAAAAATGGTTCCCTATTCCGGAAGATGACGAACTGCCGGAAGGCCTGCTTGATGCGCGACTGCGTGCGTTCTACGATCCTGACGATCAACTGACTGGCAGCCTGATGGTCGATCTGCAATCGGGCAATACCGATCGCGGTGTTTGCGGCCTGCCGTTTACTCGCCAGTCTGACGGTGAAACCATTTATATCCCGATGAATATCGTCGGCAACCTGTACGTTTCTAACGGTATGTCTGCGGGCAACACCGCTAACGAAGCGCGCGTGCAGGGCTTGTCGGAAGTCTTTGAGCGTCACATTAAAAACCGCATTATCGCCGAGAGCATCAGCTTGCCGGAAATCCCGAAAGAGGTGATGGCGCGCTATCCTGGTGTCGTAGCATCTATTGAAAAACTGGAAGCGGAAGGGTTCCCTATCTTCGCTTACGACGGCTCTTTAGGGGGCAAATACCCGGTTATCTGCGTCGTGCTGTTCAACCCGGCAAACGGCACCTGCTTTGCCTCCTTCGGCGCACACCCGGACTTTGGCGTCGCGCTGGAACGTACCGTTACGGAACTGCTTCAGGGCCGTGGTCTGAAAGATCTGGACGTGTTCACGCCGCCAACCTTTGATGATGAAGAAGTCGCCGAGCATGCCAACCTGGAAACTCACTTTATCGATTCCAGCGGTTTGATCTCCTGGGATCTCTTTAAGCAGGATGCCGACTATCCGTTTGTGGACTGGAACTTCTCCGGCACCACTGAAGAAGAGTTCGCTACCCTTATGGCGATCTTCAACGCGGAAGATAAAGAAGTGTATATCGCGGATTACGAGCATTTAGGCGTGTACGCCTGCCGTATTCTGGTGCCGGGAATGTCGGATATCTATCCTGCGGAAGATCTGTGGCTGGCAAACAATAATATGGGTAGCCACCTGCGTGAAACGATTCTGACCCTGCCAAATAGTCAGTGGGAAAAAGAAGAGTACCTGAATCTGATAGAGCAGCTTGATGAAGAAGGTCTGGACGACTTCACCCGCGTGCGTGAACTGCTTGGCCTGGCAACGGGCAAAGACAATGGTTGGTATACGCTGCGTGTCGGTGAATTGAAAGCGATGCTTGCACTGGCCGGTGGCGATCTGGATCAGGCGCTGATCTGGACCGAATGGACAATGGAATTCAACGCATCCATCTTTAGCGCTGAGCGGGCGAATTATTATCGCTGCCTGCAAACCTTATTACTGCTGTCTCAGGAAGAAGAACGTCAGCCGCTGCAATACCTGAACGCGTTTATTCGTATGTACGGTGCTGAAGCCGTTGAAGCCGCCAGCGCTGCGCTGAGCGGAGAAGCGCCGTTCTATGGTTTGCAGGCCGTTGACAACGATCTGGTGGCCTTCCCGGCGCACCAGTCGCTCCTGGCGGCCTACGAAAAATTGCAGTGTGCAAAAGCTGCGTTTTGGTCAAAGCAGGGCTAAAAAGACCGGAGAATAAGTAGGTTTAAAGATTACTCTACGCTATATTGTGGGGCCGTTTAACGGCCCTTTTTTTATTTCTAAAATGCCGTAAATTAATTTGTGATAATTACGTTACGCACAAGTAAACACTATTATTGGTAGCTTACCAATAATGTTAATTTAAATGATCATTACTCCATTTTAATTAACTGGCAAAACGGGAGGGGGACGAAATAAATCAACTGATATTGCAAACTTTAAAATTTATTTTTATTTTGATAATCAAAAAGTTATGCCGCTTTCGATGAAAAACCATTCGATTTGCGGGCCTATAAGCCAGGCGAGATATGATCTACATCAAATTCTCATCTATAATGCTTTGTTAGTATCTCGTCGCCGACTTAATAAAGAGAGAGTTAGTGTGAAAGCTGACAACCCTTTTGATCTACTTGTTCCTGCCGCGATGGCCAAAGTTGCCGAAGAAGCAGGTGTCTATAAAGCAACGAAGCATCCGCTGAAAACCTTTTATCTGGCGATTACTGCGGGCGTGTTCATCTCGATTGCTTTTGTTTTCTACATTACTGCCACCACAGGAACCGCGGGCATGCCTTTTGGCGTCGCGAAACTGATTGGGGGTATCTGCTTCTCACTGGGCTTGATTCTCTGCGTCATTTGCGGGGCCGACCTCTTCACCTCCACGGTACTGATCGTAGTGGCGAAAGCCAGCGGTCGCATCACATGGGGTCAACTGGCGAAAAACTGGTTGAACGTCTATGTTGGTAACCTGGTAGGATGTCTGCTCTTTGTTCTGCTGATGTGGCTTTCCGGCGAGTATATGACCGCCAACGGTGGCTGGGGCCTGAACGTCCTGCAAACCGCTGACCACAAACTGCACCACACATTTATCGAAGCCGTAGCACTCGGCATCCTGGCTAACCTGATGGTTTGCCTGGCCGTCTGGATGAGCTACTCTGGCCGCAGCCTGACAGATAAAGCCATGATTATGGTTCTTCCGGTTGCCATGTTCGTCGCCAGCGGCTTTGAGCACAGTATTGCAAACATGTTTATGATCCCAATGGGGATTGTGATTCGCAACTTTGCAAGCCCGGAGTTCTGGACCGCAGTTGGTTCAACCCCGGATAGTTTTTCTCACCTGACTATCATGAACTTCATCACTGATAACCTCATTCCGGTGACTATCGGGAATATCATTGGCGGAGGCCTGTTAGTTGGGCTGACATACTGGGTCATTTACCTGCGTGAAGGCGACCATCACTAAAGTGAGCGTTGTGTCAGGCAGTAAATAAAAAATCCACATAAGAAGGTAGGTGTTACATGTCCGAGCTTAATGAAAAGTTAGCCACAGCCTGGGAAGGTTTTACTAAAGGTGACTGGCAGAATGAAGTCAACTTACGTGACTTCATCCAGAAAAACTACACTCCATACGAGGGTGACGAGTCCTTCCTGGCAGGTGCTACTAAAGCAACTACCGAGCTGTGGGACAAAGTAATGGAAGGTGTTAAACAGGAAAACCGCACTCACGCGCCTGTTGACTTCGACACCGCTGTTGCTTCTACCATCACCTCCCACGACGCGGGCTACATCAACAAGTCGCTGGAAAAAATCGTTGGTCTGCAGACTGAAGCTCCGCTGAAACGCGCGCTGATTCCGTTTGGCGGCATCAAAATGATCGAAGGTTCCTGCAAAGCGTACGATCGCGAACTGGACCCGATGATCAAAAAAATCTTTACCGAGTACCGTAAAACTCACAACCAGGGCGTGTTCGACGTTTATACTCCGGACATCCTGCGTTGCCGTAAATCTGGCGTCCTGACTGGTCTGCCGGATGCCTACGGTCGTGGTCGTATCATCGGTGACTACCGTCGTATCGCCGTTTACGGTATCGACTTCCTGATGAAAGACAAATTCGCTCAGTTCACTTCTCTCCAGTCTGACCTGGAAAACGGTGTGAACCTGGAAGCGACTATTCGTCTGCGTGAAGAAATCTCTGAACAGCACCGTGCGCTGGGTCAGATCAAAGAGATGGCTGCTAAATACGGCTACGACATCTCTGGTCCGGCTACTAACGCTCAGGAAGCTATCCAGTGGACTTACTTCGGCTACCTGGCTGCGGTTAAATCTCAGAACGGCGCTGCAATGTCCTTCGGTCGTACTTCCAGCTTCCTGGATATCTACATCGAACGTGACCTGAAAGCAGGCAAAATCACTGAACAAGAAGCTCAGGAAATGATTGACCACCTGGTCATGAAACTGCGTATGGTTCGCTTCCTGCGTACTCCTGAATATGATGAACTGTTCTCCGGTGACCCGATTTGGGCAACTGAATCCGTCGGTGGTATGGGCGTTGATGGCCGTACTCTGGTTACCAAAAACAGCTTCCGTTTCCTGAACACCCTGTACACCATGGGCCCGTCTCCGGAACCGAACATCACTATCCTGTGGTCTGAAAAACTGCCGCTGGCGTTCAAAAAATACGCTGCGAAAGTGTCCATCGATACCTCTTCTCTGCAGTATGAGAACGATGATCTGATGCGTCCAGACTTCAACAACGATGACTACGCTATCGCTTGCTGCGTAAGCCCGATGATCGTTGGTAAACAAATGCAGTTCTTCGGTGCGCGTGCTAACCTGGCGAAAACCATGCTGTACGCAATCAACGGCGGCGTTGATGAAAAACTGAAAATGCAGGTTGGTCCGAAATCTGAACCGATCAAAGGCGATGTGCTGAAATACGACGAAGTTATCGACCGTATGGATCACTTCATGGATTGGCTGGCTAAACAGTACGTCACCGCACTGAATGTCATCCACTACATGCATGACAAATACAGCTACGAAGCTTCTCTGATGGCGCTGCACGACCGTGACGTTATCCGTACCATGGCTTGCGGTATCGCGGGTCTGTCCGTAGCGGCTGACTCCCTGTCTGCAATCAAATATGCGAAAGTTAAACCGATTCGTGACGAAGACGGTCTGGCTATCGACTTCGAAATCGAAGGCGAATACCCGCAGTTTGGTAACAACGATGCTCGCGTCGATGACATGGCTGTTGACCTGGTAGAACGTTTCATGAAGAAAATTCAGAAACTGACTACTTATCGTAACGCTATCCCGACTCAGTCTGTTCTGACCATCACTTCTAACGTTGTGTATGGTAAGAAAACCGGTAACACCCCAGACGGTCGTCGCGCAGGCGCTCCGTTCGGACCAGGTGCTAACCCAATGCACGGCCGTGACCAGAAAGGTGCTGTTGCCTCTCTGACCTCCGTTGCAAAACTGCCGTTTGCTTACGCTAAAGATGGTATCTCTTACACCTTCTCTATCGTTCCGAACGCACTGGGTAAAGACGACGACGTTCGTAAAACCAACCTGGCAGGCCTGATGGATGGTTACTTCCACCACGAAGCGTCTATCGAAGGTGGTCAGCATCTGAACGTTAACGTTATGAACCGCGAAATGCTGCTCGACGCGATGGAAAACCCGGAAAAATATCCGCAGCTGACCATCCGCGTATCTGGCTACGCAGTACGTTTTAACTCCCTGACTAAAGAACAGCAGCAGGACGTTATTACTCGTACCTTCACTCAGTCCATGTAATGGATTTGACTGAAATCGCGATTTAAAAAGCGTACAATAAAGGCTCCGCGTAAGTGGGGCCTTTCTTATAAGTGCCCTACTCTCTCCGAGCCTATTTTGCGGGTTAATCTCTATAATGAAATTAACGTGCAAAATAAACTCAAGACGGCCTGAAGTCATGATCGTCGCCCCTGCCGGACGCGGGGAAAAACTGGAGATAACACTGCAATGTCTGTAACTGGTCGCATTCACTCCTTTGAATCCTGTGGCACCGTTGATGGCCCAGGTATCCGTTTTATCACTTTTTTCCAGGGCTGCCTGATGCGCTGCCTCTATTGCCATAACCGTGATACGTGGGATACACACGGCGGTAAAGAGGTGACTGTTGAAGAACTGATGAAAGAGGTGGTGACCTATCGCCACTTTATGAACGCGTCCGGCGGCGGTGTGACCGCATCCGGCGGCGAAGCCATTCTTCAGGCAGAGTTCGTGCGTGACTGGTTCCGCGCCTGTAAGAAAGAAGGCATCCACACCTGCCTCGATACCAATGGTTTTGTGCGTCGCTACGATCCGGTCATCGATGAACTGCTGGAAGTCACCGATCTGGTGATGCTCGATCTCAAACAGATGAACGATGAAATTCACCAGAATCTGGTTGGCGTCTCCAACCATCGCACGCTGGAATTTGCACAGTATCTGTCGAAAAAAGAGATCAACGTCTGGATCCGCTACGTGGTGGTTCCGGGCTGGTCAGACGATGACGATTCCGCGCACCGTCTGGGCGAATTTACCCGCGATATGGGCAACGTCGAGAAAATCGAACTGCTGCCGTATCATGAACTGGGTAAACATAAATGGGTGGCGATGGGCGAAGAATACAAACTGGATGGCGTCCATCCGCCGAAAAAAGAGACCATGGAACGCGTAAAAGGGATTCTGGAACAGTATGGTCATAAGGTGATGTACTAAAGCCTTTAGCGTGACTCCGCATCAGGAGTCACGCATCCTCTCTCCACGTCATATCAATCGCATCCCAAACCTGCTCCAGTTGATTAGGTTGTATCTGCCCAGGCTTCCACAGCGCAACCATCGGATGCGTTAACCCCTTATCTCCCGCCTCGGTCTCCTGACGTTCAACATTTTCCCACCCTTCTACGCCAAAATGGCGCGGTAAAAAAGCCCAGCCGTCTCCGGCGGACAACCGTTTTTGCAGCAACGTGATTTCATTAACGCGAATGATACGGTCGGCAATTTGAATACGCTGCGCCAGCGTCTGCTGCAACGTGCAGAACGGCACAAGCTGCGGGCTGGCGGCGAGGTGTAACATGGATACCGGCGAGACCGGGAAAAAGCCTTTTCGCGCCCAGACAGAGAGCGAAATTGCCCCCACCGCTCGCCACTTAAGATGATCGTTAACCGAACGATTCAGAGCCTGATATATACCGATGTCCGCCTTCCCTTCATCCAGCCAACGCTCCGCCTGTTGGCGTTCACACATCAGCAGATCCAGTGAAATATGTTGCTGCGCGAGAGTGCTTGCCAGGCTGAGTAAAAAATCACGCGGCGTGAAAGGGTCATAGCACAGCCTCAGTTGTGTCTTGAGCTGCTCGGGCAGTTGCTTAGCAACCTGCGAAAAAGCCTGCGCTTCATGTAAAAACAATCGTGCCTGCCGATACAGACGTTTGCCGGAATCGGTCAGTTCAAGCGGACGCTTCGTGCGATCAAACAGGACATAACCTAAGTCTATTTCAAGATAATCAATAAGCTGACTTACCGTCGTCCTGTCTTTCTTCAGCTTTTTCGCCGCCTGCGTCAGGGTTCCGCACTCACAAACGCAGGCAAACGCTTCAATTTGCGCCAGAGAAAAATTAATCGGCTCCATAGGTTCCTTATCCATTTACGGGGGATTTTCCCCCGCTAAGTGATTTATTGCGCTGAGCATATTAACCCTAACATAGACGGGTGAACTTAACTGAGGAAGAAAAATGAAGAATCAAAAAATCTCCGCCGTCGCTTTAGGTCTGGTACTCACTGCGGGGGTAAGCGTCAGCGCCGATGCCTGTACCCGCGCATTTATGAACATGTTTCCGGGCTATATGGTCACCGCCCGCAACCTGGATTTCTTTGGCCCTGTCGATCCATCACTGGTAATCACCCCAAAAGGCATCGCCCATAATGGCGGAGACAGCGCTAAAGCGGCGCACTGGACCACACGTTATGGAAGCGTCGTAGTTTATGCCGATGGTGTCTTTCCAATGGATGGTATGAATGAAGCCGGCCTGGCGGGGCATACGCTGTTTTATATGAATGGCTCACAGGTACAGCAGGATAATCAGGAAAAGCCAGTGCTCGAAAGCCGGGCGTGGTTAAGCTATATCCTTGATAACTATGCGACGGTCAACGATGCCGTCGAAGGAATTCGCCATAACGTGCGTCTGGCTGCGGCTAAACTGCCGGTGGATTACGCGACGGATACTAAACATATCGCGATCGAGGATAAGAGCGGCGACTCCGCCATCATTGAAATTGATAATGGCAAAGTGAAAATTTACCACGATAAAAATTACCGCGTCATGACTAACCCACCGTCTTACGATAAACAGTTAGCGAATCTCGCGCGCTTCAGCCACGCGAAACGCGACGCTATTCCAACCGGGCTTGACGCAGACCAGCGTCTGGTACGCGCCAGCTGGAACTTGCAAAATCTTCCAAAACCGGAAAACAAGAACCAGGCTCAGGGATTTGTCCTGTCAGTCATCAATAACGTGGCTTACCCAATCGGTATTCCGGCAGAAAGTAGCGAGCAAAAAGTCATAGATATGTACGCGAAATACAGTAAGAAACCGGAAAACAACAAAGGTATTGGCACATACTGGACGACGATATCTGACCTCTCGCATCAGGAATATCACTTTAAATCGACCTTTGCCGCCTCACAGGTGTGGGTGGATTTAAAACAAATCAACTTCAGTGCGGGTCAGCCGGTGAAAACCATCAGCGGTCTTAATGACTATGCGCAGAGAGGCTGGGAAGGGAATATTCTGGCGCAGGCGAAATAATCGTAACGCCCGATAATATTTGAATTATCGGGCTTTCACTTTGAGTGCGGATCAGGCATGCGCCACGGGCGTCGGATGATGCCCGGCTTTACGCAGCAGCATAAGCAAATAGACAAACGAGACGCAGGCAATCATCACGAACAACAGGTTATCGGAATAATTCTGCATCAGCATTGCCGTCAGCGTCGGGCCGAGCAGGCTACCGATGGTATAGCTCAGCAGCAGCGCCTGGTTCATCGATACCAGTTGATGATGTTCCACTTTTTCGCAGGCCCAGGCCATCGCCACCGGGTAAAGCGTAAATCCGGACGCGCCGAGAACAAATAACGCAGGTGCCATTGCTGCATTGCTCAGCATTGCAAGGCAACCAAGGATCACCACGAAGACCTGGACACGCAGGACTAACAGACGGCCATAGCGATCCGCCAGGCGGCCAACCGGCCACTGACCCACGATACCTGCACTGACCATCACCGCCATCCAGAAACCGATGCCGGAATCGCTGACACCCTGGTGGTTAAGATAGAGCGGCATCAGGCCATAAAGCGATCCCAGTACAATCCCGGAGATAATGCAGCCGTTTACGCCAAGGCGCGCCTGACGCAGCGTGAACATCGACCACACGCGGGTCGAAACATGTGTTTCATCCTGCTGATTGTTAATACGCGTAAACAGCATCGGTAAAATGGCGGCCAGTACCAGACCCGTCATCACCGGTAACACGGTCAGCAGATCGGTTGGCAGTTTGCTAACCATGATTTGACCCAGCACGGTACCGACGTAGTACACCATCATATAGGCCGCCAGCAGACGCCCACGGTTACGCGATGTGCCACTGCACATCAACGCGCTTTCCACGACCACCCAAATCATTGCGCAGCCCACGCCCGCAACAAAGCGCCAGAACATCCAGCTCCAGAACCCGACCATCACCCCTAAGCCTACGCAGCCCACGGCAAAAATCGCGGAGGCAATGTAGTAGCTACGGTTAAACCCCATACGCTTGATCAGGCGTCCGGTCAGCAGTGTTCCCACCAGGTTACCGGTGAAATAGGAGGATCCGACCATCCCGACCTGCCAGGTTGGCAAGTTTTCATGGGCGAGCCAAAGCGGGACGAGCGTATTTAATACCGCGATCGCCAGAGTCAACAAAAGTAAGCCACAGAGCAACAACTGCACCGGCCGAGTATAGGTGTTCATGGGTAAAAACCGTGAGGATGATCAGATTTCGAGCGCATCATGCCACGGCCATAATTAAAGTCAATCGCCCGTCTGACGGGGGCTGCGGGGAATATAGGGCGACGATTGATGTTTCTTATCCAACGAAGCGGAAATAAATACACGCCACCAATCATTTCATTGTTTTTATTCGTTTATTACCGGAACGTGCCGGAACGATTGGTCGAAAAATTTCATGATAAAAAGCATTAAAAAGCCAGGGCGCGATGCCCTGGCTTTTTTCATACCCGCAATAACTTAGCTGGCAATCGCCATGCCAACGGTCATATGCAGGCCATAGAAGACACCGCGACCAATCAGCTCACCCGCAATAACCAGCACCACCGCGATGCTCAGCAGCGGCAGCGCGGGTTGATACCCTCTCAACTGCGGCGCAACCCAGCACACCAGTGCCAGGGCAATCAGCACCACGCGCCAGGCCATCAACGAACCGTAATCCGGCACCAGTGCTGATGCCTGCTGAATAGAGCTGTGAATCGTCGCCAGTTCAGCGCCCTGCATCAGCGCAACCACCACGCTCACCACCAGCGCAACGATGCTAACGGCAGGCAGCAGACGCATCGCCCAACCGGTGACATCGGCCGCACGCAGCAGCAGATAGCCCAGCAGCGGGCCGCCAATGAACAGCGTCAGGAAGAAGCTCATCGGCGTCCAGACACTGTACCAGGTCGGCACGGTATCAATGCTGTTGTACACACGCACCATCATCCAGACGAATACTACGCCCAGCACTGCGGTGACAATCAGCCACAGCCCACGCAGCGCTGGCGACAGTTTTTTCATCATCGCCAGCAGCCAGCCAAGGCCGCCGACCGCAAAGAAGATTGCGCCGCTGGCAATTTCATTACTCAGCGCCGATGACCCCACGCGGTTCAGCGAGTTGAATGCGCGCATTGGGGAACCCAGGTGAAGCGTCGAGGCAATAAACGCAATACCCATCAGCACCCACAGCGCAAACATCCCGGTCACCACGCGTTGCTGTGCGTCAGGACGTAAGTCGCCCTTTAACAGCGCCAGTGCCAGTACGATAAACGCCCCCACCACACATTGACCAAAGACCGTAAAGATCATCAGCGGCCATTCATGCCATCCACTTCCCATCTCACACCTCCTTCGGATTGGCTAAGTAGCCCGTGGTGTCGCCGGTTGGGCGACTGTTGGCATTCGGCTTAATGACGATGCTCGGTTTGGTGAAATGCGCAGACGGCAGCGGCGCAACGGCGGCAAGGTTACCGTGTTTTTTGCGCAGTTCGTCAATCGGGCCGAAATCGAGCGCGCGCAGCGGACAGGATTCCACACAGATTGGCTTTTTACCGTCTGCCACGCGGTCGTGGCAGCCATCGCATTTCGTCATGTGCCCTTTCGCTGCGTTGTACTGCGGCGCACCGTACGGGCAAGCCATATGGCAGTAGCGGCAGCCGATGCAGACATCTTCATCGACGACCACAAAACCATCTTCGCGTTTGTGCATCGCGCCGCTCGGGCAAACCTTGGTACAGGCCGGATCTTCGCAGTGGTTGCACGAAATAGAGAGATAGTAAGCAAAGACATTCTGATGCCAGACGCCGTTGTCTTCCTGCCAGTCGCCGCCCGCGTATTCGTAAATACGACGGAAGCTGACGTCCGGGCCTAAATCTTTGTAGTCTTTACACGCCAGCTCGCAGGTTTTGCAGCCGGTGCAACGACTCGAATCAATATAAAAACCGTATTGGGTTGTCATCGATTACTCCTTACACCCTTTCAACCTGAACGAGATTTGTGTGTGACGGGTTGCCCTTCGCCAGCGGCGATGGACGCTGCGTCGTCAGAACGTTGATACAGCCCGCCTGATCCACACCTTTAGCATCCGGGTCATACCATGCCCCTTCGCCCAGTGCGACAACGCCTGGCATCATACGCGGCGTGACTTTCGCCTCAATATGCACTTCGCCACGGTCGTTAAAGATGCGCACACGATCGCCATTGGCGATACCGCGTTGTTTCGCATCCAGCGGGTTGATCCACATTTCCTGACGGCAGGCCGCTTTCAGCACTTCAACGTTGCCATAGGTTGAGTGGACGCGGGATTTATAGTGGAAACCGGTCAGCTGCAACGGGAATTTCTCGGTCAGCGGATCGTTATAGTTTTCAAATCCCGGCGTGTAGATTGGCAGCGGATCGATAACATCGCCTTCCGCCAGTTCCCAGGTTGCGGCAATTTTCGCCAGTTCCTGAGAGTAAATTTCGATTTTGCCCGAAGGTGTGGTCAGCGGGTTGGCCTGAGGATCTTCACGGAAGGCTTTATACGCAACGTGATGTCCTTGCGGATCGCGCTGTTTGAAGATCCCCTGCTTACGGAAGGTGTCGAAGTCCGGCAGCTCAGGAATTGCTTTGCGTGACTGTTCATACAGATGGCGCATCCACTCTTCCTGATTGCGGCCTTCAGTGAACTGCTGCTCCACACCCATCCGTTTGGCAAGTTCTGTGGTCATGTCATAGATGGTTTTGCACTCGAAGCGCGGTTTAATCGCCTGGTCAGCAAAGATGACGTACGACATGTTGCCGCAGGACGCATCCAGCGCGAAGTCCATCTGTTCAGACGCGGTGCAGTCCGGCAGGATGATATCGGCGTATTTCGCAGACGAGGTCATATGGCAGTCGATCACCACAATCAGCTCGCACTTCTTGTCATCCTGTAGGATTTCGTGGGTACGGTTGATTTCCGAGTGCTGGTTGATAATGCAGTTACCCGCATAGTTCCAGATCATTTTGATCGGCACATCGAGTTTCTCTTTCCCACGCACACCGTCGCGCAGCGCGGTCATTTCCGGACCACGTTCGATGGCATCGGTCCACATAAACATGGAGATGCTGGTCTGAATCGGGTTTTCCAGCGTCGGCATGCGCACGAACGGCAAAGAGTAAGATCCTTCACGCGCGCCGCTGTTACCACCGTGAATCCCGACGTTACCGGTCAGGATAGAGAGCATAGAGATCGCACGGGTGGCGATTTCACCGTTGGCATGACGCTGCGGTCCCCAGCCCTGAGAAATAAACGCTGGTTTAGCGGTTGCAATTTCGCGCGCCAGCTTCACAATGCGGTCCACCGGAATACCGGTGATAGCAGAAGCCCACTCCGGCGTTTTGGCCACACCGTCGTTGCCCTGGCCCAGAATATAGGCTTTATAGTGCCCATTGGCTGGCGCGCCCGCGGGCAGCGTTTTCTCGTCGTAACCGACACAGTATTTATCGAGGAACGGCTGATCGACCAGGTTCTCATTGATCATCACCCACGCCAGTGCAGAAACCAGCGCCCCGTCGGTACCCGGACGAATGGGAATCCATTCATCTTCGCGCCCGGCGCCGGTGTCGGTATAGCGCGGATCGACGATGATCATGCGCGCATTCGATTTCTGACGTGCCTGTTCAAGATAGTACGTTACCCCGCCGCCGCTCATACGCGTTTCGCCAGGGTTATTACCAAACAGCACGACCAGCTGGCTGTTTTCGATATCAGACGGGCTGTTGCCGTCGGCCCAACCGCCGTAAGTGTAGTTAAGACCTTCTGCAATCTGTGCGGACGAGTAGTCACCGTAATGGTTCAGATAACCGCCACAGCAGTTCATCAGGCGGGCAACCAGGGTGTTTCCCGGCGGCCATGAGCGCGTCATGGTGCCGCCAAGCGTACCCGTACCATAATTGAGATAGATAGATTCGTTACCGTACTCTTTGATCAGGCGCTGCATGTTGGTGGCGATGGTATCGAACGCCTCCTCCCAACTGATGCGCTCAAATTTCCCTTCGCCGCGTTTGCCTACGCGTTTCATCGGGTATTTCAGTCGATCCGGGTTGTAGACACGGCGGCGCATAGAACGCCCGCGCAGACAGGCGCGAACCTGATGTAAGCCGTCGTAGTTATCATCACCGGTGTTGTCGGTTTCGACATATTTGATCTCACCATCCACAACGTGCATGCGTAGCGGGCAACGGCTACCACAGTTTACGGTACACGCGCTCCAGGTGAGACGCTCAGCGGCAGTTGCCGGGGCTAACGCATCAGCAGCGCTTACCATACGGCTAAACGGGAGCGTGAAGGCACTGCTGGCCATCGCCAGGCCGCCAATTGCCGAGGTTTTCATCAAACCGCGACGGCTGACCTCGGCTGCCAGAATGGCATCGGGGGTCTTAATTTTCATGGATACTCACTTCGTTGCTCACATTGAAAACACCATCGCTATATAGATGTATATATAGAGAAATTTTTAATTTTTAGTTTTATATGCTGCGGGTTACTTCGAAGGGAGTATTTCTCTTTTGAATCGTTAAGGTATTGCTCAGTATCAATGATGGGCATAAAAAAAGCGCCCGCAGGCGCTTTTTACATAAGAAAGGTGAATTAACCGATATATTCGAGGCCATTCATGTACGGGCGCAGAACTTCCGGCACCTCAATACGACCATCAGCCTGCTGGTAGTTTTCCAGCACCGCTACCAGCGTACGACCTACTGCCAGGCCGGAGCCGTTCAGGGTGTGCACCAGACGGGTTTTCTTATCAGACTTGCTACGGCAACGAGCCTGCATACGGCGCGCCTGGAAATCCCAGACGTTAGAGCAGGAAGAGATCTCGCGGTAGGTATTCTGCGCCGGAACCCACACTTCCAGGTCATAGGTTTTGCAGGCACCGAAGCCCATATCCCCTGTGCACAGAATAATTTTGCGGTATGGCAGACCCAGCAGCTGCAGCACTTTCTCTGCATGACCGGTCATTTCTTCCAGCGCAGCCATAGAGTCTTCCGGGCGAACAATCTGTACCATCTCAACTTTGTCGAACTGGTGCATACGGATCAGACCACGGGTATCACGACCGTAAGAACCAGCTTCAGAGCGGAAGCACGGCGTATGCGCGGTCATTTTGATCGGCAGGTCGTCTTCGTCGATAATTTCATCGCGCACCAGGTTGGTCAGCGGCACTTCAGCCGTTGGGATCAATGCATAGTTGCTGCTGTCGGCTTCTTCTTCCAGCGGACGCGTATGGAACAGGTCACCGGCAAATTTCGGCAACTGACCCGTACCGTACAGCGTGTCCTGGTTAACCAGATACGGCACATAGTTCTCGCTATAGCCATGCTGTTCAGTGTGCAGATCCAGCATGAACTGAGACAGTGCGCGGTGCATGCGCGCGATCTGGCCTTTCATCACCACAAAGCGGGAACCGGTCAGTTTCACTGCCGCAGCGAAATCGAGGCCGCTGTGCATTTCGCCCAGCGTTACATGGTCGCGGACTTCGAAATCGAACTCACGCGGCGTACCCCAGCGGCTGACTTCAACGTTGTCGTTTTCGTCTTTACCGACCGGCACATCGTCGTGCGGAATGTTCGGGATAGTCAGTGCGATATCGCGGATTTCTGCCAGCAGCACATCCAGCTCAGATTTCGCGGCATCAAGCTGCTCACCGAGTTTGTTCACTTCCAGGCGTAATGGCTCGATATCTTCCCCGCGCGCTTTCGCCTGGCCAATGGATTTCGATCGCGAGTTGCGCTCTGCCTGCAGGTTTTCGGTTTCTACCTGCAGCACTTTACGACGCTCTTCAAGAGCGCGAAGTTTATCTACATCCAGCTTAAAGCCCCGGCGTGCCAGTTTTTCTGCGACTGCGTCTGGCTCGGTACGCAGCAGATTGGGATCGAGCATGCTTATCCTGTGCTTATCGAATTAAAAAAGGGAATGCAACCGCAGCCTGCGGTTGCAAAGATACATTGCCAACATTACCGCAACGCCTGCGCTAGCGGTAGCGTTTTGTGCGGCTATTTTGATCCTGTTCAGCGAGCCAGGCGAGCTTTTCGCCAATCTTGCCTTCAAGGCCACGGTTAGTTGGACGATAATAGCGCGTTTGTGCCATTTCCTGTGGGAAGTACTCTTCACCGGCAGCATAGGCATTTGGCTCATCATGGGCATAGCGATACTCCTGCCCGTAGCCCATCTCTTTCATCAGTTTGGTCGGCGCATTTCGCAGGTGAACCGGCACGTCGTAGTCCGGGCGTTCACGCGCATCGGCCATTGCGGCTTTGAAAGCGGTATAAACGGCATTACTTTTTGGCGCACAGGCGAGATACACAATCGCCTGGGCAATTGCCCGTTCACCTTCCGCCGGGCCAACGCGGGTGAAACAATCCCATGCGGAAATGGCGACCTGCATCGCGCGCGGGTCAGCGTTGCCAACATCTTCTGAGGCAATTGCCAGGCAACGACGCGCGACGTACAGAGGGTCACCACCGGCGGAGATGATGCGTGCGTACCAGTAAAGCGCGGCATCCGGCGCGCTACCGCGCACCGATTTATGCAGCGCGGAAATCAAATCGTAGAAACGATCGCCTTTGTTATCAAAGCGCGCGCTGCGCTCACCGGCGATTTCCGTTAACAGTTCAGGTTTAAGCGTGCGCTTGCCGGAATCATCCACTTCGGCCATATCGGCCATCATTTCCAGTGTATTCAGGGCACGACGCGCATCGCCGTTCACCAGTTCGGCAATCGCCCGGCGGGTATCCTCCGGCAACACAATATCCTGTCCGCCGTAGCCGCGCGTTTTGTCTTCCATCGCCTGAGCCAGAACCTGCTCAATATCCTCAGTAGTGAGCGATTTCAGCAAATAGACGCGCGCCCTGGAGAGCAGCGCCGAGTTCAGTTCAAACGAGGGGTTTTCGGTTGTCGCGCCGATAAAAGTAATAGTGCCGTCTTCAATGTGCGGCAGAAAGGCATCCTGCTGGCTTTTATTGAAACGGTGGACTTCATCGACAAACAAAATGGTGCGACGTCCGGCATTGCGATTTTGCCGGGCGCGTTCAATGGCTTCGCGGATCTCTTTCACCCCAGACGTCACCGCAGAGATGCGTTCGACATCCGCGCTGGCGTAGCGGGCAATCACTTCCGCAAGGGTCGTTTTACCGGTGCCTGGCGGCCCCCACAGGATCATCGAGTGCAAATGCCCGGCTTCAATAGCGCGCGGCAGCGGTTTCCCGGCCGCCAGCAGATGCTGCTGGCCGATGTACTGCGCTAAATTTTCTGGCCGCATACGGGCGGCCAGAGGTTGAAAGGTATTATCTGAAAAGTCGAGCGACATGTTGCTCACGACTTACCTCTACTTACGTTGATCGTCCACCGTCACCCCGGCTGGCGGCGTAAAGGTAAACTTAGACGCATCCACCACGCCATTTTGCTGCGATTTCAGCTGATAGCTGCTGCGCTGGTCGTCCTGTTCAATGGCGCTGAACTGATGGATGGTGCCATCGCGGCCAACGTTAATGGTGAACTGCTTCAGGTTGCCGTTACTGCCTTTCGGCGTCAGCATAAAGTCATCGCCGCTCTGTTTGATGTTGTACTGCGCCCAGTCGCTGGACTGGTTACGGGCGATCAGCATAAACGGCGTATTCCCCGTTGCATCGCTCAGACGCGTGGCGGTGACCTGCTCCACAAACGGGTTGTAGAACCACAGGGTTTTACCATCAGACACCAGAATGCTTTCATCCGGCTGAGTCATGTGCCAGTTAAACAGATTCGGGCGTTTTACCCACAGATCGCCCTGACCATCCTGTACCGCATTGCCACTACCGTCAGTCACTTTCTGGGTGAAGCTCGCGTGGAAGCTGCTTACTTTATCAAGACGGCTTTTCAGGTCGCTGGCAGCATCTGCCCAGACGCTACTGACAACAAAGCTGGAAAGTAATGCACACGTGATTGCTGCCTTTTTCATCGTTAATCCTTAATCGCATCATGCTCCCGACGGGAGTCTTCTGTCGCTCACTTTAGGCCTAAGCATGGCGAGGCGACAGAAGAAAATACTGAATTTTGACTTATTTACCTGGTTTTACGATCACTCGAACGGCGGTGGCGCAAGCACTTCGCGGTTACCGTTGTGCCCTTGCTCACTCACGATACCCTGCGCTTCCATCTGTTCGATGATGCGCGCCGCACGGTTATAACCGATGCGGAACTGGCGCTGTACGCCAGAGATCGAGGCTTTGCGTTTTTGGGTCACAAAGTTCACTGCCTGATCGAATAACGGGTCCAGCTCTTCGCCACCGTCTAAGCCGCCACCGCCGCCTTCACTTTCGCTGTCGGAGGTGATGCCGTCGATATACTGCGGGCGACCACGCGCTTTCCAGTCCTGCACCACGGCGTGAACTTCTTCATCGCGCACAAACGCGCCATGAACACGCACCGGCGTGCTGGAGTTAGGCCCGGAGTAGAGCATGTCACCCATCCCCAGCAGCGATTCTGCGCCGCCCTGATCGAGGATGGTGCGGGAGTCGATTTTGCTCGACACGGTGAACGCGATACGCGTCGGAATATTCGCTTTAATCAGACCAGTGATAACGTCAACTGACGGACGCTGGGTCGCCAGCACCAGGTGGATACCCGCGGCACGCGCTTTCTGTGCCAGGCGAGCGATCAGTTCTTCCACTTTTTTACCGACCGTCATCATCAGGTCAGCAAATTCATCCACCAGCACCACGATGTACGGCAGTTTTTCCAGCACCGGATGCGTGGCATCCATGCTGTCGCCCGGCTTCCAGTATGGGTCCGGAATCGGACGCCCCATGCGTTTCGCTTCGGCAATTTTCTCGTTGTAGCCTGCAAGATTTCGCACGCCCAATGCCGACATCAGCTTATAGCGACGTTCCATCTCGTTAACGCTCCAGCGCAGGGCGTTGGCCGCGTCTTTCATGTCGGTAACCACTTCCGTTAACAGATGTGGAATACCTTCATAAACGGAAAGCTCCAGCATTTTCGGGTCGATCATGATGAAACGCACATCTTCAGGCTGCGCTTTGTAAAGCATGCTGAGGATCATGGCGTTCACGCCGACCGACTTACCAGAACCGGTGGTACCGGCGACCAGCAGGTGCGGCATTTTCGCCAGATCCGCTACCACCGGTTCACCGGCGATGTCTTTACCCAGCACCACAGAGAGTGGCGACGGATTATCGCGGAAACGTGCACAGTCGAGCACTTCGCGCAGATAGACGGTCTGACGTTTTTTATTTGGCAATTCCAGGCCAACGTACGGTTTACCTGGAATGACTTCCACCACGCGCACAGCGACGGTGGAGAGTGAACGAGCCAGGTCACGCGACAGGTTAGAGATACGTGCCGCTTTCACACCTGGTGCCAGGTTCAGCTCGAAGCGAGTGATGACCGGGCCTGGAGAGTAGTTCACGACATCCGCTTTGATACGGAAATCGGCCAGACGTGCTTCAACCAGACGCGCCATTTGTTCCAGCGCGAAGGTATCCACCGGCTCAACTTCCGTTGGCGGCGGAGTCAGCAAATCTAAGGACGGCAGCGGTGTGGTCGGCTTAAGCGCCGGACGATCGTCACCGTTACGCATCAACAGCGGGTGAATCAGGCTCTCTTTAGGCTGCGGAGCCGGTTGTTGCGGCTGCTGAACCTGAGGCTGATAGCCCTGCTGCTGTGGTTGCTGCACAGGTGGCTGCTGATAATGCGGCTGTTGCACTGGTGGTTGCTGCACCTGAGTCTGGTAAGCCTGCTGATGCTGCGGCGGCTGCTGCACAGGTGGCTGCTGATAATGCGGCTGTGCCTGAGGCTGCTGCACCTGCGGCTCAGGCGCTACACTCGGCGTAAACAGCGGGGCTTTCGGGGTGTCATCGACCAGCGCTTTAGTTGGCGAGAAATCGAAGTCATCCAGCGAGAACGGATGCGCGCCTGCCGGCTGTTCACTGGCATAACGCGACTGCTGGCTGGCGGCAAACTGGCGAGCCAGTTCCGCTTCGGCGGCATCATCTGCATCGTCTTCTGCGCTATCGATATCTGTATTACTGCCGTAACGCTGCTGCTGCGTTGCCGCAAACTGACGCGCTAAAGCATCCTGATGCAGCGCATCGGCTTCATCATCAGTCAGGTTGTCGATATCAACATCGTGCTGATCGCGCTCCATGCCACGGGCACGTTCTTCTGCCATACGTTGTGACGGCAGTTTGATTCCAAAAGACGCCAGCTCGCGGCGAGTAGGCACGCGTACGCGGTTAGGGCGCGGCAGTTTCGGACCTATGCCCTCTTTCACCTGTGGGCGCGGACCATCAACCGGGCTGAAGAGCGGTGCGGCAGCGGCTGCCGTGGCGGCGGCTGCAACGGTGGAGGAAGCCTCACGCACGCTGGCGGCGACAGGCGCGACGGCAGGCGTCGGGTCTATCGCTGGCGCAACGGCTGGTGCAATATGCTGCTCAACCGGGGCCAGCGGCTCTGGAATCGGTTGATACCAGGCAGCCAGTTGCTCACGCTCGCGTGCACGTTTTTCTTCCACTTCTTCGAAATAGTAAAGCGGAGGACGCTGATGTGGCTTCGGTTCTTCTTCTACAACCGATTCAGGCGCAGCAGGCTCAACCTGCGGCTGTTGATAAACCGGCTCCGATGAATACGGCTGCGGCTGTTCGTAGACAGGTTCTGACGTCTGCGGCTGAGGTTGTTGGTAGACAGGCTCTGGCGCGTACGGCTGCGGCTGTTGATAGACCGGCTCTGGAACGTATTGCTGCGGCTGTTCGTACACCGGCTCAGGTTGCTGATAAACCGGTTCCTGCACATACGGCTGAGGTTGTTGATAGCCCTGCAACAGCGGGTCATCCTGATACTGCTGAGGTTGAGCAGGCGGCCAACCTTCTGGCGCAGGCGCGATTGATGGTTCCACCGGATTTGCAGCAGAGACCGTTTGCCATTCAACGGCAGGCTGCGCTGCTCCATCGACTGCGCTCGGTGCTGTCGTCACAGGGTCAGCCGGGGCCGCCCAGGCCTGTGTCGCCGTTGTAGCAGCGGCAGCGGCGGCAATGGGTTCGTTCACGGAATGACCGTTCAGCAGCGGATCGTATTCATCGCTTTCGCTGCGTACTGCGCTTGAGCCAGAGAACAACACATCATCGGCATCCGGGCGCAATGCGGTAGAGCCAGAGAACAACACATCATCAGGATCGGCCTGGACACCACGCGCGCTGTACTGCACCGCCTCTTCAGGGTCATCCATGCGTTTTCCCGAGAAAAGCGCCGCATCAGTCTTGCGCCCCATCGGGTTAGAGAATTTTTCAGCGATACGCTGACGGCGCGCCAGCGCGCCACGAAGAATACGCGCCCGACGAGACTCACGTTTCGCAACGGGTTCATCATCTTCATACTCTTCGTCATCTTCGTACTCTTCTTCGTCCACCCAGGTGTCATCCCGGCGCGTACGATTACTGGCGAAGGTGAGAATATTGAGGATCCAGCTACCGATTTTCTCGGCAATGCTGACCCAGGACCAGCCGGTGAACAGCGTTAAGCCCGCCGCCCAGATACACAACAGCGCAATGGTGCCGCCGCTGCTGTGCAGCATCGGTTGCAGCGCAGTGCTGAGCAGGCTACCAATCACGCCACCGGAGGCAAAGTACCAGATATCATCGGCGTTTATCGCGGCCAGGCCGCAGGCGGTGAGGATCATCGCCAGCACGCCAATCAGGCGTAACGAGACCGCGAAGTAATCGATGTATTCATCGCTGGCGCGGTGTCGCCAGGCAAACCAGCAGCCGCCGACGATTATCACCGGAATGGTGTAAGCCATTACGCCAAAAATAAAGAACAGCGTATCAGCAAGCCATGCGCCCGATGCGCCGCACAGGTTATGGATAGGTTCATGCCAGGCTGTTTGCGACCAACTGGGATCGGAAGGATTGAAGCTCAGTAGTGCCGCCATCAACCAGATGGCAAAAAGGGAACATAAGAGGAGTAACGCCTCAAGGAGTCGGCGTCCACTGCTCAGTTTTGTCAGTTTGACTTCTTTGTCTTCTGTATATTCCTGGCTCAAGAAAGGCTCTCCAGGTGCCAAATGCTAAAACGGACAACAGCGCCGGGTCTCCCCGGCACTGTTGCTGTATGGATTAACAGGAGTGTAATCAAACTGAGCTGATTTTGCACCTGTTCCGTATTAGCGAGTCTTAATTACCAGACGATTACTCTGCTTAACTTCTTCCATAACAACATAGGTACGGGTGTCGTTCACGCCAGGCAGGCGCAGCAGGGTTTCGCCCAGGAGTTTACGGTATGCCGACATATCCGGTACGCGGGTTTTCAACAGGTAGTCGAAATCACCGGAAACCAGATGACACTCTTGAATTTCTTCAAGTTTTTGTACAGCGGCGTTAAATTGTTCAAACACATCCGGCGCACCGCGATTCAGAGTAATCTCAACAAAGACCAGCAGTGAAGCGTCCAGATAATGCGGGTTCAACAGTGCAGTATAGCCCTGAATGAAGCCCTGACGTTCCAGTCGGCGCACACGCTCAAGGCACGGCGTCGGAGAAAGCCCTACTCGTTTTGAAAGCTCGACGTTGGAAATACGCCCATCTTTTTGCAATTCGTTCAAAATATTACGATCGATGCGGTCGAGATCTTTGCCGGGGCGCTTTTTACTATCTACCATTATTATTGTCTCTCTGTATTCCTTCCCTACTCCTGTCTTGACCCTGTGCACTTCACTGTTCAGAGCCTGAACCCGTTGTCCATGCGCAATCTATTCATTGACAGCGCATAACCCAGGGGTACGTGTATGAGAAGCCCGGCGCCGCAAAGCACCGCTGACATCACGTATGATGTCTGTCCACACCATAAGTAGATTTCAGCGAGCCGGGTAAAAATGGTGTTTCAGTGCATTAAAATTCGTAACACTGCCAACACTGCTTTTCTTCTTCCTTGAATGTTTTCGCAAAAGCACAGGGGATTGTCAAAGCAAAACATCGTTTTTTAGTACAACATGCCGGATATTCATTATCAGTGGGGCAAAATTGATAGCAAATCGTCTTATAATTGGGCGACTGACAGTAGGAATAGTTATATTTCTTGTAGCAAAAACCATCAATTCATCGGTTCTTGCTATTGCACATATCGTTAACAAAATCGCTCTGCCCTTTTTTTACGTCAACAAATTCCCTACAATCCTGCCCAATGTCTGCCAACAATTATGGGGATCTCATGGGCACGGCCAAACACAGTAAGCTGCTTATCCTTGGTTCAGGACCTGCGGGATACACCGCAGCGGTCTACGCCGCACGCGCAAACCTGCACCCGGTATTGATTACCGGCATGGAAAAAGGCGGTCAGCTGACCACCACCACAGAAGTGGAAAACTGGCCTGGCGATCCAAACGACCTGACCGGGCCGCTGCTGATGGAACGGATGCACGAGCATGCGACGAAATTCGAAACCGAAATTCTGTTCGATCACATCACCAGCGTGGATTTAAAAAATCGTCCGTTTCGCCTGATTGGCGACAGCGGCGAATACACCTGCGATGCGTTGATCATTGCCACGGGTGCATCTGCTCGCTATCTGGGGCTGCCTTCTGAAGACGCGTTCAAAGGCCGCGGCGTTTCCGCCTGCGCGACCTGCGACGGTTTCTTCTATCGCAACCAGAAAGTTGCGGTCATCGGCGGAGGTAACACCGCGGTTGAAGAAGCATTGTATCTCTCTAACATCGCTGCTGAAGTGCATCTGATTCACCGTCGCGACAGTTTCCGCGCGGAAAAAATCCTGATCAAGCGTCTGATGGATAAAGTGGAAAGCGGTAACATCGTGCTGCACACCCACCGTACGCTGGAAGAAGTGACGGGCGATCAGATGGGTGTGAGCGGCCTGCGTCTGCGCGATACGCAAAACAGCGACAACATTGAAACGCTGGACGTTGCCGGTCTGTTTGTCGCCATCGGCCACAGCCCGAATACGGCTATCTTTGAAGGTCAGCTGGAACTGGAAAACGGCTACATCAAAGTGCAATCGGGTATTCATGGCAACGCCACCCAAACCAGCATCCCTGGCGTTTTCGCCGCAGGCGATGTCATGGACCACATCTACCGCCAGGCGATTACCTCTGCGGGCACTGGCTGTATGGCGGCGCTGGATGCAGAGCGTTATCTCGACGGTTTGGCTGACGCATGTAAATAATCTTTACAAGTCAGTAACAAAGGTAAATAAGGCGACTATAGGTCGCCTTTATTTTTGCCGCGATGTAACATTGCCGTGCCTAAAAATTCTCATTACAAGCACCTGCGAAGCACGCAATGAATAAAAGCCGCCAACAAGAACTCACCCGCTGGTTAAAACAGCAAAGTTTGATCTCCCGTCGCTGGTTGATGATTTCCCGTTTGCTGGGCTTTGTCAGCGGCGCATTAATTATCGCGCAAGCCTGGCTTCTGGCCCGCATTCTGCACCACATGATTATGGAAAATATTCCGCGCGAGGCGCTGCTGCTGCCTTTTGTGCTGCTGGTGCTGGTCTTTATTCTGCGCGCCTGGGTGGTGTGGCTGCGCGAACGCGTGGGGTTCCACGCGGGGCAGCATATTCGCTTCGAAATCCGTAAGCAGGTGCTTGATCGCCTGCAACAGGCAGGCCCGGCATGGATACAGGGCAAGCCTGCGGGCAGTTGGGCGACGTTGATTCTTGAGCAGATCGACGACATGCACGACTACTATGCACGTTATCTGCCGCAAATGGCGCTGGCCGTATGTGTACCGCTGCTGATTGTGGTCGCAATCTTCCCATCGAACTGGGCGGCCGCGCTAATTCTGCTGTTCACCGCTCCGTTGATCCCGCTGTTTATGGCGCTGGTCGGTATGGGCGCGGCGGATGCTAACCGTCGCAACTTCCAGGCGCTGGCTCGCCTGAGCGGCCATTTCCTTGACCGCCTGCGTGGGATGGAAACACTGCGTATCTTTGGTCGCGGGGAAGCTGAAACCGAAAATATCCGCGAAGCCTCGCAGGATTTCCGTCAGCGCACGATGGAAGTATTACGCATGGCGTTTCTCTCTTCCGGCGTGCTGGAGTTCTTTACCTCGCTCTCGATTGCCCTGGTAGCGGTCTATTTTGGCTTCTCTTATCTCGGCGAACTCAATTTTGGCAGCTACGGGATGGCAGTCACGCTCTCGTCGGGCTTCCTCGCATTAATCCTCGCGCCCGAGTTTTTCCAGCCATTGCGCGATTTAGGCACCTTCTATCACGCCAAAGCGCAGGCCGTTGGCGCAGCCGACAGTTTAAAAACCTTTATGGAAACGCCGCTGGCGCATCCCGAACAAGGTGAGCGAGAAATCAATGATAAAGAGCCTGTGACCCTAACCGCAACGGATCTGTTCATAACCTCACCAGAAGGGAAAACCCTTGCCGGGCCACTGAACTTTAGTCTGGAGGCCGGGCAGCGCGTGGTGATGGTGGGGCAAAGCGGCTCCGGAAAGAGCTCATTGCTGAACACGCTGGCAGGGTTTCTGCCGTATACCGGTTCTTTACAAGTTAATGGTGTGGAACTGAGTCAGCTCCACCCCGAAAGCTGGCGGCGCATGATGAGTTGGGTCGGGCAGAACCCGCAGCTCCCGGCCGCCACGCTGCGCGAAAACGTTCTGCTGGCCAATCCTCACGCCAGCGAGCTACAGTTACAGGCCGCGCTGGATAACGCCTGGGTCAGCGAGTTTTTATCGCAGCTTCCGCAGGGCCTTGACACCGTGGTAGGCGATCAGGCCGCGCGTCTCTCCGTCGGCCAGGCGCAGCGTGTTGCCGTTGCACGCGCGTTGCTGATGCCCTGTCGGTTATTGTTGCTCGATGAGCCCACCGCCAGCCTTGACGCGCACAGTGAGCAGCGTGTCATGCAGGCGCTGACGCGCGCCTCTACGCAGCAAACCACGTTGATGGTAACGCACCAACTGGAAGAAATTACCGACTGGGATGCTATCTGGGTGATGGATAACGGTCAGATTGTTGAGCAAGGCAGCTATCAGCAGCTTGCCGGGGCGCAAGGACCGTTTGCGCATCTGCTCGCCAACCGTCAGGAGGAAATCTAAATGCGCGCGTTACTCCCCTACCTGGCGCTGTATAAACGCCATAAATGGCTGCTGACGCTTGGCGTGGTGCTGGCGATTGTCACCCTGCTGGCGAGCATTGGCTTGCTCACGCTTTCTGGCTGGTTCTTATCGGCCTCCGCCGTCGTCGGCGTGGCGGGCGTCTACAGCTTTAACTACATGCTGCCGGCGGCAGGCGTACGCGGTTCAGCGATTATCCGTACCGCCGGACGCTATTTCGAGCGTCTGGTCAGTCACGACGCCACCTTCCGCGTGTTGCAGCACCTGCGCGTCTTCACCTTCAGCAAATTGCTTCCCCTCTCCCCTGCCGGGCTGGCACGTTTTCGTCAGGGCGAACTGCTCAACCGTATGGTGGCTGATGTTGATACGCTGGACCATCTTTACCTGCGCGTGATTTCGCCGTTAGTCGGCGCGCTGGTGGTTATTCTGGTCGTGACCTTCGGGCTGAGTTTCCTGGATGGCACGCTGGCACTGACCCTCGGCGGTATTATGCTGCCGACGCTCTTTTTGCTGCCGCCGCTGTTCTATCGTGCCGGCAAACCCACCGGCGAGCAATTAACGCACCTGCGTGGGCGCTATCGCCAGCAGTTGACCAGTTGGTTACAGGGTCAGGCTGAGCTGACGATTTTTAACGCCAGTACGCGATACCGCGAACAGATGGAACAGACAGAAGTAAACTGGCATGACGCACAGCGTCGCCAGTCGGAGCTGACGGCTCTGTCGCAAGCGCTGATGCTGCTGATTGGCGGCTTAGCTGTCATCGCCATGCTTTGGCTGGCCGCCGGTGGCGTAGGCGGCAACACGCAGCCTGGCGCGCTGATTGCGCTGTTTGTCTTCTGTGCGCTGGCCGCGTTTGAAGCGCTGGCCCCGGTTACCGGCGCGTTCCAGCATCTTGGTCAGGTGATTGCTTCAGCGCTGCGTCTGACGCAGATTATCGAGCAAAAACCTGAAGTGACGTTCCCACAAACAAAAGCCGCTGTACCAACCCAGGTTGCGCTACGCTTTGAGAAAGTGACTTTCCGCTATCCGGAGCAGGCGCAGTCAGCGCTCAGCGATATCTCCCTGCAGATCAACGCAGGTGAACATATTGCCATTCTGGGGCGTACAGGTTGTGGTAAATCGACGTTGCTTCAGTTGATTACGCGCGCATGGGATCCGCAGCAAGGGGCGATTTTGCTTAATGAGCAACCGCTCGGCAATCTGGACGAATTGACACTGCGCCGCACCATGAGCGTGGTGCCGCAGCGTGTGCATCTTTTTAGCGCCACACTGCGCGATAACCTTCTGCTGGCACGTCCTGACGCCAGCGATGCCGAACTGAGTGGCGTTCTGGAACAGACAGGCCTTAGCAAACTGCTGGAAGATAGCGGTCTCAACAGCTGGCTGGGCGAAGGCGGACGCCAGCTGTCCGGTGGTGAGCTGCGTCGTCTGGCAATCGCCCGCGCATTACTGCACGATGCGCCGCTGATGCTGCTGGATGAACCCACCGAAGGGCTGGATGCCACGACAGAGAGCCAGATTCTTGATTTACTGGCAGAGTTAATGCGTGATAAAACCGTGCTGATGGTGACGCATCGCCTGCGTGGGCTGGCGCGTTTTAATCGCATCGTGGTGATGGACAACGGGCAAATCATTGAGCAAGGTACTCACGCAGAATTGCTGTCGCAACAGGGGCGTTATTACCAGTTCAAGCAGCGTTTGTAGGCTATTATTGAGCGATCGGTATTTTGAGGTAGTAGAAACATGCGCCTTGTTCAGCTCTCACGTCACTCGATAGCGTTTCCTTCCCCGGAAGGGGCACTTCGCGAGCCGAATGGTTTACTGGCCTTAGGGGGCGATTTGAGCCCCGCTCGCCTGCTGATGGCCTATCAGCGCGGCATTTTCCCGTGGTTCTCACCGGGTGACCCAATCTTATGGTGGTCGCCCGATCCCCGCGCGGTGCTGTGGCCAGATACCTTTCACATCAGCCGCAGCATGAAGCGTTTTCACAGCCGTTCACCCTATCGCATCACGCTAAATTATGCGTTTGGCCAGGTGATTGAAGGTTGCGCGCAAGACCGCAACGAAGGCACCTGGATTACCCCCGGCATCGTGCAGGCCTATCATCGTCTGCACGAACTGGGTCATGCGCACTCTATTGAAGTATGGAAAGGTGACGAGCTGGTTGGCGGCATGTACGGTGTTTCGCTGGGCGCCCTCTTTTGTGGGGAATCCATGTTCAGCCGCGCGGAAAACGCCTCAAAAACGGCGCTGTTAGTCTTTTGCGATACGTTTAAGCAAAGCGGCGGAAAACTTATCGACTGCCAGGTGCTGAATAGTCATACCGCCTCATTGGGCGCGATAGAAATAGCGCGACGCGACTACCTTGAACAACTTGATATATTACGCATGCATCGCTTGCCGGAACATTTCTGGGTACCCCGGACACTCTTTTCACCGGAAGTGTAAATGTTTTCAGCACAATTTTTGTCGGGATGATATAATTGTCCGCTGAGAGTCGCTTCTGCCTTTTGCCCCGCCGCCGTTTGGGAATCATTCGAGTCAGATCTCCCGCAGTATCCAACCCGATCTGCGTCCCTCGCACGCTCTTTTCGCGTGGCATTGGGGTAATGCGCAAAAACGACTTTCGGCGATTCATTCGCAAAATCTTTACT
Source organism: Pseudocitrobacter sp. 73 (assembly GCF_008369545.1). Classification (NCBI taxonomy): domain Bacteria; kingdom Pseudomonadati; phylum Pseudomonadota; class Gammaproteobacteria; order Enterobacterales; family Enterobacteriaceae; genus Pseudocitrobacter; species Pseudocitrobacter sp. 73. The sequence goes on along the minus strand of NZ_VTZO01000001.1, from coordinate 109,387 downwards.
TACTTGATGAAGTTCGGCATTATCTTGCCGGTTAAAAACTATGGTAGTGATACCCCGAGGACTAGATGGCCAAAGAAGACAATATTGAAATGCAGGGTACCGTACTCGATACGTTACCTAACACTATGTTCCGCGTAGAACTTGAAAACGGTCACGTGGTAACTGCGCACATCTCCGGTAAAATGCGCAAAAACTACATCCGCATTCTGACGGGCGACAAAGTGACTGTTGAGTTGACCCCGTACGACCTGAGCAAAGGCCGCATTGTCTTCCGTAGTCGCTGATCGTTCCTGAGCCCTTCGTGGCAACCAGATGCTGAAAGGCCGGGGAAATCCCCGGCCTTTTCTATTTTATAAAAATAAATAAACCGGGCTCTCGCCCGGTTTAAAATGACTAAATTCAGAGAATCAATGCGCCGCTTCCGGTTTGTGCTTTTGCGCACTCTGGAACCCGTAGGTCAGCTCATTTTTCTCTTTGTCCAGCGCCACCGTCACCTGGCCACCATCCACCAGCGAACCAAACAGCAGCTCGTTTGCCAGCGGTTTTTTCAGGTTGTCCTGAATCACGCGGGACATTGGACGTGCGCCCATTGCGCGGTCGTAGCCTTTCTCCGCCAGCCAGTTGCGGGCTTCCTGAGTGACTTCCAGCGAAACGCCTTTCTGATCCAACTGCACCTGCAGCTCGACGATAAACTTATCGACAACCTGATGGATGACCTCGGTAGAGAGGTGATCGAACCAGATAATGTTGTCCAGACGGTTACGGAATTCCGGCGTAAAGATCTTTTTGATCTCTTCCATTGCATCGGTGCTGTTATCCTGCTGAATCAGGCCGATGGATTTACGCTCAGTTTCACGCACCCCGGCGTTGGTGGTCATCACCAGCACCACGTTGCGGAAGTCGGCTTTGCGGCCGTTGTTATCGGTCAGCGTGCCGTTGTCCATGACCTGCAACAGCAGGTTAAAGACGTCCGGGTGCGCTTTCTCGATTTCATCAAGCAGCAGTACCGCGTGCGGATGTTTGATAACCGCATCGGTGAGCAGACCGCCCTGATCAAAACCTACGTATCCCGGAGGCGCGCCAATCAGGCGGCTCACCGTATGGCGTTCCATATATTCGGACATATCAAAGCGCAGCAGTTCAATGCCCATCGCTTTTGCCAGCTGGACCGTCACCTCGGTTTTCCCGACCCCGGTTGGACCGGCGAACAGGAATGAACCGACCGGGCGATGATCGTGACCGAGACCGGCACGGCTCATTTTGATCGCCTCGGTTAACGCATCGATGGCTTTATCCTGACCAAACACCAGCATTTTCAGGCGATTACCCAGCGTTTTCAGCGTATCGCGATCGCTCTGGGAGACGCTTTTCTCCGGGATACGCGCAATACGCGCGACCACGGATTCAATGTCCGCCACGTTGATCGTTTTCTTACGCTTGCTAACAGGCATCAGACGCGCACGCGCACCCGCTTCATCAATCACATCAATCGCTTTATCCGGCAGATGACGATCATTGATGTATTTCACCGCCAGCTCAACCGCCGCACGTACCGCTTTCGCGGTGTAGCGCACGTCATGGTGAGCTTCATACTTCGGTTTCAGGCCGTTGATTATCTGCACGGTTTCTTCGACAGAAGGTTCAGTAATGTCGATTTTCTGGAAACGGCGCGCCAGGGCACGATCTTTCTCAAAGATATTGCTGAATTCCTGGTAAGTGGTTGAGCCCATTACCCGAATTTTACCGCTGGAGAGCAGCGGTTTAATCAGGTTAGCGGCATCCACCTGGCCACCCGACGCTGCACCCGCACCGATAATAGTGTGGATCTCGTCGATGAACAGAATGCTGTTGTTGTCCTGCTCCAGCTGCTTGAGCAACGCTTTAAAGCGTTTCTCAAAGTCGCCGCGATATTTGGTCCCCGCCAGCAGCGAGCCGATATCCAGTGAGTAGATGGTGCAGTCGGCCATGATTTCCGGCACGTCACCGCGCACAATGCGCCATGCCAGACCTTCGGCAATTGCGGTTTTACCGACGCCAGATTCGCCCACCAGCAGCGGGTTGTTTTTGCGACGACGGCAGAGCACCTGAATGGCGCGCTCCAGCTCTTTGTCGCGACCAATCAGCGGGTCAATACCGCCAACGCGAGCAAGCTGGTTAAGGTTGGTGGTGAAGTTTTCCATACGTTCCTCCCCGCCTGCTTGCTCTTCATTGTTCGGGGCCTGGCTTCCGGAATCGGAAGACTGGCTCGGTTCATCTTTACGCGTACCGTGAGAGATAAAGTTGACCACATCGAGGCGGCTCACTTCATGTTTACGCAGAAGATACGCAGCTTGCGACTCCTGCTCGCTGAAAATGGCGACCAGAACATTTGCGCCGGTCACTTCGCTACGACCAGAAGACTGGACGTGGAAGACCGCACGTTGCAGGACACGCTGGAAGCTGAGCGTCGGCTGTGTGTCGCGCTCTTCTTCACTGACCGGCAGAACCGGCGTGGTTTGTTCGATGAAGGCTTCGAGTTCCTGACGCAGCGCGACCAGGTCTACAGAACACGCTTCCAGCGCTTCACGGGCCGATGGGTTGCTAAGCAGTGCCAGCAGCAAGTGCTCGACGGTCATAAACTCATGACGGTGCTCGCGCGCTCTGGCGAAAGCCATGTTTAAACTGAGTTCCAGTTCTTGATTGAGCATAGGCACCTCCCCCAATTTTCATGCCTGATTTCAGGCTTTTTCCAGCGTACACAACAATGGATGCTCGTTCTCCCTCGCGTATTTGTTCACCATGGCTACTTTGGTTTCTGCCACCTCGGCAGTAAAAACACCACAAATAGCTTTACCCTGATAGTGAACGGTGAGCATGAGTTGTGTGGCACGTTCTACATCATAAGAAAAGAATTTTTGTAACACGTCAATAACAAACTCCATTGGCGTGTAATCATCATTGACTAAAATCACTTTATACATCGATGGGGGTTTCAGCCCATCCTGGAGTTTGTCTTCCGTTAGCTGGTCAAAATCCAGCCAGTCTCTGCTCTTACTCATTGTCAGTCATCATCTTCGGTGGCAAGTGCGCAGTCGCTGACCTCTGTTTATACAGGTACTAAATCTACTGTAGATCATAGATAACTATCACCTATAGCTGTCATTAGCGAACTCTGTCACATTCCCGTCAATAGCGTTAACTGCTTCAAATTTTGATTCATTTTCCGTCCATCTCACCCTTCAAACCCTTGACGCTTGGCGCGAAAACTCTAAATTGTAGTGGCGAGAGTTGGCGAGGTTTTAAACAGCTCCTGACTCCACCACCGGTTCATTCCATCTACATATAAGCGTTACGAAGGATGTCGAAGTATGGAAATGGGTACTGTTAAGTGGTTCAACAATGCCAAAGGGTTTGGTTTTATCTGCCCGGAAGGCGGTGGCGATGACATATTCGCCCATTACTCCACCATTCAGATGGATGGTTACAGAACGCTAAAAGCCGGGCAATCGGTCCAGTTTGATGTTCATGAAGGCCCGAAGGGTAACCACGCCAGCGTGATTATTCCCGTCGTCGAGGCAGAAACTACCGCATAGCCTTCATGCTTCATTGTGTACATCCCGCCGTCAAAATGCCAGTCCCTTCGACTGGCATTTTTCTTTTACTCTCGCGCCAGCGCATCCACCGGGTCAAGCCTGGCCGCATTACGAGCGGGTAACCAGCCAAACAGTACGCCAGTAAGTGTCGAGCAGATAAACGCCGTAAGCAGCGCGACGGGCGAGAAACCGATTTCCCAGCCCGGTAAAACCAGTTGCAGCGCCAGCGCTATCATTAAGGATAGCGTCACTCCTAGCGCACCGCCTACCAGACACACCAAAACCGCTTCAATCAAAAATTGTTGCAGCACATTGCTGGCCCGTGCGCCCACCGCCATACGAATGCCGATTTCGCGCGTTCGTTCAGTCACCGACACCAGCATAATATTCATCACGCCAATACCGCCAACCACCAGTGAGATGACTGCCACCAATGTCAGAAACAGCTGTAATGTATGTGTGGTGCGTTCCGCCGTTTTCAAGACGCTGTCCATATTCCAGACGAAGAAATCTTTTTTCCCATGGCGAAGATTAAGCAGACGCGTGAGCTGTTGCTCGGCAAAACTGCTGTCGTGGCCCTCTTTCACGCGGACCGTGATCGAATTGAGCCACGACTGCCCCATTACGCGCCCCGCCATCGTTGAGTAAGGCAGCCAGACGCGCAAAATCGTGCTGCTGCCAAACATCGACTGTTTCTCATCCGCCACCCCAATGACCGTGGCGGGCATATTCCCGACCAGAATAATTTCACCCACTACACTGGTTTTATTCGGGAAAAGCTGGCGGCGAGTGTTGTTATCGAGCACCACCACCTGCGCACGCTCAGCGGCCTGAATCGCGTTAAAGGTGTTGCCCTCGCTGAAGGTCATGCCGTAAACATTAAAGTACTGCTGGCCAATGCCCTGCACGCTGGCAGCAACATCAATATTGCCCGCGCGCAACCGCAGATTTTTCGAGACCGCGGGCGTGGCAGAGCTCACCCACGACTGTTTTTCAATTGCCAGCAGGTCGTCATATTTCAGCGATTGCTGATACTGCGGGTCGTCGTCGCCAAAGTCTTTACCGGGATACACATCAATCGTGTTGGTACCAATGGAACGGATATCCGCCAGTACCATCTGTTTTGCCGCATCGCCCACCACCACAATCGACACCACCGAGGCAATACCGATAATAATGCCGAGCATGGTTAACAGCGTGCGCATTTTATTGGCCGCCAGCGCGCGCCACGCCATCGACAACGCTTCGCGGAAACTGTTGCTGAATTGCCGCCAGCCGGAGACATGCTCGCCAGTCAGGCGTCGCGCTTCGCCCGTCGCCGCCTTTGCCGGTGGATTACGCAAAATCTCACCGTCATGAATTTCGATCACCCGCTCGGCCTGCGCGGCCACCTGCGGATCGTGGGTAACGATAATAATCGTGTGCCCCTGCTCTTTGAGCTGGTGCAGAATCGCCATCACCTCTTCGCCGGAACGGCTATCCAGCGCCCCGGTCGGTTCATCCGCAAGGATCACCTGCCCGCCGTTCATCAACGCACGCGCAATACTCACACGTTGCTGCTGACCGCCAGAAAGCTGTGAAGGTGCGTAATCCACGCGCTCTTCCAGACCGAGGCGCTTGAGCAGCTCCGCCGCGCGCAGCAGGCGGGCTTTGCGCTCCATACCCGCATACACTGCAGGCACTTCCACGTTTTGCACCGCCGTCAAATGCGAGAGCAAATGATAACGCTGGAAGATGAAACCAAAGTGTTCCCGGCGCAGTTGCGCCAGCGCATCGCTATCGAGCGTGGCGACGTCAACGCCCGCCACGCGGTAGGTGCCACTGGTCGGTTTATCGAGGCAGCCAATGATATTCATCAGCGTGGATTTCCCGGAGCCGGATGCGCCGACAATCGCCACCATCTCCCCGGCGTTGATGTCCAGCGTAATGCCTTTCAGGACATCGATATTTCCGTCACCGGAAGGATAACTACGGCGAATATCCGTGAGCTGCAGCAGCGCCGTCATTTCGCGGCTCCCGCTTTGCCCTCGCCAATAATCACTTCGTCGCCCGCCTCCAGGCCTTTCACAATTTCCACTTCCGTGTCGTTGCGCGAACCTATGGAAACTTCGCGCGGTTTGACCTCACCGTTACGCAGCAGGCGCACGGTATAGCGGTTATCGCCCACGCTGTCGCCCAGCGCACTGAGCGGAATGGTCAGCACGTTCTTCACGCCGGTGAGCTGGATATGGACCTGGGCAGTCATCTCCAGACGCAATACGCCCTGGGGGTTAGGCACTTCAAAACGCGCATGATAGAAAATGGCATCGTTCACTTTTTCCGGCGTCGGCAGGATATCTTTCAACGTGCCTTCGTAGCGCGTCAGCGGATCGCCGAGAACGGTGAACCAGGCTTTCTGCCCAGGTTTCAGGTTAATCACATCGGCTTCAGACACCTGTGCTTTCACCAGCATGGTGCTGAGATCCGCCAGCGTCAGAATGTTTGGCGCTTGCTGCGCCGCAATTACCGTCTGCCCTTGCAGCGTCGTAATTTGCGTGACCTCTCCGGCCATTGGCGCGACGATCCGCGTATAGTCGAGGTTGGTTTTTGCTGTATCAAGCGAGGCCTGATTCCGCTTGATTTGCGCATCAATCGTGCCGATTTGCGCCTGTTTCACTGCCAACTCGGTCGTCGCGGTGTCGAGATCCTGGCGCGAAATGGCCTGCGTTTTCGCCAGCTGCTGTTGACGTGCCAGCGTCACCTGCGCCAGCTTACGTTCGGCATCCGCTTGAGCACGTTGTGCGCGCAGTTCCATCAGCGTCGCTTCAACTTCTTTAATCTGGTTTTCGGCCTGCTCCGGGTCAATGACCCCCAGCAACTGCCCTTTTTTAACTTTATCGCCAATCTCAACAGAGAGCGTTTTCAACTGCCCACTGACCTGCGCGCCGACGTCAACTTTACGCAACGCATCAAGCTTACCGGTCGCCAGCACGCTTTGTTCCAGTTCGCCCGGACGAACAATCAGCGTTTGATACTGCGGCAGCGGCGCATTCAGCGTGCGCCAGACGGCAATCAGCCCCGCGATGACCACCACCGCAAGCAGCACATATCGTTTTTTTATTTTTCCCTTAATACGCATACCTATCCTGATATTTTTCGTTGTTTCAGCCAGAGTGAGAGCATCAACATCAACCGTTACTAAACAAATAAGTAAAGGTGAACAGGGTAACAGAGTTATTGAGAATTGGTTAAGTTTGCCAGTGGTGAAATCAACGCATCATCCATTACGCGGATTGCTGATATGTTGCAAACCACTGAAAACTCCCACTACCCGACACTCCCCACCTCCAGCGTTGGCCTGTTTTTCTGCTTATGGAGCGGGCTGTGGCGCCCCGGTAAGTTCTGGCATCAGCGCAGCTTTCGTAGAAAGTTTATGCTGCGTTCGCTGTGGATGCCGCGTTTATCCCGCCAATGGATGGCAGAAATGGCGAAATGGCCGGACCTCGAACGCCTGCTGTTAATTCAGCCACGTCTTCCCGTTCGCCTGCACCGCCCTTATCTGGCCGTCAATCTTGATCGCCAACAGTTGCTGGATGCACTGCGCTACCACTACCGCACGCTGCGCCAGGCGCTGACCACGGATGAGTTACAGCGCTACTTCGCCCACGCGGGCATCCCACTGGCTGAAATCGAAGGCAAAGAAGGCGAAATCTATACCCTCCATTTTGCGTCCGTTATCTCGCTGGATAAAGAGGGAGAAAGCACCATTCTGCTGCGCAACGCGCGCAATGAAATGCTGGCGGAAATCACTTTCACCATTTGCGAATATGAAGGCAAACGCACGCTATTTATTGGTGGCTTGCAAGGCGGGAAAACCGAGCAGTCACAGCAGGATATTCATCAGGCGACCAAAGCCTGTCACGGCCTGTTCCCGAAACGCGTGGTGATGGAAGCGGTGTGCAGCTTTGCGCAGCGCTGGCAGATGGAGCAAATTCTCGCGGTCAGCAACCAGGCGCATATCTACCGCAGCCTGCGTTATCGCGATAAAGGGAAAAAAATCCACGCGGATTATGACAATTTCTGGGAAGCGGTCGGCGGCGTGAATGATGAGCGCGGTTATTACCATTTACCGCTCAGCATCGCCCGTAAAGACGAAGCGGATATCGCCAGTAAAAAACGTGCGGAATATCGCCGCCGTTACGCGCTGCTGGACAGCATCACCAGCCAGATCCAGCAGCGCTTCAATATTTAGTCGGCTTTCCCGCGCGCCAGCCAGATAACCCGCGAGAACATTTTACGCAGCAGCGTCGGCACGGCATCCACGCCGCGCCGCCCTGCCTCCATCGCCACCTCAATGGCCAGGTCAGGTTTTGAGGAGCGATGAATCGCTTTCGTTATCACCCGGCGCATGTTCATGGGAATATTCTCCGGCAACTGCGCCACCCGATGATAGACATCGGAGAAGCCCTGACGGTACATAAAGTGTTCCATATCCAGCGCCGGGAGCGTCGTCAGGTAGTGACGCTCCTGTTCCCTGTCATTGTTGAGCAGGCCGCGCACGGTCGCAGCGTATTTCTTACCGGCCTCATCGCCATCCACCAGCACGTGCCACTCAATCCCCATTCGTCGGGCGAATTTAATCAACGGCTTCAGGCCTGACTGGGCAAATTCGATAACTTTAACGCCTTCGGCATCAAAGTGATGACCACACTGGCGCGCCAGTTCGTTAATGACCCAGGTTTCGGTTTCGCCCTCCACCAGCAGCCAACAGCGCGCAAACAACGACGACGCGCGATTAAAGCGAATGTGGAACGAAATGCGGCGGCTGTCGTCGGGGTTCATGCCGCCCGGTCCTAAACGCCACGCCGCCACGCGGGAGGATTCACGCACCAGGCGACAAACATGCTCCATCGGCGTCAACGATAACAGCTCGCCAGAATTGGTGGTGGTCACACGCTGAAGCGGCAGCAGATTGAGGAGATTCCACGCCACCGACAGCATGATCGGGTGTAGTCGCGTTTCCGGGTCTTCAATTAACAGCAACGGACGCGCGTCTTTATCGAGGCGCACGGTGCCTTTTGCCTGCAATAACGTGGAAAAGAGCGCGAGAAGGATCATCCGGTGGCTGCGTGCGCCAGGTTTATCAATCATTCGGTTGATGATGTCGAGATAACGCCAACTGCGCTGTTCATCGTGAGAGCGCTGACGCATCAGGCGGTTGCGCGCTTCATCCGAGCCTTGTTCAGAAAAATAATGTTCCAGCAGTTGCACCATCGCCGACAGCCCCTGGCGAATCTGTGCATCGCTCAGATTTTGTGGGCTGGACACCAGCTCGCGGGAGAGAAAATCAAGCTGTTGCGCAGTCACTTCGACGTCCGGCGTATTGGGCACTGTGCCGTTGCGAATACGGCGCATAAAGCGCGCGTCGCGTAGGCGCAGCACCGGCATCAGGCGAATCAAATGGCGCGCCATCGCATCGATATCGTCCAGTTCCAGCGCGTGCCCGTTGCTGTCGATAAAACTGCGCAGGGTCATGACGCTGTCATCCGCGCCCAGCTCACCTTCCAGACGATAAAACAGACGATGATAACCATCTTCACCACGCGACCAGCAATCAGCCAGCGGGCGATAGCGTCGCCCACGATAACGCCCCGGCTCAGACTCTCGAAAGGTCAGAATAATATGCAGATGATGTTCACGGCCCTTCACATCCCCCGGCGGAAACCAAAAATCATTGCGCACAAAGTGATAGAGCTCATCACGAGGAGATAACAGCAGGGTTAACGCGTCCAGCAGGCTCGACTTGCCCCAGGCATTTTCGCCAATCAGGACGTTGTTTTGCTCCAGCATTAATGACAATCGATTAATGCCACGAAAACCGACAATTTCTACGCGTTCAAGAAGCATGTCCCCTCCGTTTCGTTACCGCCTTTTCCTTCTGTTATCGGCAGTATATACGCAAAAACATTCAAGTTGCGTCAAGCCGTTCAGAGAGTGCGGCATTGATACGGTTCCGGACTGCCCGGTCACGACGCGACGATGCTTTTGGCTAGCACAAAAATGGGATAGGAAACAGATAATGCCACCAATGAATATTCTTAAAAAAATGCACTACACTCTATTCAACCACGCAGATTGTTTAAGGAATAACATCACATTGCCTTACATCAAATTAAACGTACAAATTTAACTGGTGAAGGGATGATAACGTTTTTAAAATAACGACTTCTATACTCGGCTTAATTCTGTTGGCAGTGCGGTGATTCTGTTCACTTTCTCTGCCAGCGGTTATGCGTGGGTATAAATTGTGTCGTCACCCCTTTCTGACGATAAATAATGTACAGAGAGAATTTACTCATCCTGTACGTGCTTTTTATTGAGGTGGTTATGTTTAGAAAATTAGCTGCAGAGTTCTTCGGTACTTTCTGGCTGGTGTTTGGTGGTTGCGGTAGCGCCGTTCTGGCTGCGGCATTCCCGGAACTGGGTATCGGTTTCGCGGGTGTGGCGCTGGCATTCGGTCTGACCGTGCTGACCATGGCGTTCGCAGTCGGTCATATCTCAGGCGGTCACTTTAACCCGGCAGTCACGCTGGGCCTGTGGGCGGGCGGTCGATTCCCGGCGAAAGACGTTATCGGTTATATCGTGGCGCAAGTTATCGGCGGTATCGTTGCAGCGGCAGTGCTGTACCTGGTAGCCAGCGGTAAAGCCGGCTTCGACGCGGCGGCAAGCGGCTTCGCGTCTAACGGCTACGGCGAACATTCACCGGGCGGCTTCTCTATGCTTTCCGCTATCGTCATTGAAATCGTGCTGACCTGTGGCTTCCTGCTGGTTATCCACGGCGCGACCGACAAACACGCACCGGCGGGCTTTGCACCAATTGCTATCGGTCTGGCCCTGACGCTGATTCACCTGATCAGCATCCCGGTAACCAACACTTCTGTTAACCCGGCGCGTAGCACCGCAGTCGCTATCTTCCAGGGCGGCTGGGCACTGCAACAGCTCTGGCTGTTCTGGGTTATGCCGATTATCGGCGGTATCCTCGGTGGCCTTATCTACCGTACTCTACTGGAAAAACGCGACTAATTTACGCCTTATCCGGCCTACAAAATACTGCAAATTCAATAAATTGTAGAAACTTTGTAGGCCTGATAAGCGCAGCGCATCAGGCAATATAGCGTTTGTCATCAGTCTCAAGCCCGCTATGCGGGCTTTTTTGTGTCGGATGGCGCTACGCTTATCCGACCTACTTGATCACTGCATCCCGTAGGTCCGGTAAGCGCAGCGCCACCGGGCACGTTTGATATTTGAAGCCAATTTCGGTAGTGTCATTGCCGCTTAATACACACTGCAAGGAATATGCCGCTCATGTTGTCGGGACTGCTGATCATTCTTGTACCCCTGATTCTGGGTTACCTGATCCCCCTCACCCATCGCCCTACACTCCAGCTGATTAATCGTCTTCTTAGCTGGATTGTTTACGTCATTCTCTTTTTGATGGGCGTGAGCCTGGCTTTTCTCGATAATCTGGCCAGTAATCTGTTGGCTATTTTCTACTATTCCTCTATCAGTATTGTGGTTATTTTACTGTGTAATATTGCAGCACTTTTCTGGCTCGAAAAGTCTCTGCCCTGGCGTCACCACCATCAGCAGGAAAAATTACCTTCGCGACTGGCAATGGCACTGGAATCATTAAAGCTGTGTTTTGTAGTGGTCGGTGGTTTTGTCGTGGGCTTAAGTGGCCTTTCATTTTTACAACACGCGACTGCCGCCAGCGAATATACGCTTATTTTCCTTTTGTTCCTTGTGGGTATTCAACTGCGCAATAGCGGCATGACGCTAAAACAGATTGTCCTCAATCGCCGTGGGATGATTATTTCCGTGGTGGTGATGGCGAGTTCTTTAATTGGTGGAGCGATTAATTCCCTGATTCTCGGTCTGCCGTTAAAAACCGGGCTGGCGATGGCGTCCGGATTTGGCTGGTACTCCCTTTCCGGCATTATGACCACCGATGCTTTTGGCCCGGTAATTGGCAGCGCTACCTTCTTTAACGATCTGGCACGCGAACTCATTGCCATTATGCTCATTCCAGCGCTGGTGCAGCGTAGCCGCTCTACGGCACTGGGTTTATGCGGTGCGACGTCAATGGACTTTACTCTCCCCGTTCTTCAGCGCTCCGGCGGCGTGGAAATGGTGCCGCCCGCGATCGTTCACGGCTTTGTGTTGAGCCTGCTGGTTCCCCTGCTGATGGCCTTCTTCACCGCCTGATACCCCCATGGCGGTAGCCTTTGCTGCCGCCAAAATTGCGCTAAATCAACCTCCCTGTAACTAGCGATAAAAACCGCTTTTCATGCACATGGCACAGGCTTACCCTTAAACATGTATATTAAATATAACTTTAAAAGGTGTGACCATGTTTTGTGTGCAATGTGAACAAACCATCCGTACTCCGGCAGGAAACGGCTGCGCGTACTCGCAGGGTATGTGCGGTAAAACCGCCGAAACGTCCGATCTTCAGGACCTGTTGATTGCCGCTCTGCAAGGCCTCTCCGCATGGGCGGTGAAAGCACGTGAATACGGCATTGTCGATCATGCAATTGATAACTTTGCGCCGCGCGCCTTCTTCTCCACGCTGACCAACGTTAACTTCGATTCTCCCCGCATCGTCGGCTACGCACGTGAAGCCATCGCCCTGCGTGATGCACTGAAAGCCCAATGCCTTGCCGTTGATGCCAACGCAAGCGTGAATAACCCGATGGCTGACCTGCAACTGGTCAGCGATGATTTAGGCGCACTGCAGCAGCAGGCCGCTGAATTTACCCCGAACAAAGACAAAGCAGCGATTGGCGAGAACATCCTCGGCCTGCGTCTGCTGTGCCTGTACGGCCTGAAAGGCGCGGCAGCTTACATGGAGCACGCGCACGTTCTCGGTCAGTACGACAACGATATCTACGCGCAGTATCACAAAATCATGGCGTGGCTGGGCACCTGGCCTTCCGATATGAACGCTCTGCTGGAGTGCTCAATGGAAATCGGCCAGATGAACTTCAAAGTAATGAGCATTCTGGATGCCGGTGAAACCACCAAATATGGTCACCCGACGCCGACTCAGGTGAACGTCAAAGCGACCGAAGGGAAATGTATTCTGATTTCCGGTCACGACCTGAAAGATCTCTACAATCTGCTGGAACAAACCGAAGGCACCGGCGTTAACGTCTATACCCACGGTGAAATGCTGCCGGCACACGGCTATCCGGAACTGCGTAAATTCAAACATCTGATCGGTAACTACGGTAGCGGCTGGCAAAACCAGCAGGTGGAATTCGCCCGCTTCCCGGGTCCTATCGTGATGACCTCTAACTGCATCATCGACCCAACTGTTGGCGCATACGACGACCGTATCTGGACCCGTAGTATCGTCGGCTGGCCGGGCGTGAGCCACCTTGAAGGCGACAACTTCGGGCCGGTTATTGCCCAGGCACAGCAGATGGCGGGCTTCCCGTACAGCGAAATCCCGCACCTGATCACCGTTGGTTTCGGTCGCCAGACACTGCTGGGCGCCGCCGATACCCTGATTGACCTGGTGAGCCGCGAAAAACTGCGTCACATCTTCCTGGTCGGCGGCTGCGATGGCGCGCGCGGCGAACGTAACTACTTCACCGATTTCGCCACCAGCGTGCCGGACGATTGCCTGATCCTGACCCTGGCGTGCGGGAAATACCGCTTCAACAAACTGGACTTCGGCGATATCGAAGGCCTGCCGCGTCTGGTGGATGCCGGTCAGTGTAACGATGCATACTCCGCCATTATCCTGGCGGTGACGCTGGCAGAAAAACTGGGCTGTGGCGTCAATGACCTGCCGCTCTCGCTGGTACTCTCCTGGTTCGAACAGAAAGCGATCGTCATTCTGCTGACCCTGCTGTCGCTGGGTGTGAAAAACATCGTCACCGGGCCAACCGCACCGGGCTTCTTCACGCCGGACCTGCTGGCAATCCTCAACGAGAAGTTTGGTCTGCGTTCTGTGACCACCGTTGAAGAAGATATGAAGCAGCTGCTGAGCGCGTAAGGAGTAAATGATGACGATGCCAACCCCTCAATGTCCGTGGCGGATGCAGGTCCACCACATCCACCAGGAAACGCCGGATGTGTGGACGCTGTCACTGCTGTGCCATGACTACTATCCGTATCGCCCAGGTCAGCATGCGCTGGTGAGCGTGCGTAACTCTGCCGATACCCTGCGCGCGTATACCCTCTCATCGACGCCTGGAGTGAGCGAATACATTACGCTGACCGTTCGTCGTATCGACGATGGCGCAGGCTCCCAGTGGTTGACCCGCGATGTTAAACGCGGCGATTACATCTGGCTGTCTGAGGCGATGGGTGAGTTTACCTGTGACAATGAGCCGAACGACCGTTTCCTGCTGCTGGCAGCCGGTTGCGGGGTGACGCCGATTATGTCGATGCGTCGCTGGTTGGCAAAATATCGCCCGCAGGCCGACGTGCAGGTGATTTTCAACATTCGCTCACCGCAGGATGTGATTTTCGCAGACGAATGGCGCAACTATCCGGTCACCCTGGTCGCAGAGAACAACGCCACTCACGGTTTTGTCTCTGGCCGTTTGAGCCGCGAACTGCTGCAAAGCGTGCCGGATATTGCGTCTCGCACCGTTATGACCTGCGGCCCCGCGCCGTACATGGACATGGTGGAGAAAGAGGTGAAAGCGCTCGGCGTGACTCGTTTCTTTAAAGAGAAATTCTTTACGCCGGTGGCCGACGCCGTTAACAGCGGTCTGAAGTTCACCAAACTGCAACCGGCGCAGACGTTTTACGGCCCGGTGGGTACGACGCTTCTGGAGGCGATGGAAAGCAACAACGTGCCGGTACAGGCCGCTTGCCGCGCAGGCGTGTGCGGTTGCTGCAAAACCAAAGTGGTGTCTGGCGATTACACCGTCACCAGCACCATGACGCTGAGCGAGCAGGAAATCGCCGACGGATACGTGCTGGCATGCTCCTGTCATCCGCAGGGTGATTTAGTCCTGGCGTAAGGCTGGCTTGCAGTACAAAAACAGATACGGCCATCGGAAACGGTGGCCGTTTTTTTAGTCTTCGCAACAACGTCTTACTGCCAGACAGACCCTTTTGCCAGGGCGTATTTCCCCGCGCCTAAGAACGCTATCGCCATCCCACCGATAAAGTAATAGACGATGCTTTCAATCGCCCATGCCCCCACAGCGTCCAGCGCAAAAGTTTTCCCCATTGCCACCATCAGCCAGGCAACAACCATGGTAAATGCCAGCACCAAAGCGGAAAGACGCGTCAGAACGCCGAGGATAATCAAAACGGGCGCAACAACCTCACCGACTAAAACGCCGTAAGCAATAAACCCCGGAAATCCTTTCGCTACCAGCATAGCGCTAATACCATCGATGCCCGCAAACAACTTATGTAGGCCATGAAACAGCATCAATCCGCCTACAGCGAGGCGTAACAACAGCTTGCCAAAATCCTCATGGGATAACATACGATTAAACGATCCTTGCACCGTCGCAACCATCTGAACTTTCTCCTTATTCTTCCCTGTTATACGTCTTATCCTCGATTGTGGTGAGGATAAGCCGCTGCGGCCGGAAGCATAATCATTATCTTCATCTAAACTTGTAACCGGTATCACAATTAAGGAGATGGAAAACCATGAAACAAACGGTTGCCGCTTTTATTGCTAAAACACTTGAACAAGCGGGAGTGAAACGGATTTGGGGAGTAACCGGGGATTCCCTGAACGGGCTAAGTGACAGTCTCAACAGAATGGGGACTATCGACTGGATGCCCACACGTCACGAAGAGGTCGCCGCCTTTGCCGCCGGCGCAGAAGCGCAGCTTACCGGCGAACTTGCCGCCTGCGCGGGGTCATGCGGGCCAGGCAACCTGCATTTAATCAACGGCTTGTTTGATTGCCACCGCAACCACGTGCCGGTGCTGGCAATAGCCGCTCATATTCCGTCGAGCGAAATCGGCAGCGGCTATTTCCAGGAAACGCACCCCCAGGAGTTGTTCCGCGAATGTAGCCACTACTGCGAACTGGTTTCGTCACCCGACCAAATTCCTCAGGTGCTGGCCATTGCCATGCGCAAAGCCGTGCTCAATCGCGGCGTATCGGTGGTTGTGCTTCCAGGCGATGTGGCGCTGAAGGCCGCGCCGGAAAGCGCCAGTAGCCACTGGTACCACGCCCCGCTTCCGGTGGTGACGCCCGCCGAAGAAGAACTTGATAAACTGGCGCAACTGCTGCGCTACTCCAGCAACATCGCCTTCCTGTGCGGCAGCGGCTGTGCCGGGGCGCATAAAGAGTTGGTCGAATTCGCGGCCAAACTGAAAGCACCGATTGTTCACGCCCTGCGCGGTAAAGAGCACGTCGAGTACGACAACCCTTACGATGTGGGCATGACCGGGCTGATTGGCTTTTCATCAGGCTTCCACGCCATGATGAACGCTGACACGCTGATCCTCCTCGGCACACAATTCCCGTATCGTCCGTTCTACCCAACAGATGCCAAAATCATCCAGATTGATATTAACCCCGCCAGCATTGGCGCGCACAGTAAGGTTGATATGGCGCTGGTCGGTGATATCAAATCGACGCTTCGCGCCCTGCTGCCGAAACTGGAAGAGAAAACCGATCGTCGATTCCTCGATAAAGCGCTGGAGCACTACCGCGACGCGCGCAAAGGGCTCGATGACCTTGCCAAACCCAGCGATAAAGCGATTCACCCGCAATATCTGGCGCAACAAATCAGCCATTTCGCTGCCGATGATGCCATCTTCACCTGCGATGTTGGCACGCCCACCGTCTGGGCCGCGCGTTATCTGAAGATGAACGGCAAACGCCGCCTGATTGGTTCGTTTAACCACGGCTCGATGGCAAACGCCATGCCGCAGGCGCTGGGCGCACAGGCGACTCACCCCGGTCGCCAGGTGGTGGCAATGTGCGGCGACGGCGGCTTCAGCATGCTGATGGGCGATTTCCTCTCCGTGGTGCAGATGAAACTGCCGGTGAAAATTTTCGTCTTTAATAACAGCGTTCTCGGCTTTGTGGCGATGGAAATGAAAGCGGGCGGTTACCTCACCGACGGCACCGAGCTGCACGACACTAACTTCGCGCGCATCGCTGAAGCGTGTGGTATTCCAGGGATCCGCGTGGAAAAATCGGCTGACGTCGATGAAGCGATTCAGAAAGCGTTCAGCATCGACGGCCCGGTACTGGTCGATGTGGTGGTCGCTAAAGAAGAGCTGGCCATGCCGCCGCAAATTAAACTGGAGCAGGCCAAAGGCTTCAGCCTCTATATGCTGCGCGCCATTATTAACGGACGCGGTGATGAAGTGATGGAGCTGGCGAAAACCAACTGGCTCAGGTAAAACTATCGACATTCTCCTCAGTTACAAGGAAATGTCATGATCGATTTACGCAGTGATACCGTTACCCGGCCGAGCCGTGCCATGCTCGAAGAGATGATGGCCGCCCCGGTTGGGGATGATGTTTATGGCGACGATCCTACCGTCAATGAACTCCAGCGCTACGCTGCCGATCTTGCCGGAAAGGACGCCGCCCTCTTTTTACCCACGGGCACCCAGGCGAATCTGGTGGCGCTACTCAGCCACTGCGAACGCGGCGAGGAGTATATCGTCGGCCAGGGTGCGCATAATTATCTGTATGAAGCCGGCGGCGCGGCAGTGCTGGGCAGTATTCAGCCGCAGCCAATTGACGCCGCTGCCGACGGTACCCTGCCGCTCGATAAAGTCGCAGCGAAAATTAAAGCCGATGATATCCATTTTGCTCGCACCAAACTGCTGAGCATTGAAAACACGCATAACGGAAAAGTGTTGCCGCGAGATTATCTGCGCCAGGCGTGGGAATTCACCCGCGAGCGCAAGCTGGGGCTGCACGTCGATGGCGCGCGCATTTTCAACGCCGTGGTGGAATACGGCTGTGAACTGAACGAGATTGCGCAGTATTGCGATTCGTTCACTATTTGTCTCTCGAAAGGTCTCGGCACGCCTGTCGGCTCCTTGCTGGTCGGCAATCACGACTACATCAAGCGTGCGATGCGCTGGCGTAAAATGACCGGCGGTGGAATGCGTCAGGCCGGGATTCTGGCCGCCGCCGGGCTTTATGCACTGAAAAATAACGTCGCGCGTTTGCAGGACGATCATGACAACGCCGCCTGGCTGGCAACACAACTGCGTGAGATCGGCGCGGACGTAATGCGTCACGACACCAATATGCTGTTTGTCCGCGTGGGTGACGCGCAGGCAGCGGCGCTGGGTGCGTATATGCGTGAACGTGATGTGCTGATCAACGCCTCGCCGGTAGTGCGTCTGGTGACGCATCTGGACGTCAGCCGCGAGCAGCTCAGCGACGTCGTCAGCCACTGGAAAGCGTTTTTAGCTAAATAAGGAGAATGACGTGCCGCAAACCGTTTTAGTCCTCGGTGCAAGTGGGTATATCGGCCAGCATCTGGTGGCGGAACTGAGCGCGCGCGGGTACACCGTGCGGGCGGCGGCGCGGCATATCGAACGTCTGGAAAAGCAGCAGCTTCCCGGCGCGACCTGTCACTCGCTCGATCTTGAATGGCCGGTTTCCCTTCCCGCCCTGCTTGAGGGCGTGGATACGCTCTATTACCTGGTACACGGCATGGGTGAGAGCCGCGATTTTCTCGCCCATGAACGCCAGGTGGCGCTCAATGTGCGCGATGCGCTACGCCAGGTTCCGGTTAAACAGATCATCTTTTTAAGCTCATTACAGGCTCCCGCACATGAACAATCTGAGCACCTGCGCGCCCGTCAGGCCACCGGGGATATTCTGCGTGAAGCGGGCATTCCGCTGACTGAACTGCGCGCGGGGATCATCGTCGGCGCGGGCTCTGCCGCTTTCGAAGTGATGCGCGATATGGTTTACAACCTGCCCGTACTGACACCGCCGCGCTGGGTGCGTTCGCGCACGACGCCGATTGCACTGGAGAACCTGCTGGTGTATCTGGCGGGGTTGCTGGAGCATCCTGCCTCAGAGAATCGCGTCTTAGAAGCGGCGGGCCCGGAAGAGCTGACCTATCAACAGCAATTTGAGCGCTTTATGGCGGTAAGCGGGCGCCATCGCCCCTTAATTCCCATACCTTTTCCGACAAGCTGGATCTCGGTGTGGTTCTTAAATGTGATCACCTCTGTGCCGCCGACAATTGCGAAAGCGCTGATCCAGGGTTTAAAGCACGATCTTCTGGCCGACGATCGCGAACTGCGTGCGTTGATCCCGCAGAAATTGATAACGTTTGATGAAGCCGTACGCCAGACGCTGGAAGAAGAAAAGAAGCTGGTGAACTCCAGCGATTGGGGCTACGACGAACACGCGTTTGCCCGCTGGCGGCCCGAATACGGCTATTTTGCCAAACAGGCAGGTTATAAGGTTAAAACCCCGGCAAGCCTGGCGGCATTGTGGCAAGTGGTGAATCGACTGGGCGGTCGCGAAGGCTATTTCTTTGGCAATATTCTGTGGAAAACGCGTGCTGCGATGGATTTGCTGGTAGGGCATAAACTGGCAAAAGGCCGCCCGGCGCACGCACGGCTGAAAACAGGCGATAGCGTCGATAGCTGGAAAGTGATTATCGTCGAGCCGGAGAAACAATTGTCACTGCTGTTCGGTATGAAAGCACCGGGTTTGGGGCGACTCAGTTTTACACTGGTGGATAAAGGCGACCATCGTGAACTTGACGTTCGCGCCTGGTGGCATCCACACGGTATGCCAGGATTACTCTACTGGCTTTTAATGATCCCCGCGCATCTGTTCATTTTTCGCGGTATGGCGCGGCGAATTGCCAGGCTTGCAGAAGAAATCACGGGCAAAAAAGAGGCATAAGCTCATTTCTTCTTAGTTTCCCATTGCATGAGAGTGAAATTCACGGAAAAATGCGCACGAAATTCTTTTTACACAGTGGATCGATATGAAGGTACTGGTTACCGGCGCGACCAGCGGGCTCGGCAGAAATGCCGTCGAGTATTTGCGCAACAAGGGCATCAGCGTCAGAGCGAGCGGTCGCAATGAAGCGATGGGCAAACTGCTGGAGAAAATGGGTGCGGAGTTCGTCCACGCCGATTTAACGGAACTGGTCTCTTCTCAGGCGAAAGTGATGCTCGCCGGTGTCGATACGCTGTGGCACTGCTCCAGCTTTACTTCTCCGTGGGGAACCCAGGAAGCGTTTGATCTCGCTAACGTGCGCGCCACGCGCCGTCTGGGCGAATGGGCCGTGGCCTGGGGCGTGCGCAACTTTATTCATATCTCCTCTCCGTCGCTCTATTTCGATTATCACCACCATCGCGATATCAAAGAAGATTTTCGTCCGCACCGTTTTGCCTGCGAATTTGCCCGCAGCAAGGCAGCAGGTGAAGAAGTCGTGCAACTGCTGGCGCAGGCTAACCCAAATACGCGCTTTACCATTCTGCGTCCGCAAAGTATTTTTGGGCCGCACGATAAGGTGTTTATCCCGCGTCTGGCGCAAATGATGCACCACTACGGCAGCGTGCTGCTGCCGCGCGGCGGCCATGCGATGGTCGATATGACTTATTACGAAAACGTGGTGCATGCCATGTGGCTGGCCAGCCAGCCGCAGTGCGACGGCCTGCCTTCTGGCCGCGCGTATAACATCACCAACGATGAACCGCGCACCCTGCGCAGCATTGTCGAGCGTTTAATTGACGAGCTGGATATCAAGTGCCGGATCCGTTCCGTACCCTACCCGATGCTGGATATGGTGGCGCGCAGCATGGAACGCTTTGGCAATAAATCCGCCAAAGAGCCGGCTCTCACCCATTATGGCGTTTCGAAACTGAACTTTGATTTCACGCTGGATATCACCCGCGCGAAAGAAGAGCTGGGTTATGCGCCGATTGTGACGCTGAACGACGGTATCGTGCGCACCGCCGCGTGGCTGGAAGATCACGGGAAGCTGCACCGCTAGCGGTGAAAATGCCCGATGGCGCTTTGCTTATCGGGCCTACAACGAGCAGTAAATGTCGGCCGGGCAAGCGCAGCGCCCCCGGCAAAAAACATCACCCCTGCCCATATTTCTCCAGCAACGCTTCCGCTATCGCCTGAGTTTGCGCATCCGCCACGCCATTCCACAGCGTCGGGCGGAAGTGCATCTGGAAGGCCATAATCACCCTTTTCTGCTGCGCGGGCGTCATATCCGGCGTCACGTCGTAACCGTAGCGTGACAACAGATCGAGCAACCCGGCGGTATCAACAGGCTGATACGGCGAGCGCCCGTTCAGGTAAAACGCGACCCGATGTGCGTCCGGCCAGGCACCAATGCCCTGCGCGGCAAGCTGCTGCCACGGAAAGAGCGGGCCGGGGTCATCTTTACGCTGCGGGGCAATATCGGCATGCGCCACCACGTTTTGCGGCTGGATGTCGTATCGGGCGATAATATCTTTTGCCAGCGGGATCAGCGCCTCAATTTGCGAAGGTGAGAATGGCGCAAAATGCTTCACACCCGCTGTTTTCTGCCAGCCGCGGTTCTCAAGCTCAATTCCCACCGAAGTGTCGTTAATCCGCGTCGCCCCTCGCCAGAAGCTGATCCCGGCATGCCAGGCCAGTTTATCTTCCGGCACTAATTGCCAGATGCGCGGTTTGCCGTTGTGGATTGGCGGCACATCGGGGATGAGATAATGCGAGCTGACATGTTTGTCCGTGAGTGTCGCCAGCGAGACGTCAAAATCGTCCGCTGTGTAGTGAATCACCAGCACTTTTACGCGTGGATACGCGGCCTGCGCCGGATGGCGGGTATCAAGCTGATACCCGGTTTTATCTATTACGCCCTTTTCGCCCGCGCAGCCCACTAAAAGCCCCGCGAGTAAAGCCAGCGTCAGGAAGCGTTTCATCGGCGCGTTTTCACCGCCGTGCCGCTGACGCTCACCATCAGCATGCTGCTGTCTTTGCCGACGGTTTCATAATCGATGTCGATACCAACAACGGCATCAGCCCCCAGCGCTTTTGCCTGCTCGCCCAGTTCCTGAAAAGCGATTTCACGCGCTTTACGCAGCTCTTTTTCATAGGCACCGGAACGACCGCCCACAATGTCACGAATGCCTGCGAAGAAATCGCGGAAGATATTGGCCCCGAGAATCGCCTCACCGGTGACCACGCCGCAATATTCCGCAATAGTCTGGCCTTCCAGCGTCGGGGTGGTTGAGAATTGCATCGTTGTACTCCTTCTTTTAACGTTCAATGCCTTAGCGTCAATCGCGCACTGCCATTATCGGCCTGATACGCTATGCTTGGAAAGGGATTCCATCATAATCGTATACACAAATCCTTCAGACTGCATCGCACAAACGACACGTTTGAAGGAGGATGTGTTGAGCTGCTTAAAAGGAAAAATTATGCGCTACTCCACTCTTGCACTCCTTCTCCCTGGCGTCATGCTGCTGAGCGCCTGTACCACCGTGACGCCAGCCTTTAAAGATATTGGTACACGAAGCGGGCCCTGCGTGGAAGGCGGGCCGGACGCCGTGGCACAAAAGTTTTACGATTATCGCATTCAGCACCGTAATAATGACCTTGCGGCACTGCGCCCTTACCTGAGCGACGATCTGGCAAAAGTGCTGAATGACAGCCGCAGCGACGCCAGCCACAGTGCGCTGTTGCAGTCCGATCCGTTCTCCAGCCGCACAACGCCTGCCGATAGCGCCAGTGTCGCCAGTGCGTCCACAATCCCAAATACGGATGCACGAAATATTCCGCTGCGTGTGACTCTCAAGCAGGGTACGCAAAGCTGGCAGGACGAAGTGCTGATGATCCGCGAAGGCCAGTGCTGGGCGGTTGATGATGTGCGTTACCTTGGCGGCAGCGTCCACGCGCCAGCCGGAACGCTGCGCCAGTCGCTTGAAAAACGTTAAGTCTTCCCCGCTATTCCCCTGTCATGGGTAAATTGTCTGGCATTCCGTGAGGAATGCCGACATTTCCGCCTTCCGCCTCGCCCACCCAACATTTTGTGCTAACTTTAAGTGTAACGCTGGTTTATATTTAAGTTTTAACGCACAAATATTGCATAACTATTCTGTCAAAGGTACTATTTGCGGCCTCAATTGCTGAAAACCTTCGAGAATTTAGCAACATTTTCATTACATAATGAGCGGGCAAAGCCGGGTTGAGCAGAAGGTTATTCTGTCTAAGCCTCCGGATACCGCAGCAACTGAGTGAGCCGCTGAACGGACGTTCAGGGTAAGTACCTACAGCTAACGCATCTTGACGAGTATCGATGAGCATTAAATTAAACGGCATTAACTGCTTCTACGGCGCGCATCAGGCGCTGTTCGACATCACGCTTGAGTGCCCGCAGGGTGAAACCCTGGTACTGTTGGGGCCAAGCGGCGCGGGTAAGAGCTCGCTGCTGCGCGTGCTGAATCTCCTTGAGATGCCGCGCTCCGGCACGCTGAGCATCGCCGGTAATCACTTTGATTTCGCCAAAGCACCGTCGGATAAAGCCATTCGCGAACTGCGCCAGAACGTCGGCATGGTGTTCCAGCAGTACAACCTCTGGCCACACCTCACCGTGGTGCAAAATCTGATTGAAGCGCCCTGCCGCGTGCTGGGCCTGAGCAAAGAAAACGCGATGGCGCGCGCCGAGAAACTGCTCGAGCGTTTACGCCTGAAGCCCTACAGCGATCGTTATCCGCTGCACCTTTCGGGTGGTCAGCAACAGCGTGTGGCGATTGCCCGCGCGCTGATGATGGAACCGCAGGTTCTGCTGTTTGATGAACCGACCGCGGCTCTTGACCCGGAAATCACCGCCCAGATCGTCAGCATCATTCGCGAACTGGCGGAAACCAACATTACTCAGGTGATCGTCACCCACGAAGTGGAAGTGGCGCGTAAAACCGCCAGCCGCGTGGTGTACATGGAAAACGGCTATATCGTTGAACAGGGCGATAACAGCTGCTTCACCCAGCCACAGACTGAAGCGTTTAAGAATTACCTTTCTCACTGAAGAGACCCGGGACAATGACCATGAAAAAAGTACTGATTGCCGCACTGCTCGCAAGCGTAAGCCTTTCTGCTGGCGCCGCTCAGACCATCCGTTTCGCAACCGAAGCGTCCTATCCTCCGTTCGAATCGATGGATGCCAACAACAAGATTGTTGGTTTTGACGTCGACCTGGCGAATGCGCTGTGTAAAGAGATTGATGCCACCTGCACCTTCTCTAACCAGTCTTTCGACAGCCTGATCCCAAGCCTGAAATTCCGCCGCGTTGACGCGGTGATGGCAGGAATGGACATCACGCCTGAGCGTGAAAAACAGGTGCTCTTCACCACTCCGTATTACGACAACTCGGCGCTGTTCATCGGCCAGCAGGGTAAAGTCGCCAGCATCGATGCGCTGAAAGGCAAGAAAGTGGGTGTGCAGAACGGCACCACTCACCAGAAATTCATCATGGATAAACATCCGGAAATCACCACCGTACCGTACGACAGCTATCAGAATGCGAAGCTGGACCTGCAAAACGGTCGTATCGATGCAGTCTTCGGTGACTCAGCCGTGGTGAACGAATGGCTGAAAGCCAACGCCAAACTGGCCGCCATCGGCGACAAAGTGACGGATAAAGACTACTTCGGCACGGGTCTTGGCATCGCGGTTCGTCAGGGCAACACCGAGCTGCAGCAGAAATTCAACGCAGCCCTGGAAAAAGTGAAAAAAGATGGCACTTATCAAACCATCTACAGCAAATGGTTCCAGAAGTAAGATCTGATGAACGAATTTTTTCCATTAGCAAGCGCCGCCGGGATGACCGTCGGCCTTGCCGTTTGTGCTCTGGTCATTGGGCTGGCGCTGGCGATGTTCTTCGCGGTATGGGAGTCAGCAAAATGGCGCCCTGTCGCGTGGGCGGGCTCCGCTATCGTGACCATTTTGCGTGGGCTGCCGGAAATTCTGGTGGTCCTGTTTATCTATTTCGGTTCCTCACAGCTGCTGCTGATGCTGTCGGACGGCTTCACGCTTAACCTTGGCGTGGTGCAAATTCCGGTACAGATGCAGATCGAAAACTTCGACGTTAGCCCGTTCCTGTGCGGCGTGATTGCGCTGTCGCTGCTTTATGCTGCCTATGCCTCGCAAACCCTGCGCGGCGCGCTGAAAGCGGTGCCAATTGGCCAATGGGAATCTGGCCAGGCGCTGGGCCTGTCGAAAGCGGCGATTTTCTTCCGTCTGGTGATGCCGCAAATGTGGCGTCATGCGCTGCCGGGGCTCGGTAACCAGTGGCTGGTGCTGCTGAAGGATACCGCGCTGGTGTCGCTGATTAGCGTGAATGATTTAATGCTGCAAACCAAAAGTATCGCCACGCGTACGCAGGAGCCGTTTACCTGGTACATCGTCGCAGCGGCGATTTACCTGGTGATCACCCTGCTCAGCCAGTACATCCTCAAACGCATTGACCTGCGTACCACTCGCTTCGAACGGAGACCAGGCTGATGCTCGAGTATTTACCGGAACTGATGAAAGGGCTGCACACCAGCCTGACGCTAACCGTGGCGTCCATTGCCGTTGCGCTGATCCTGTCGCTGATTTTCACCATCGTTCTGACGCTGAAAACGCCGGTGCTGGTCTGGATTGTGCGCGGTTATATCACCCTGTTTACCGGCACACCGCTGCTGGTGCAAATCTTCCTGATTTACTACGGCCCGGGCCAGTTCCCGTCGTTGCAGGATTATCCGGGGCTGTGGCATTTGCTCTCTGAACCGTGGCTGTGCGCGTTAATCGCCCTGTCGCTGAACAGTGCCGCGTATACCACTCAGTTGTTCTACGGGGCAATTCGCGCCATTCCTGATGGGCAGTGGCAATCCTGTAGCGCGCTGGGAATGAGCAAGAAAGATACGCTGGCGATTCTGCTGCCGTACGCGCTGAAACGTGCCTTGTCTTCCTACTCAAACGAAGTGGTGCTGGTCTTCAAAAGTACCTCTCTGGCCTACACCATCACGCTGATGGAAGTGATGGGCCACGGGCAGTTGCTGTATGGTCGCACCTACGACGTGATGGTCTTTGGCGCGGCAGGCGTAGTCTATCTTATCGTTAACGGTCTGTTGACGTTGCTGATGCGTCTGATTGAGCGAAAAGCGCTGGTGTTTGAGCGCAGAAACTGATGACGCTAATTGCATAAAGGCACAATCACAGAGCGGGCAACCTTTTAAGTTGTCCGCTTTTTTTTATATTCAATAAAATAAAAAATCATTTTTATTGAATATAAATTCAAAAACAGGCAGGATGTATTCATGCCACACGCAGGGCAGCATCTTTTAATTTTGACAGACGGGAGCCTTACCGATGAAAAAGTTTGTTCTGGCCGCATTACTCGCCACCTTCGCCGCTGGCGCCAGCGCCGCAGATAAAATCAACTTTGGCGTTTCCGCAACCTACCCACCGTTTGAGTCGATGGATGCCAACAATCAGATTGTCGGCTTTGATATCGATCTGGCGAAAGCGTTGTGCAAACAGATGCAGGCAGAGTGCACCTTCACTAACCACGCGTTTGATAGCCTGATCCCGGCGCTGAAATTCAAAAAATATGACGCCGTGATTTCCGGTATGGATATCACGCCGGAACGTAGCAAGCAGGTGGCGTTCACCGAACCGTACTATGCCAACTCCGCGCTGGTGATCGCGAAGAAAGATACCTATAAAACCTTCACTGACCTGAAAGGCAAACGCATCGGGATGGAAAACGGCACCACCCACCAGAAATACCTGATGGATAAACATCCGGAAGTGAAAACCGTGGCCTATGACAGCTACCAGAACGCGATTATCGACCTGAAAAATGGCCGTATTGATGGCGTATTTGGTGATACCGCGGTGGTGAACGAGTGGCTGAAAACTAACCCGCAATTGGGCGCGGCGACCGAGAAAGTGACCGATCCGCAATACTTCGGCACCGGTCTGGGCATCGCGGTTCGTCCGGATAACAAAGCCCTGCTGGAAAAACTGAACGGCGCGCTGAAAGCGATTAAAGCTGATGGCACCTATCAGAAAATCAGCAATCAGTGGTTCCCTGAGTAATCGCTCTTCGTCGGATGGCGGCTGCACCGCCATCCGGCAATTACCGCCCGCACGGAAGCCAAAACCGAAAACACGCCCCGCCGGTTGATTCCTCCAGCCCAATGCCCCCACCGTGTAGCTCCAGCATTTTTTTGACGATCAGCAAACCTAACCCACCGCGCTTCTCGCGCGTTGCCTGCTGACTGAGCGCCGAAGGACGCACAAAAAGCTGTTCCCGCACCGCCGCATCAATGCCCGGCCCGCTGTCGGCCACTTCCATCTGCAACCGTTCCTCCTGCTGCCAAATCTTCAGGCGGATCGTTCCACCCGGCGGCGTATGACGAATCGCATTATCAAGCAAATTGGTCACCACGCGCTCCACCATCGAGAGATCGGCGTTGATCAGCGGTAAATGCCCGGGGATCTCCGTCTGTAAGGTGATTTTGCGTGTCTCAAGGGGAAGATCAAATTTCTGCACCACATCGGAAACCAGTTCGCTCAGGGCAAAACGCTCCCGCTGCGGCTTAATTGCCCCATGCTCCAGCCGGGCCAGCTCAAACAGCTCCTGTGAAAGGTGACGTACTTTGTGCCCCTGGCGCAGGGCGATTTCCAGATAATGCCGGGATTCTTCTGGTGTCAGCGTAGCGGCTTTCATTGACAGGGTTTCGAGATACCCCAATAACGAAGTCAACGGTGTACGCAGGTCGTGCGAAATATTGGCGATAAACTCACGGCGCTGGCGATCGCTGTCAGCCAGTTCATCCCACTGCGAGGCAATCTTACGTGCCAGCTCAATAAACGTATTGCGCAGCAACGCCACTTCATCGCCCGGCTCATCGACCGTCGGCTGGGCGGCGAGATGTTTAATCGCGCTAATGCTGTCCTGATCGATACGGCTGGCTTCGCGCGTTAAGGCATTCACCGGACGTGTCACCCACTGACGCACCAGCACCGCCACCAGGCCCCCAACGGCCGCCACTAACAGCAGCGCCCACAGCAGCGTGCTCCACAGGGTCTTGTACCAGGCATTTTCTGCCAGTGCGTTGAGTTCTTCACCCTGCAAAATGATATACAGATACCCGCGCAGTTCACCGTCCTGACGAAGCGGTGCGGCGCTAAAGACTTTATGCTTATCAGCACTGCGCGGGTCATCGCCATACACCGGCATCGCGGCCTGATTCAGAAACTGTTCTACGGGTGCGAGCGCGACGCGCTGGCGTTTGATATGCCCGGGCGGCGCGGCATCGGCCAGAATCTCGCCGTCGGGCGAGATAACATAGAGTTCCACGCTGGGATTAAAGGTCATCAGACGGTCAAATAGCGGTTTTAGCGTGTTGCGATCCACCCTGCCCTGCGCATCCATGAGCGGCTCTCTGCGCACAATCTGCTGCGCCAGATTCCCCGACAGCCGCTGCACCATGGCGTTACCAAACTGCATGCTGCTGTAGAGTTGCACTGCCCCGGCAATGGTCGCGCACAACACCAACAGCAGAATAAACAGCAGCGTTAAGCGCTGGCTCAGGCTAAGTTTCACTTTCATGCCGGGCCTCCAACAAACCGATACCCTTTGCCCCACACGGTCAGAATGATTTCCGGCTCGGCGGCGTTATGTTCTATTTTGACGCGCAGGCGGTTAATGTGTGTATTCACCGTGTGTTCGTAGCCTTCATGCTGATAGCCCCACACCTTCTCCAGCAGATCAAGGCGCGAGAAAGTCTCCCCTGGATGGCGGGCGAAGAACCACAGTAAATCGAATTCACGCGGGGTGAGATCGACCAGATTACCGCGCAAACGCACACTGCGCGCCAGCGGGTCGATCACCAGCCCATGGGCCGTAATGGTGCCGCTGGTTTGCTGCACATCCTGCCCCATTGCCTGCTGGCGGCGGAACAGCGCTTTAATACGCGCCACCAGCTCCTGCACCGAGAACGGCTTTGCCAGATAATCATCGGCCCCGGTTTCAAGGCCCAGAATGCGTTCCGTTTCGCTGCTGCGCGCGCTAATGATAATCACCGGCAGATAGCGCCCGCGCTCACGAATACGCTGGCAAATCGTCAGCCCATCGACGTTAGGCAGCATTAAATCGAGGATAACCATATCCCATTGCGTCTGCTCCAGGCGCTGCAACGCCCTGCCACCGTCCTCTTCATGGACGATGGTATAGCCTTCATCTTCAAGGTTGAGTTGCAGCAGCGTGGCGATATCGCGATCGTCTTCCACCAGCAGGATCTGTTTTGCCGTCATTAATCAGTGCCTTTTCCACATCTTCTAAGATAAAGCTTACCTGATTTCCACCCGACAAAAGTTCACATTTTGTTTAACTTCCGCTTTTTACCAGCAGCGTAAGCACTTCGTAGTGGGCAGTATGCGGGAACATGTCGAACAGCTGAACCCTCGCGATGTGATAACCCGGCAGATTAGCTATATCTTTTGCCATCGTCTGGGCGTTACAGCTGGAGTAGATAATAAACGGCGGGGCCATCTGGCTTAAGTAATCGCACAGCGCTTTACCAATGCCCCGTCGCGGCGGATTGACCAGCACCAGCTCGGGCACGTCACCCTGGGCGGTGGCAAACTGCGTGGAATCAAGCGCCTGAAACTGAAGCTTAGTGAGCCCCAGTTGTGCCGCAGACTGCTTCGCACAGGCGATGGCTTCCGGGGCAATTTCGATACCGGTGAGGGTCATCTCCGGTGTCGCGCAGTGCAGGCCAAAACCGCCGACGCCACAGAAGAGATCCCACATGTGCGTGACCGGCAGTGCGCGCACCCAGTCGCGCGCCGTCGCGTATAAGGCGCTGGCAACGGTCGGGTTGGTCTGGAAGAAACTTTGCGGACGGATCCACAGCGGCACGCCATTAAACGTTTCCGCCAGCGCCTGCTGTTCGGTAAAGAAGATCTCCTGCTCGCCTTCCATGATCGCCATGTGTACCGGCTGAATATTGGCGGTGATTACTTTTAGCTGTGGTAACTGCGCCTGTAAGGCTGGCAGCGCGGCGCGCAGTTGTTCAAGCTTACTTTCTGAGCGCAGCACAAAGCGCAGCATCATGCCGCCATCGCGCTGGCTTTCGGTCAGCAGCAGATACTTCAGCTCGCCACGTTTACGCGCGACGTTATAGGGCGTCAGCCCGGCGCGGGCAATGAACGGCTTGAGCGCGGCGAAAACCGGCGCGAAAGAATCGGGATACAGCGGGCAATCGGTCAGGTCAACCGGTGTGCCGTCGCGGTGCAGCATGCCCAGCAACGGTTTTTCCACGCTGCCGCTGACCACCATTTTGGCTTTATTACGAAAACCCTGCTCCGGCCCGCTGACGGGTGCGCACCACGCCTCTACCGCCTCCCCGGCCAGCAGCGTGTGGAGATCGTTCATCTTAGCGGCGAGTTGATCGTTTACCGGCTGTTCAATCCACTGACAGGAGCGACAGCGACCCGCGTCATAAAGTGCGCACTGCATACAAAGACCTTCAGAAATTCAGGGGCGGCGATTGTATCATCGTTATTGGAAGCGGAAAAACCGTCGACTGTGTGCTGGGACAAAAAGCAGGAACAGGACCAGCATATCCGGCATTTTCTGCATCACCAGCGAACGGAATATTTCACGTTTTGATTCCCCGGCGATGCTGAACAGTTCCGGGTATCCATAACCCAGCGAGGCGGCCCATAAATAGCTGGCAGCGATAATCTGCGTCAGCAGATAGAGCCAGCGCGCCCAGTTGCGCCCTTTCACCACCGAAAACGCACACCAGATCTCAACAAACACCAGAGTCAGGCTCGCCAGAAACACCAGCGTCAGGTTCCAGGTTTGCACGCTGCGATGAATAAAATCAAGGAGCCCGCGCAAACCCAGCAGATTAAAAATCATCAACAGATCGAGGCAGCGAATCAAAATAATGGCGAGCGCGGCCACCTGCACCAGAGCAGGAACGTTTAAGCTGGCATGTGAACGGCTGGTTTTAGCAAAGAATCCCAAGATGTCGTCTTCCGTGAAAACGGTTCCCTGCTGACAGGGAACCGAATACAACCTTGCTTAATTTTAAGAGGATTATCCTTGTCTTGCACGTTGGATATCACGCGTACGCTGCTTTTCTGCGCGTGCCATCAAATACCAGGCGATAAATCCGACAATTCCGACTACCGCGAGAATGAGCGTCGCCAGAGCGTTAATTTCCGGGTTGACGCCCATACGCACGTTGGAGAAGACCAGCATCGGTAGCGTGGTCGCCCCCGGCCCGGAAACGAAGCTGGCAATCACCAGATCGTCCAGTGACAGCGTAAACGCCAGAAGCCAGCCCGAGATCACCGCCGGCATAATCATCGGCAAGGTAATGATAAAGAACACTTTCAGCGGCGTCGCCCCGAGGTCCATCGCCGCTTCTTCAATCGAGCGGTCCAGCTCACGCAGACGCGACGAAATCACCACCGCCACATACGCCGTACAGAACGTGACGTGCGCCAGCCAAATGGTGAGCATGCCACGATCGGACGGCCAGCCGATGGCGTGACCGAGCGAAACGAACAACAGTAATAACGATAACCCGGTGATGACATCCGGCATTACCAGCGGTGCGGTTATCATAAAGGCAAAGCCGTTGGAGCCGCGAAAACGGCCAAAACGCACCATCACCACCGCCGCAATCGTGCCCAGAATCGCCGCCATGGTTGCCGCGCAGGCGGCAATGGTCAGGCTAAGCCCCACCGCGCTCATCATCGCATCGTCGCGGAACAGTTCGCCGTACCAACGCGTTGACCACCCCGCCCACACGGTTACCAGTTTTGAACTGTTAAACGAGTAAATGACCAGCATCAGCATCGGCGCATACAGGAACGTAAATCCGAGCACCAGAATCAGAATTCGCCATGGTGAGCGGACGACCGGTAAGTTGTTCATCCGTGTTCTCCCATCTGTTTTTGCTGATGTTTGTGGAACCACATGATCGGCACAATCAGCAGCAGGAGCATGACGATCGCCACCGCCGACGCCACCGGCCAGTCGCGGTTGTTAAAGAACTCCTGCCACAGCACGCGACCAATCATAATGCTATCCGGGCCGCCAAGCAGTTCCGGAATAACAAACTCCCCCACCGCCGGGATAAACACCAGCATCGATCCGGCAATAATCCCGCCTTTCGTTAACGGCACAATCACGCTGAAGAAGGTTTTCAGCGGCCTTGCGCCCAGATCCAGGGACGCTTCCACCAGCGAGTAATCAATTCGCGTCAACGCCGTGTAGATAGGCAGCACCATAAACGGCAGATAGGCGTACACAATGCCGATATACACCGCGAGATTGGTGTGCAGGATCTCCAGCGGCTGGTCGATAATGCCGGCCCATTGCAGGAAATTGCTTAACACGCCGTTGCCTTTAAGAATGCCCATCCAGGCATAAACGCGAATCAAAAACGACGTCCACGACGGCAGGATCACCAGCAATAACAGAATATTGCGCGTCGATGGCTTACTGTGCGCCACCGCCCACGCCAGCGGGTAGCCCAACAGCAGGCAGAAGATCGTCGAAATACCCGCCATCTGCAACGACTGGAAATAGGCCTCTATGTACAGGGGATCGTCGGTTAATTGCAGGAAATTGCCAAAATTAAGCGACAGCGTAAGCTGCCCATCGTCCCACGACATGAGATCCGTATACGGAGGAATAGCACGCGCCATCTCGGCCAGGCTGATTTTGAATACTGTCAGAAATGGCAGCAAAAACAGCAAAATTAGCCAGATAAACGGCAGCGCGATAACTAATTTACGCCCGTGCGCGACGTTCATACGCGTGAGCCACCGGGCAAAACCCGCCGGTTTCGCGGCGCGGGCTGGCGATTCTAAAGCACTCATCCGCCCTCCTTACACCGTCAGAACAACACAGCTGTCGGCATCCCAGCACAGACGCACTTCATCGCCCCAGGTGGGTAATCCTTTTCGATAGCGATGTTCATTCTGTAGCTGCGCGCTGATCATCTGCCCGCTTTTCAGGCGCACGTGATAAATCGACAAGTCGCCGAGATAGGCAATATGCACCACCTCACCCACGGCAAAGTTATAGCCATTTTCAGGCGGCGCCTCGCAGAGCATGATTTTTTCCGGCCGCAGCGCGACGTATACCGGGACGTTATCCACCACCGACGCATCGGCATCGACCTTCAATGGATGCACCAGCCCCGGAGAATCAATCACCAGCCCGTCGTCTTCGCGCGACTTCAGTAGCCCTTCAAAGACATTCACTGAGCCAATAAACTCCGCGCTGTAGCGGGTGGTCGGATGCTCGTAAATCTCCTCCGGCTCGCCAATCTGCACAAACTTGCCGCGATTCATAATGGCGATGCGCCCGGCCATGGTCATCGCCTCTTCCTGGTCGTGCGTCACCATCACGCAGGTCGCGCCAACACGCTCCAGAATATCGACCACCTCCAGTTGCATCCGGTCGCGCAGTTTCTTATCCAGCGCGCCCATCGGCTCATCCAGCAGCAATAACTTTGGCCGCTTCGCCAGACTTCTGGCCAGTGCTACACGCTGACGTTGACCGCCGGACAACTGATGTGGTTTACGTTTGGCAAATTCCTGCATATGTACCAGCGCCAACATTTCCGCGACACGGGCGCTAATTTCCGCTTTCGGCAGTTTGTCCTGCTTCAGGCCAAAAGCAATGTTTTGCTCAACGGTCATGTGGGGAAACAAGGCATAGGACTGAAACATCATGTTGATCGGACGCTGATAGGGCGGAACGTGCGCCAGGTCGACACCGTCGAGCATAATCTGCCCAGCGCTGGGCTGCTCAAAGCCAGCCAGCATACGCAGCAGCGTAGATTTTCCGCAGCCGGATGCACCAAGCAGCGCAAAAATTTCGCCTTTATAAATGGTGAGGCTGACGTCATCCACGGCATGTTGGCCGTCATAAGATTTGGTCAGATTACGTATCTCCAGCAGCGGGGTGAGCGCTTTACGGATTTTCGCCTGTGGGCGGGGGGTCGCGTCGTTCAATGGGGTGCTCTCCGGCAAAAAAAATACACTCGTTATGGCCCGGTTGCCATACGAAAAACTGCTCTGCTAATCCGCCCGGTCGCGCGCGCCGGGCGGATTGCGTCAGTTATTTACCGCTTTTTACTTTGGTCCACGCGCGGGTACGCACGCGATCAATCTTCGGCTCCTGCACTTTCAGGGTGAAGAGTTTGGCGAATACATCCGGCGGCGGATAAATGCCAGGATTATTGCGGATCGCCTCACTCACTAACGGGGTTGAGGCTTTATTGCCGTTGGCATAGAAAATATGATCGCTGATATGCGCCACCACATCAGGCTTCATCAGGTAGTTGAGGAACTGATAGGCTTCATCTTTATTTTTCGCATCGGCAGGCATCGCGAAGACATCAAAGAACGCCATAGCCCCCTCTTTCGGAATGCTAAAGGAAACATTCACGCCATTTTTCGCTTCTTTCGCGCGGTTCGCCGCCTGCCATACATCACCCGCCCAGCCGATGGCCACGCAGATGTCGCCGTTCGCCAGGTCGTTGATATATTGGGAGGAGTGGAAGTACCGCACGTTCGGACGCAGCTTCAGCAGCAGGTCTGTCGCCGGGCCGGTATAGTCATCTGCTTTGGTGCTGTTCGGATCTTTGCCCAGATAATTCAACACGGTGGCAAAGACCTCCTCCGGGGCATCAAGGAAGGAAACGCCGCAGCTTTTCAGCTTCTCCAGATTTTCAGGTTTGAAGATGAGATCCCAGCTGTTCACGGGCGCATCCGCACCGAGCACCGCTTTCACTTTATCAACGTTGTAGCCAATACCGGTCGTTGCCCACATATAGGGCATCGCGTATTTGTTGTCCGGATCGTGTTTCGCCACCAGCTTCAGCACTTCCGGGTCGAGATTTTTCCAGTTCGGCAGTTTGCTTTTATCCAGCGGCTGGAACACGCCCGCCGTTAACTGGCGCTCCAGGAAGCTCGCCGAGGGCACGACAAGGTCAAACCCGGTGCTGCCCGCCATCAGTTTTCCTTCCAGCACTTCGTTGGAATCGAAAACGTCATACACCACTTTTATGCCGGTCTCTTTTTCAAAATTCGCCACCGTATCCGGCGCGATATAATCAGACCAGTTATAGATATGCAGCGTTTTTTGCTCCGCAGCGAGCGCGCTTGCCGAGGTGGCCATCAGCACACCCGTCACCAGACCCGTTAACCATTTTTTACTGAAAGCGGCCATATCTCTTTTCCTTCTCAACGTCCGTTAACATTTGGACCAAATACACGCAGTCGGAGGTATGCAATAATCATGCATATTTTGTCGTACCGCATTGAAGAAGAAATGGTTCCTCTCGCTGCAGTCGTTGCTCGCTTAACGGATGCAAAAACCTCGCCAAATCTGCAAAAGGTTTGGCTAGTGAGGGGGAATCATCCGGGCATCGCAAGAATAACTGTAGCCAGAGATAGAGGCTATAGCTCAGCGTTAAAAACGCCTTTTATCAATTTTTTATGCAAGATCACTCTATCTGATAGGCCAAAAGGGCCTATCAGATAGTGAATGAATCTTTAAAATTAGGTTAAATACGGAATAAACGAACGTGATACGCAACCGCGCTGGCAATGGCTGCGCTATTCGGGGGTAGGATCAGTGGAGAAAGTGGTATTGAATCTCTTCAGATGGCTGATCTTCCTCTTCTTCCGTTTTGAACAGCAATTGCTGCGCGAAAGCCTCCAGAATCACCATCGACACCTGTTCTTCGCTTTGACGCATAAAGGCGACAAACTGCTCGTAGGCCACACCCACAGAGGCAGATAAAGACTGGCAAACCACCAGCTTTGG
The DNA here is from genome assembly GCF_008369545.1 of Pseudocitrobacter sp. 73. Taxonomy (NCBI): domain Bacteria; kingdom Pseudomonadati; phylum Pseudomonadota; class Gammaproteobacteria; order Enterobacterales; family Enterobacteriaceae; genus Pseudocitrobacter; species Pseudocitrobacter sp. 73. The sequence continues at coordinate 73,977 of NZ_VTZO01000001.1, read as the reverse complement.
CAGATTATCATCCTGTACATCGATGAACGCCTTGACCGTCAGCGAGCTGGCATTAATCGCAGAGAGATCCGCCGCCATCGCTAACAGTGCGGTTGGCCGAATTTCCGCCAGCGCAGAGAAGAGAATGGTGTTATCAATAAGGTCGATTTTAGCGTCAAACACGCCATCAAAATTTTGCATATGCGGCAGGTGCAACGCCTGACAGGTATCGCATTCATAGAAGCTGATGCCTGATTCGTCGAGCCACTGACGTAACGTATCCAGACTCGGGACGACGAGTGAATCCATATGACCTATGACCTCATGCGGTTTAAAACAGAACAAAACCGGGCAATGGGCCCGGCATTCGATCGCTATAGCTTACGCAAAATTGCACGCGTATACCACGAAAGCCGAAAAAACAGTCTCAGCCGCCGATTTTCAGACAAAAGCCAGGATGTGCCTGATGCTCAATCCACTCGATCATTTTGCCCGCGATATCAATACCGGTGGTTTTCTCAATGCCTTCCAGCCCCGGCGAGGCGTTTACTTCCATCACCAGCGGCCCCCGCGTAGCCCGCAGAATATCCACACCGGCGACATCAAGCCCCAGCGTTTGTACGGCCTTCACGGCAATTTCGCGCTCGCGCAGCGTAATTTCCGCCACCGTCGCCACGCCGCCGCGATGTAAGTTAGAGCGGAAATCCCCCTCTTTCGCTCGCCGCTCAATCGCCGCCACCACACGATCGCCGACCACCAGGCAACGAATGTCGCATCCCTTCGCTTCTTCAATATATTCCTGAACCAGAATATGCGCGTTTAAGCCGCGAAAGGCGTCAATCACACTTTCCGCTGCCTGACGCGTCTCAGCAAGCACAACGCCAATACCCTGCGTGCCTTCCACCAGTTTCACCACCAGCGGTGCACCGCCGACCATATCGATTAAATCGCTGGTGTCATCGGGCGAATGGGCGATACCGGTCACAGGCAGGTCGATACCCTGACGAGCCAGCAGTTGCAGCGATCGCAGCTTGTCACGCGCGCGGGTGATTGCGACAGATTCATTAAGCGGATAGCTGCCCAGCAGTTCAAACTGACGCAGCGCCGCTGTGCCATAAAAAGTGATCGCCGAACCAATACGCGGGATCACCGCGTCAAAATGCGGGAGCTTGCGCCCTTTATAATGGATGGACGACGCGGACGGGCTGATGTTCATATAGCAGGAGAGCGGATCGAGAATTTCGACGATATGACCACGGCGCATTGCCGCTTCACGCAGACGCTTACAGGAATAGAGCGTTCCATCCCGGGACAAAATGGCAATTTTCACCTTTTACCTCGCTAAAAAACCTGAAAAAAGCCCGCGTATCATACACGCACCGCCGGAAGAAAAATGGCGTCCGGCGGCCTTTTTTTCTTTCTAATAATCAAATTATTCGAATCGTATCAACGCGCGCAGCCAACGCAGAGACAATTTGAAGGATGAAGATTATTAGCGGGTCGCCCAGCCCTGCTTGTGGAGATAATCGAGAATAAACGGGCGATTCTCTTTGATGATGGTGCGGCGAATATGATCGCTCCAGGTGTCACGACGGTTATTGCTGCCGCGCGAGAGATAATATTCCGCAAGCTGTTCGTCGTATTTCGCCAGTTCGTTAGCATCCAGCGGTTGATAATGGTTTTCATGCACCACGATAGAAGCAGGCAGGCGCGGTTTAATATCCGGATTGCTGTCCGGCCAGCCCAGGCACAAACCAAACAGCGGCAGCACGTGTTCAGGCAGTTTCAACAGCTCGGTCACTGCCTCAATGCTGTTACGAATTCCGCCGATGTAAACACCGCCGAGCCCAAGGGATTCTGCGGCGGTAAAGGCATTCTGCGCCATCAACGCGGTATCGACCACGCCCAGCAGCAGTTGCTCCGCCAGGCCGAGCTGCGCGTCCGGGCAAATTTGCAGATGGCGATTAAAATCGGCGCAGAAAACCCAGAATTCCGCAGCCTGCGCGACATGCTGTTGGCCGCCGGTCATCTCGACCAGTTGCGCGCGCATTGTTTTATCGGTGATGCGGATAATCGAACTGCACTGTAAAAAACTCGAACTGGATGCCGCCTGGGCGCTGGCGATAATCGCCGCGCGTTGCTCGTCACTGATGGGCTTATCGGTAAACTGGCGAATAGAACGATGGCTGAGAAGCAGATCAATGGTCGGCGTCATCATGTTTTTCCTTTTCTTGTTTAGGGGGCGTTTTGGCACTACGCCCCATCAATTGTGGTGCAACGGTTTGCGCCATGCCCCAAAACAGGGCAAAAGCGGCGGGGAGCATCAGGATTATCCCGGCGAAAATCATCACCGCCGCCGCCTCCTGGCTGGCAACAGGCGCAGGCAATGTGACATAGCCGTTGAGAGAGAGCCAGGCGGCCCCTAACAACACCATGCCGATTGCTTCCAGAATCAAAACGCTTTTGGGTAACGCCCCGAGCGAACGCATGCGTCCTCCGCTTAACCGTGTTGCTTTATCAGACCTCAAGTCTATCTCACACAAAGCGATTGTTGCAGGGCAATTCGCCACACATAGTCAGAATGAATCGAAGCAACAGGCAGAACCTTCTTTCGCACCAGACGTAATCAGGTCATGATGAGCGCCTTATTTTAAGGTTGAGGAGAGAAACGATGTTCACCGTAATTTTTGGTCGCCCGGGATGCCCGTACTGTGTTCGCGCAAAAGAACTGGCTGAAAAACTGACGCAGGAACGCGACGACTTCAACTATCGCTACGTTGATATTCATGCGGAAGGCATCAGCAAAGCCGATCTGGAAAAAACAGTGGGTAAACCGGTTGAGACGGTGCCGCAGATCTTCGTTGATCAGCAGCACATCGGTGGCTGTACGGATTTTGAAGCCTGGGCAAAAGAGACCCTCGGCCTGTACGCTTAATCCTTCCGATGCCCATCCAGCGGGTGGGCATCCTCATCACGGTTTTTCAGCCGTAATAGGGCTGTCACAAACAAGAAGCACAACGCCCCCAGTGCACACCAGAATACCGCACTAAACAACCACGCCAGCTCCTGCCAGAACGAACGCTCAGAATAGAAAAACAACCGCATCAGCACCATACATAATGGCGCTGCCAGAATCGCGCCGACCAGTGGCCGTAACAAGCGACGTCTTGGGGAGATAAAGCTGGCGACCGCACCGGGAATTAAAAAGAACAATAACCCCAGCTCAGGCGCGCCAGACGCACGAAATGCGCCCTTCATATGCAGCAGCAATGAAAAGAAAACCACGATAAAAAGCAGGAAACAGCAGATCACGCCGGTCCAGCCGCGTTCAGATCTCAAAGGATCCTCCTGAAAAATTCTCTATCAAACTCAACATTTCACCCATTGGGCGCCCAGTCAGATAAAGCATCTGGCCATCCGTGCCAAAACACTTAAGTACAAAAAGCGATTGTTGCTAGCCGAAGCGATAAGGAACGATTAAACTAACGGCTTCAATTTTTTGGTTATTTTGTAGGTACAGAACAGAGGCAACTACGCGGCTGTCTGAACCAAAACATTAGACTAAATAACCAACTCTTTCAACAAGTTACTGGTAAACAAGAAGTTAGTCTCCGTGAATATAAACGTCGCAGATTTGTTAAATGGGAATTACATCCTGTTATTATTCGTGGTGCTGGCACTTGGCCTTTGCCTGGGGAAATTACGTCTGGGTTCCGTTCAACTCGGTAATTCTATTGGCGTTTTAGTCGTCTCCCTGTTATTAGGCCAGCAGCATTTCAGCATTAACACGGAGGCGCTCAATCTTGGCTTTATGCTGTTTATTTTCTGCGTGGGCGTAGAAGCCGGACCTAACTTTTTTTCAATTTTCTTCCGCGACGGCAAAAATTATCTGATGCTGGCGCTGGTGATGGTTGGCAGCGCACTGCTGATTGCCCTGGGCCTTGGTAAGCTGTTCGGCTGGGACATCGGTCTGACGGCCGGTATGCTCGCAGGCTCAATGACATCCACCCCGGTGCTGGTTGGCGCAGGCGATACGCTTCGCCATTCGGGCATGGAACCGGGCTTGCTGGCTATCGCCCAGGATCACTTAAGCCTCGGATACGCTCTTACCTACTTGATTGGTCTGGTCAGCCTGATTGTTGGCGCGCGCTATCTGCCTAAGTTGCAACATCAGGATCTGCAAACCAGCGCCCAGCAAATCGCCCGCGAACGTGGCCTGGATACGGACACTAATCGTAAAGTCTACCTGCCGGTTATCCGCGCCTATCGAGTTGGCCCGGAACTGGTCGCGTGGGCCGACGGTAAAAACCTGCGCGAACTGGGTATTTATCGCCAGACGGGATGCTATATCGAGCGTATTCGACGCAATGGTATTCTGGCGAACCCGGACGGTGATGCGGTATTGCAAATGGGTGATGAAATTGCGCTGGTGGGATATCCGGACGCGCATGCTCGTCTCGACCCGAGCTTCCGTAACGGTAAAGAAGTCTTTGACCGCGACCTGCTCGACATGCGCATCGTCACCGAAGAAATCGTGGTCAAAAACCACAATGCCGTTGGCCGTCGCCTGGCGCAACTGAAACTCACCGACCACGGTTGCTTCCTCAACCGCGTCATTCGCAGCCAGATCGAAATGCCCATCGACGATAACGTGGTGCTGAATAAAGGCGATGTGCTTCAGGTGAGCGGCGACGCACGACGCGTTAAAACCGTTGCCGACCGCATTGGCTTCGTCTCTATTCACAGTCAGGTCACTGACCTGCTGGCCTTCTGCGCCTTCTTTATTGTTGGCCTGATGATCGGCATGATCACCTTCCAGTTCAGCAACTTTAGTTTCGGCGTCGGTAACGCGGCGGGTCTGCTGTTTGCCGGCATCATGCTCGGCTTCCTGCGTGCGAACCATCCGACCTTCGGCTACATCCCGCAGGGTGCGCTGAACATGGTGAAAGAGTTCGGCCTGATGGTGTTTATGGCGGGCGTGGGTTTAAGCGCAGGCAGCGGCATCGGCAATAGCCTCGGCGCGGTCGGCGGCCAGATGCTGGTCGCGGGGTTGATTGTCAGCCTGGTGCCGGTGGTGATTAGCTTCCTGTTCGGCGCGTACATTCTGCGCATGAACCGCGCGCTGCTGTTCGGTGCTATCATGGGCGCACGTACCTGCGCACCGGCGATGGAAATCATTAGCGACACTGCACGAAGCAACATTCCAGCGCTGGGCTATGCAGGCACCTACGCAATTGCTAACGTGTTGTTAACATTGGCCGGTACACTGATTATCATCATTTGGCCTGGGCTAGGATAATTCTTAGTCTTAAATGTTTAGAAAAATTTTTAGGGATACAGAGAACTTTTCGCATAAGCGTCAGTCATAACTTATGCCACTGCTTTTCTTTGATGTCCCCATTTTGTGGAGCCCATCAACCCCGCCAGATTTGGTTCAAGGTTGATGGGTTTTTTGTTTTCTACGGCCCCTCTCCCGCAATCCTTCCCACCGTTTCCCGTATCTGCGCCTTTGTCAGCGGCTGGCGGTCGGTGACAAAATGTAGCGTCATCCCTTCGATAAACGCATCCAGCGCGCGGGCGGTTGCCGGATCAAACCACTGCTCCAGCGTTTGCTGGCTACGCTGCATCCAGTTTTGCATCACGCCTTTTAACGCCGGGCGATTGCTGGCAAAGGCATACAACTGATACATCAGCGTCATGTTACGCGGCGTGGTGACTTCACTGCTATAGATAAGCTGAGTGATGGCATCACAGGCGGCGGCTGGGTTTTCAACCCCACAGAAAAAGTCACGATACTCCTGAGACATCCTTTCAGTGAATACCGTGAACGCCTCCACCAGCAATGCTTCAATGCCGTCAAAGTAATAGGTCATCGAACCCAGCGGGACATCGGCACAACTGGCGATTTTGCGGTGCGTGACGGCGCTGATACCGTGGGCGGCGATGGTTTCCAGCGTGGCGTCCAGGATGCGCTCCCGGCGCTGCGGATCGTTGGGTCGACGGGCCATATTTCTCCTCGTTTGTTTATGTACAAATGTACACAGCCTTGCTAGTGTTGTCGCATCATTTCGTCAACTTCGCTAATGGATAACAATGTGACGCCCCGCAAGACCCTTCAGTTGCGCATGTATGCGCTGTTTATGTTCTTCTTTTTACCGGGCTTACTGATGGCCTCATGGGCGACACGTACGCCTGCTATCCGCGATATTTTATCGGTCTCGACGGCGGAGATGGGCATTGTGCTGTTCGGGCTGTCGGTGGGCTCAATGAGCGGTATTCTTTGCTCTGCTCCACTGGTGAAACGTTTTGGCACGCGCACGGTGATTCGCACGACTATGTCCTGTGCCATTATCGGGATGCTGATTTTAAGTATCGCACTCTGGTTCAGCTCAGCATGGATATTTGCCGCCGGGCTGGCAGTGTTTGGCGGCAGCTTTGGCGCGGCGGAAGTGGCCATTAATGTTGAAGGCGCTGCCGTTGAACAAGAGATGAAAAAAACCGTACTGCCGATGATGCACGGTTTTTACAGCTTCGGCACCCTGGTGGGCGCAGGCGTGGGGATGGCGTTAACCGCGTTTGGTCTACCCGCAATGTGGCACATTGCCCTGGCGGCGCTGGTGGGCATCGCACCTATCGCTATCGCCATTCGGGCGATTCCCGAAGGTACCGGCAAAAATGCCGCGGATGGCACACAGCATAGTGAGAAAGGCGTTCCCTTCTGGCGCGATATGCAACTGATGCTGATAGGCGTTGTGGTGCTGGCGATGGCATTTGCCGAAGGTTCAGCCAATGACTGGTTGCCGTTGCTGATGGTTGACGGTCACGGGTTTAGCGCGAAATCCGGCGCGTTAATTTATGCCGGATTCACCCTGGGCATGACCCTTGGCCGCTTTACCGGCGGTTGGTTCATTGATCGCTACAGCCGCGTGACGGTGGTTCGTGCCAGTGCGCTGATGGGCGCGCTGGGTATCGCGCTGATTATCTTTGTCGATATCGACTGGGTTGCCGGCGTATCCGTAATTTTATGGGGGCTGGGCGCGTCGCTGGGCTTCCCGTTAACCATTTCCGCCGCCAGCGATACCGGCCCGGATGCGCCGACCCGCGTGAGCGTCGTCGCCACCACCGGTTATCTTGCTTTTCTTGTCGGGCCGCCGCTGCTGGGCTTCCTCGGCGAACATTATGGTCTGCGCAGCGCCATGCTCGCTGTGCTGGCGCTGGTGCTGGTCGCTGCGCTGGTGGCGCGTGCGGTGGCTAAACCTGAACCCAACGTTGTGATGGAGAGTAATGGATGAGTATCAAACTGATTGCAGTCGACATGGATGGCACCTTTCTCAGCGATGCAAAAACCTATAATCGCGAGCGTTTCCTGGCTCAGTATCAGCGTATGAAACAGCAAGGTATCCGCTTCGCGGTCGCCAGCGGCAACCAGTACTATCAGCTCATCTCCTTCTTCCCGGAGATTGTTGATGAAATCGCGTTTGTTGCCGAAAACGGCGGCTGGGTAGTGGATGCCGGTGAAGATATTTTCAACTGCAGTATTCCAGAGCAGCATTTCCTGGACGTGGTGCGCTATCTGCAAACCCGTACCGAACTGGAGATCATTGCCTGCGGAAAACAGAGCGCTTACACGCTAAAACGCTACGATCAGGCATTCAAGGATATCGCCATCCGCTACTATCATCGTCTGGAAGAAGTCGATAACTTCGACAATATTGAAGATACTTTCCTGAAGTTTGGTCTGAATGTCCCGGATACTCTGGTGCCCGAGATGCAAAAACTGATTCATGAAGAAGTGGGCGATATGCTCACCGCCGTCACGACCGGCCATGGCAGTATCGATCTTATCGTCCCTGGCGTTCATAAAGCGAACGGCCTGCGTCTGCTGCAGGCCCGTTGGGGCATTGACGACAGCGAGGTTCTGGCCTTTGGCGACAGCGGCAACGATATCGAAATGCTGCAACAGGCGGGTTACGGTTTTGCGATGGCGAATGCGTCGGACGTGGTGAAGTCAGTGGCGAAGTATCGCGCACCGCATAATAACGAAGAGGGTGTGCTGGACATTATTGAGAAAGCATTGAACGGCGAAGCCCCGTTCGCCTGAATGACTGCCCGGCAGCGCTTGCCGGGCTTAAACATTATTGCGGCTGGTTGCTGCTGCCGACCGATTTGTCTTTCAGGAAGAAAACAACCGCCACCAGCCACAGCACGCCGTTCGCCAGGTTGAAGAGGCTAAACAGCCCGTTCCCGCCTTGCAGGTACATGTGTTTGCTGACTTCGATACCGACGGTAAAAATCAGCATCTGCAACATCCCCATTGCCGCCGAAACGGTGCCTTTACTCATCTCGCTGGCAAACAGCGTCAGACGCACCAGGCCGGCATTCGCTACGCCAATACCAAACGCGTAAACACTCAACCCCGCTGTCATCCACAAATAGGCGTGGGATGAAACAACCGTTGCTGCCGCCGCCAGCACTAAACCGGCCATAATCGGCCAACCGCCCATGATAATCAGCGAACGCACGGAGCGGCGAGAGGTCAGGCGCGCCAGCGTCAGGTTACCGGCGATCAGCGCGCCGAAGATAGGCACCTGTAACAGGCCATATTCATAGCTGCTGGCCTGCTCACCGCTGATAATAATCACTGGTGATTGGGCAATCCACGCCAGCAACGGCAGGCTAACAAAGCCCGTTGCCAGCGCGCCCGCCAGGAAACGCCCATTTTTGAGCACCAGCGCGTAATCACGACCTAACTCACCGAGCGATAGTTTTTCGCCGATACGCGTTGCGGTTTCCGGCATTGCGCGGAACAAGCCGCCGAAAGCGACAACCGAGAGCAAGGCGAACAGCACAAACATACCTTCCCACGGCGCAACGTGCACCCAGGCCGCACCGACCAGCGGGCCAAGCAGTGGCGCAATCAGCGCAACGTTTGCCATCAGCGCGGTAATCTTAATGCAGGTGGCTTCGTCGAAAGATTCCTGAATTGCCGCATAGCCTACCGCGCCGATAAAGCACAGGCTGACCCCTTGCAGAAAACGCAGGAAAATAAACTGTTCGATATTGTGTACCAACAGCGTCGCCAGGCAAGTGACAATAAACCATACCACGCCGGTCAACATCACCGGGCGGCGGCCAATACGGTCCGACAGCGGCCCCAGCAGCCACTGTAAAAACATGCCGCCTGCCATATAAGCCGTCATTGAGGTGGGAACCCACTCGTTGCCCGCGTTGAATTGTTCCACCACCGCCAGCATACCCGGCTGAATCATATCGTTGCCGATATAGGTGGAGAATTCGTACAGCACCAGACAGAGCGGAAAAAGCAGCGCCTGACGGCCCAGACGTTTGCCGGAAAGAGAGGGATTACTCATTACCAAAACTAACTCAGTGTAAAAACGCGCAAGTTTAATCCACAGGTCGTAGTGACGATAGTAAATTATCGCTCAGATGTAATAATTCCGCACAAATTTACTCGTTTAAGGTTTACTTAACTTTGGATGGGTATAGTGTGCTGATTTCAACGAGTTAACCTGATTAGCACGCGTGCATGGGAGCGGAATTAAGACAATCCCCCTTTACCGCTGCGGTTAAGCTTTTTAAGGTATCGGTCATTAATCTGTCATAAAAGTCTGGATATTATGCTGGAAATCCTGAACCACCAACTCTTCGCGCTGTTGAATGCCACCCCCGCTTCGGCACAGTGGTTAATCACTCTGGCGACCTTTATCGCCCGCGACCTTATCTCTATCGTTCCCTTCCTGGCGGCTGCGCTCTGGCTTTGGGGGCCGAAACAACAGGTTTGCGCCCAGCGTCAACTGGTGGTTAAAACCGCGCTGGCGATAGTCGTCGCCCTGACGCTTTCATGGGTTGTGGGCCATCTTTTCCCGCACGATCGACCCTTTGTTGATGGCGTAGGCTACAACTTCCTGCCGCATGCCGCAGACGATTCCTTCCCAAGCGATCACGGTACGGTGATTTTCACCTTTGCCCTCGCATTCCTGTTCTGGCACCGTTTGTGGTCCGGCGCGATATTAATGGTTATTGCCTGCGCGATCGCCTGGTCACGGGTTTATCTTGGCGTGCACTGGCCTATCGATATGCTCGGCGGTTTCCTGAGCGGCCTGATTGGCTGCCTGACCTCACAAATGCTCTGGCATCGCTTTGGCTCTCAGGTCTATCAACGCCTGCAATCACTCTACCGTATGCTTTTCTCCCTTCCCATTCGCAAGGGTTGGGTGCGTGACTAAGCCGTCAGGCACAGGTAATATGACAGGCTGACTCCGGCGCCCTGCCGGAGCTGGCCCGGCAGAGGAAACATGGAAACACGACGCGACGAGCGGATTGGTCAACTCATTCAGGCATTAAAACGCAGCGATAAACTGCACCTTAAAGAAGCCGCAGCGCTGTTGGGCGTTTCAGAAATGACGGTTCGCCGTGACCTGAATAGCCAGAGCGGGCCTGTGGTGCTGCTCGGCGGCTACATCGTCCTCGAACCGCGTAGCGCCTCGCATTATCTCTTAAGCGATCAAAAAACGCGCCTGGTGGATGAAAAGAAGCGTGCGGCTCAGCATGCTGCGCAGTTGTTGAAAGCACACCAGATGGCCTTTTTTGACTGCGGTACGACGACACCGTGGATCATTGACGCTATTGATAATGAGCTGCCCTTTACCGGCGTTTGCTATTCACTGAACACCTTCCTGGCGTTACAGGAAAAACCCAACTGCAAAGTTATCCTCTGCGGGGGCGAGTTTCATGCCAGCAACGCCATCTTTAAACCGCTGAGCGAACACGACACGCTGGCCCATCTTTGCCCCGATATCGCCTTTTATTCGGCGGCGGGCATCGATATTATTCAGGGCGCAACCTGCTTTAATCTTGAAGAGTTACCCGTAAAACACTGGGCGATGCGTCAGGCGCGCTACCACGTGCTGGTGGCGGATCACAGTAAATTTGGTAAGGTACGCCCGGCAAGAATGGGCGCGCTGGAGAAGTTTGATGTAATTGCCAGTGATATTCGCCCGGATGATGATATTGTCGCGCTGGCGAAAAAAACGCAGATATCCTTACTTTACTGACCGCGCCAGCTGGCGCGGCCTGTTATCGTCAATTAAGAGAACCAGCTACCAAACCATTCGTGGAATTTCATCAGCACGAAATCGAGCATCCGGTTAATGAACCCGCCCTCTTCCACGGCTTCCATCACGATCAGCGGACGCTGTTCAATAGTTTTATCATTCAGTTTAAAGTCGATAGTCCCGACAACCTGGCCTTTCTTGAGCGGCGCGGTGAGCTGCGGTTGTGTCAGTGAATAGCTGGCCTTCAGGTTTTTCAGTTGCCCTTTCGGTATGGTAATCGAGCCCGCTTCGCCTGCGCCCAGCTTCGCTTCGCTGGTATCGCCGAACCAGACGCGCTGCGTCACGAAGGTGGCGTCCGGTTTAATCGGCGTCACGGTTTCGAAGAAGCGGAAGCCCCAGGTCAACAGTTTTTCTGATTCGCCAAAGCGGATACGGTCCGTTTTGGTGCCGAGTACCACGGAAATCAGACGCATTTCGCCCTGACTGGCAGACGCCACCAGGTTATAGCCCGCCCCTGCGGTGGTGCCCGTTTTCACGCCATCGACGTTCAGGCTGGAGCTCCACAACAGACGGTTACGGTTTGGCTGGCGAATGTTGTTAAAGGTGAACTCTTTCTCTTTGTGAATCGCGTACTCTTCCGGCACATCGTGGATCATGGCTTTGGTCAACAAGGCCATGTCGCGCGCAGTACTGAACTGCCCCGGCGCATCGAGGCCGTGGACGGTTTTGAAGGTGGTATTGGTGAGGCCAATTTTCTGTGCATAGCCATTCATCAGGCTCACGAAGGAGTCCTGGCTGCCTGCGACATAATCCGCAATGGCGATACTGGCGTCGTTACCGGACTGGATAATCACACCTTTATTCAGGTTCTCAACGGAAACCTGTTCGCCTGGCTTCAGGAACATGACGGAAGAGCCACGCAGTGCCGGGTTACCTGTCGCCCATGCATCTTTTCCGATGGTGACCATATCGGTCGGCTTAATTTTCCCCGCTTTCAGCGCCTGGCCCACCACGTAGCTGGTCATGATTTTGGTCAGGCTGGCCGGGTCCAGTTTTTCGTCCGCATTCCCTTCGGTTAACACTTTACCGCTGGAGTAATCCATCAGGATCCACGCACGTGCGTCAATCGACGGCGCATCAGGAAGTTGTTCCGCCGCCTGCACAGCAGGTGCGACAAGAAGTAAAAGAGCAGAGCCCGTCACCAGGCCTCGAAGGGAAAAAGCATCACGCGTCATAAAAGCCACCCAAGTATCCATTCCAAAAAAACACGCCACTACCGTAACCGTGCTGCACCAGGCGGTGAGTAATAACGTATAAACTCTCTCAATGAAACAGTGAGTTGGTAAAGTTTGTTAAGTTTACGCAAGATCCCCGTGATGTGCGAAAATCCTGAACAATTTTTTGATCGAGATTGCCTAATGCTCAGGATTGAATCACCATGCTGATACGTACTGATACGAAACACTGGGGTGATTATGATTACGCTGTGGGGACGCAATAACTCAACGAACGTGAAAAAGGTCCGCTGGACGCTGGAGGAACTGGAATTACCTTATCAGCAGATTATGGCGGGCATGGAATTTGGTTTGAACCACGATGCCGAATTCCTGGCGCTCAATCCCAATGGTCTGGTGCCGCTGTTGAAAGATGACGAGGCGGGTATTGTGCTGTGGGAGTCAAATACTATCGTGCGTTATCTGGTAGCCCAGTATGGCCAGGGACGCCTGTGGCAGGATTCACCGGCAACGCGCGCACAGGGCGAGAAGTGGATGGACTGGGCCAATGATACGCTCTCCCCCAGCCACCGCCTGATTCTGATGGGGCTGGTCAGAACGCCGCCGGAAAAACGCGATCACGCGGCGATTGAAAAAGCCATCACCCAGTGTGAACCGTTGCTGGCGATGCTTGACGCCGAACTGGCGAAGCATCGCTGGTTATCCGGTGACGACTTTGGCCCCGGCGATATCGCTGTTGCACCGTTCGTTTACAACCTGCTGGAAACGGTAAAAACCTGGCAGCCGTATCCGAATCTGACACGCTGGTATCAGCAGCTTGCAGATCGCCCGGCCTTCCAGAATGTGGTGATGATCCCCGTCACCTGATGCCCCTCAGGTACGCTGGCTGCTGCCGCGTACCTGTAATTTCCCCACCAGCCGGACGTGCGTGGCAACATCATCACCGTCGCATAAGTAAGCTACCGCCATTCGGCCCAGTTCGCTGTAAGCTAACTGTACGCTGGTGAGTCTCGGCGTAAGCTGATGCGCAATCCGCTGATCGTCGTAGCCGCACACCAGAATGTCATCCGGCACCTTAATATTCAGCGTCGCCAGCGCCTGGTAGCAGCCGAGCGTCATCCAGTCGCTGGCGCAGAAAATAGCCTGCGGTGGCTGCGGTAATTTCATTAATTCCAGCGTGGCGTTGAAGGTGGCATTCAAAGACCAGTCTGTCGGCTTGATTAACGCGTCATCAATGGCAATCCCCGCCTGCTCAAGCGTCTGTCGATAGCCTTCCAGGCGCAGGACGCTGGCGTCCATCCATTCATCCCCGGTAATGTGTGCGATACGCGTCACGCCTTGCTCCAGCAGATGATTTACTATCTGGCAAGCATTCGCGCGGTCGTCTGGCAAAAAGGTAGGCAGCAGTGGCCGCGCAGGGTCGTACTGATTCAGTAATACCACCGGGACATTAAGCAGCGGCTCAAACGGAGAAAAATCGAACGCTCGTGTCGTTGGGCTCGCCAGAATCACGCCCGCGCATTTACGCCCCGCCAGCTGTTGGATGATTTGCCGGGCCATCTCAAAATCATCGCCATAGTCATATACTGTCAGCAACGTATCCCGCTGCCAGGCCGTACCGCTGGCCTCACTCAGCGCATCAATAAAGGGATCGTAACCGTCCATTCCGCACAACAGTAATGCAATCTCTTCCTGCCCTTCCTGGCGGTGCGCCACGGCGATTTTCTTATAGCCCAGCTTTTGCGCCGCAATGAAAACACGCTCTCGCGTATCGTCGCTCAAACGCACCGCCCGACTATTGTTCAGCACCAGCGATACGGTGGCCTGTGACACCCCCGCTTCTCTGGCAATATCGCTCATGGTTATCTTATTTTTCTTTTGCATTTCGGCTCCTTATCGCTGCCGACTATAGCACAAAACATCTACGACTTTTTTGTGAACAAAACGGCAAAATGCCAGGAATTTTATTGCGTGCGCCACGTGAGTAATAAATATTAGCTAATATTATTATCAATGGAGAAGACTCATGCAATCTCAGTGGAGTAAGTCACAGGCGCAGGAGTGGTACAAGAGTCATGGATGGGCCTGTGGATTTAACTATTTACCGCGCACGGCGGTGAACTGGACGGAAATGTGGCAGGCCGATACCTTCGACGCCCACACTATCGATCAGGAGCTGGAGTGGGCGCACAATTATGGCTACAACGCCCTGCGTACCAACCTGCCGTTCATTGTCTGGGAAGACGACCGCGATGGCCTTTTGTCGCGTATCGACACCTTTCTGACACTTGCCGCAAAACATAAAATCCAGGTGATGCTGACCCTGATGGATGATTGTGGTTTCTCCGGCGACGAACCCTATCTTGGCCCGCAAAAAGAGCCAGTACCGAACCTGCATAACAGTCAGGCGGCAGCCAGCCCGGGGCGCGCTATCGTGATGAGCCCAAGCCTCTGGCCACGTGTCGAAGCCTATGTGCGCGACATCTTAACCCGCTTTAAAAATGATGACCGCGTGGCTATCTGGGATCTCTACAATGAACCCGGCAACCGAGGCGTATTTAGCGGCCCCGGCGAATCTGGCGAAGTAGATGAAGCGCTGGAAGAGTTCGCGTTAACACTCATGGTCTCCGTATTCAGTTGGGCGCATGACATCCGCCCGAGCCAGCCGCTGACCGTTGGCGCATGGCATGTGGATCACGATGAATACGACACGTTTGAACATCCCATTGATGCCACCGCGCTGGCGCTGTCTGATATCGTCAGCTACCACAACTACAATACCGCCGCCCGTCAACTGGACATTCTGGCAAAACTGGCCCAGCGCAACCGTCCGGTACTGTGCACCGAATGGCTTGCCCGCCATGTCGATTGCAACTTCAGTGAACAACTTCCACTGTTCAGCGCCTTCGAAACGGGCTGCTACCACTGGGGGCTGGTCGCCGGAAAAACCCAAACCTGGATCCCCTGGCCGGGCGTGCAAAAAACGCATCCAGATCCGCAGTCGCTGTGGTTCCACGATGTGCTTCACGCCGACGGTAAACCGTGGTGCCAACAGGAAATGACGCTGGTAAAAGCGTTATCTGCCTACCATCAACAGCGCAGAGAGAGCCGCTGATCTTTTACACGGAGGAATTCTTCAATGAAAAAATCAGTACTATTGATGTTGGCCTGCTGCGCGTTCAGCGCGATGCCAATCCTTGCGCACAGCGCCGATCAGGTCGAACTGCGTTTTGCCTGGTGGGGCGGTAAAGCCCGTAACCAGGCGACCATGAAAGCGCTGGAAGCTTTCCAGGCGAAATATCCGAACATTAAGGTGAAAGCCGAATATACCGGCTGGGACGGTTTTTATCCTCGCCTGACCACGCAGATGAACAGCAACACCGAAGCCGATGTTATCCAGACCAACTGGAACTGGCTGACGCTGCTGTCGAAAAAAGGCGATGGTTTTTACGATCTCAACAAACTGAGTCAACCGCTGGGTCTGGATCAATACCCGCCTGAAGCGCTGGCAACGACCACCGTAAATGGCAAAATCAACGCTATTCCTATTTCGTCCAACGTCATGTTGTTCTTCTACAACGCCGCTACATGGAAAAAAGCGGGCGTCGAGTTTCCAAAAACCTGGGATGAATTGCTGGCGACTGGCCCGGTATTTAAACAGAAACTGGGCGATAACTATTATCCGCTGATCCTCTCCGAGCAGGATGCTTTGCTGATGCTGCGTTCTTATATGTACCAGAAGAACCAGAAAGAGATGATCGACGAGAAAACGAAGAAGATCGCCTGGTCACATGAGGAACTGGTCGAGGCGTTAACCTTCTACCGCAAGCTGGCGGATAACCACGTTATCCCGGACAGCAAAGCTATGGCCTCGTTTGGTAAAGGCGTGAATTACGAAATGAAGCCGTGGATCAACGGCGAATGGGGCGGCGTTTATAACTGGAACGTATTGTACACCGCAGAATCGCAGAACCTGAAAAACCCTTCAGACCTGGTGATGGGCCCCTATCCGATGCATAAAGACGCAAAAGATGCCGGGCAGTTTAGTAAAACCGCGCTGATGTACTCCATCAGCCGCAACACCAAACATCCGCAGGAAGCGGCTCTACTGTTGCACTTCCTGATGAGTGAACCTGAAGGTGTTCTCCCGGTCGGACTTGAACGCGGCGCACCGCTGAGCCATGACGGAGAAAAAATCCTCCGCGATGCTGGCATCCTGAAAGATGAAGACCCGGTGATTGCCGGGCTGATTCAGTCGAAGTCAATGCCAAACAAATCGACAGCCATGCCGTATCTGGAAGATCCGCAATTTGGCGCACTGTTCACCGCCGCCAGAGAAAGCATCGACCACGGTAAAGCCTCCATCGACGAAGCTGCAACCACCTTCGAAGAGCAGGCGAACCGTATTTTACGTCGCATTATGCGTTAATTTTTAGGGCTGATTTTCAGTAACTCGCCGTCGGACTCATCGGTTAAGACATAAAGATAACCGTCGGGTCCGACGCGTACATCGCGGATGCGCTGTTTTCGATCGCCGAGAATGCGCGTCTCTTCCGTCACTTTATCGCCATCCACCTGCATCACAATCACCGATTCATCCTTCAACGCGCCGATAAACAGTTTGTGCTGCCACTGTGGGAACGTCTTCGCATCGTAAAACGCCATACCGCTCAACGCCGGTGATTTTTTCCACACGTAAAGCGGCGGCTCAGTGCCAGACGCTGTTTCCCCTTTGGCTTCGGGGATTGGCAGCCCACTGTAGTTAATGCCGTGCGTCGCCAGCGGCCAGCCATAGTTTTTGCCTGCTTGCGGAATGTTGATTTCATCACCGCCGCGCGGGCCGTGCTCATTTAGCCACAATGTCTCGCTCCACGGATTCATCGCCATCCCCTGCGGGTTACGAATACCGTAAGACCAGATTTCCGGACGCACACCTGATTTATTCACCCACGGGTTATCGCCCGGTATCTTCCCTTCCTCAGTCAGGCGCACGACTTTGCCCTGAAGTTTATCGAGATCCTGCGCGGTGCTGCGTTGATTGTTTTCACCGAGGCCAATATAGAGATGACCTTTGCCATCAAACACCAGCCTGCCGCCAAAATGATTACCGGTAGAGAGCTTCGGCATCTGTCGGAACACCACGCTGAAATCACTCAGGGTTTGGTTATCGGCACTTAATTTTCCGTAACCGACTGCCGTTCCGGCTTTGCCATCGTCACCCGCTTCCGCAAAGCTCAGCCACACGCGGCGCGACTGGGCAAAATCCGGGGCCAACGCGACATCCAGCAGCCCGCCCTGCCCGTTTGCCCATACCTTCGGCACGCCCGAAATGGGTGCTGAGAGCCCTTTTCCTTGCTGCCAGTGACGCAGTTCGCCGCCACGAAGCGTAATCAGCATGCCGTGACCATCCGGCAGAAAAGCCAGCGACCAGGGGTGCTCAAGCTTATCCTGCAACACCTGAACATTAACCTCCGCCGATTGAGCGGAAGCGACATACAGCAGAGAACTTAAGGTCAAAGTAAGAAGAGTACGACGCATAGCCTATCCCGGTAGCCGCCAATGATTGGCTTAAGGTTAGACAACGTCATTGATTACGCGGGTGATTTTACAAAACCTTTAACAGGGGGAGCTAACTCCCCCTGAGGTCAGGCGTGCAGAGGGTCGATGTGGGCATTCATACTATAAATGCTTTCACTCAACGTCGTCAGACAGCGTTCGAGCGATTCCACGTTAACGGCGATGGAGGTCGGGCAGTCATGGTGCCCGGTCATCAAACACACAGCCGCAGAAGCGATTGCTTCGCCTGCCTGCCGCAAAGCATCCCTTTCTTTCGGCGTTGCGGACTGTATCAGCTGTGGTGCTTTGCTACGCAATTCACCACATAAATCAAACAAGTTAGTACGCAGATGCTCGTTATCGCTGATCGACATGTATCCCTTCGCTTTTCTGAGTTGCAGGTAAGCGTCGAGATCGATGCGCGCATTGATGATTTTATTCATCATGTTGCGTTTCAGCGTCATTCCACTCATGTGATTTCCTCCCTCCTCATCCATTTGGCACATTTATTATAAGGTCATTTTTCGTACAGAACGATGCGTAAGGTCAATAATTCAACAACTGAAACGCGCCGGAAACACTTTTTCTACACTGCCGGTCATCTTCCACTCCGGGCCTGAAAAATGGTGATTGACGTATCTGGCTGTCATGGCGCGCCGTATGTATAATCTCCCGATTCCGAGCAATGAATAGTATATAAAATGAGCAAAATTGGTTTTGTATCGTTGGGCTGCCCGAAAAACCTGGTGGACTCCGAACGTATTTTAACGGAGCTGCGTACTGAAGGTTACGACGTGGTCCCGAGCTACGATGATGCCGATATGGTTATCGTCAACACCTGCGGTTTTATCGACAGCGCCGTCCAGGAATCCCTGGAAGCGATTGGCGAAGCCTTAAAAGAAAACGGCAAGGTGATCGTCACCGGCTGCCTGGGTGCCAAAGAAGATCAAATTCGCGAAGTGCATCCTAAAGTGCTGGAGATTACCGGCCCGCACAGCTACGAGCAGGTGCTGGAGCACGTCCATCACTATGCGCCGAAGCCGCAGCACAACCCGTTTACCAGCCTGGTGCCGGAACAGGGTGTGAAGCTGACGCCGCGTCATTACGCCTATTTAAAAATCTCCGAAGGCTGTAACCACCGCTGCACCTTCTGCATCATTCCGTCCATGCGTGGCGACCTCGACAGCCGCCCGATTGGCGATGTGCTCTCTGAAGCGAAACGTCTGGCCGACGCAGGCGTAAAAGAGCTGCTGGTTATCTCTCAGGATACCTCCGCTTACGGCGTCGATGTGAAACACCGCACCGGTTTCCATAACGGTTCCCCGGTCAAAACCAGCATGGTTAGCCTGTGTGAAGAGCTGGCAAAACTGGGCGTCTGGGTGCGTCTGCACTACGTCTATCCGTATCCGCATGTCGATGACGTAATTCCGCTGATGGCGGAAGGCAAAATTCTGCCGTATCTCGACATCCCGATGCAGCATGCCAGCCCGCGTATTCTGAAACTGATGAAACGCCCTGGCTCCGTTGACCGTCAGCTGGCGCGCATCAAACAGTGGCGTGAAATCTGCCCTGACTTGACCCTGCGATCGACCTTTATTGTCGGCTTCCCGGGCGAAACGGAAGAAGATTTCCAGATGCTGCTCGATTTCCTGAAAGAAGCGCGTCTCGATCGCGTCGGATGTTTCCAGTACAGCCCGGTTGAAGGCGCCAGCGCCAACGATCTGCCGGATCAGGTACCTGACGACGTGAAAGAAGATCGCTGGAACCGCTTCATGCAGCTGCAACAGCAGATCTCCGCCGAGCGATTGCAGGAGAAAGTCGGCCGTGAAGTGATGGTCATCATCGACGAAGTGGATGAAGAAGGCGCGATTGGCCGCAGCATGGCCGACGCCCCGGAAATCGACGGCGCGGTGTATCTGAATGGCGAAACCAACGTCAAGCCGGGCGACATTATCCGCGTGAAAGTGGATAACGCCGACGAGTACGACCTGTGGGGTAGCCGGGTTTAAGACCTCGCACCGCACCCTGTGCGGCGTGTACTCAGGATGAGTCACTATGAGAACGGAATATCAGCGCCGCCAGGACGCCAAAGAGCTTAAGACCTGGCTTTATTGCCAGCAGCTCAGTGAAGATGAGCTCTACCCTCTGTTAGAAAATAAAGACCATTCGCTGCGCTATGCTGCCGCGAGACGTCTACAACTCATGGGTTCCGACCCGATTCTGGCCCAGGCGAAACAGCGCTGCCATGATAAAAACTACCGTACTCGTGAAGTTGCCTGTTTTATTCTTGGGCAAATAAAAACCGCGAAAAGTAACGTCTCCGATATTATGGCCTTCCTTGATTCCTGCGCGGTCAATGATATCACCGCCATCGTGCGCGCCAGCGCCATTATTGCGATGGGGCAATTATTTTCAAATCATTCTGCGGATAAAGCGCTTTGGGCGACGCTCAAACATCGCTGTACTCAGGCTATCGATTCTCCTTTTGTCACCGTCCGTCATGCCGTCGCATGCGCACTTATTTACCATGCTGATGACAGCATCATGCCCCTTCTTATCAGATTACTTCGCGATAACCATGGCGAAGTCCGCAGTTGGGCGGGCTGTGCGATTAATGGCAACGGTTACGATTTACCGGAACTGCATGAAATATTCCGGGAAATGCTCACAGACGAGCACGGTGGCGCAAGATATGAGGCTGAGATGTGGTTTGAGGAGCATAACAAGTAGTATTTTTTCAGGAAAGATGTTCTTTACAGGAGTCGTAAATGGCAACGTTAATGGAAAAAGATGCGCTTTTAAATGGCGCTAGTCAGTGTATTGCATTTTTATCGGAAGCTTGTGGAAATATAGATAATTCTGAAGCATTGAATTTAAGTCAGGATATTAACCAATGTATTACTTATCGGGATTATCTTTATTCAACTGATGCCGACGAGGTTAATTTTAACGAAGGGGTTGTTCGGTTTAAATATTTAAGAGAAAAATATTATAGTGCAAACACAACTCATCATAATATCGATATAAATGATGACCCTTTTGAGTCGGTATGGCGTCGCCTGACGAAGAGAGTACTCACATCACAGGCGCAACCGGTTGGTTTTGTTTTAGGTGGGCAACCAGGTGCCGGAAAGTCGTTACTCATTAAGCATGCACTGGTGAGGACTGACTTTAATGCGTTGGTTATTAATGGTGATGATTTTCGCTTCCACCATCCTGATTTCCAGGCAATTTATGCTACCTATGGCGATGACTTTGTCAGCCACACGGCGCAGTTTTCCGGTGAAATGGTTGAGCGTGTGCTCAAAAAAGCCATTGAAAACAAATTTAATATCGTCATTGAAGGCACCTTCCGTAATGCCGATACCCCCATGCAAACATTAAAGCGCCTCAAAGAGGCGGGCTACCGGGCAGAGGTGATGATAAAAACTACCTCAGCCACCAAAAGCTGGCGCCAAACCAATGAGAGATACGATAACGATAAATTAGCAGGTAACATCGCCCGAAAAGTCGATAAAAACCACCATGATTTGGTCATCGCTGTGCTTGCGGAAAATGCAAAGAAAGTATTCGACTCAGGCCTCGCGGATGCGTTTTCTGCCTGGTCTTGCGAGGATAATATTTTTGACTCACAAGCAGCGTCAGTAACCGATATTGAAGAAAAAATCCGCGATGAAATTTGCAAAACTGTAACAGCTTAATTTCCAAAGTAGAGGATATCAGCGATCAATGTAACTGATATCCTCAATGGGGATAAATCTCAAACATAGAATAAAAAATTATTCATTCACTTATTACGCCTTCCAGAGCGAGTTTCGAATCACGCTACAAAAATTCCCACGAATAAACTGGGGATCTTTATCGCAAATCACATCAGCTTTAACATTACCAAAGGTGGTTTGAGGCCTGTCTTTAATTCCCTGATAAAACGCATCAATAATGTTTTCTTTAAAATTCCCAACTCGCGGATGCTGATGTACCACCGCTTCACGGCTCTCATCACTCACCTTTTCATACTCAATACCCAGAACATCCATTTCAACGCCAGCCGTTAATAATGCGATCTCCGGTGCCATAAATTCAGGAATACCGGGCGTGGTATGAAGCGCGATTGCCGTCCAGACTTTGTCGACATCATGGGCATCAACGCCGTGACCTTCAAGGAAAGCGCGCGCGGCATTCGCACCATCCACCTCAAAGCGTTTATCACAGCTACAGTGTTCGTGCGTCAGGCCAACGTCGTGGAACATGCAACCAACATAGAGCAGCTCGGGGTCTACGTTTAACCCACGTCTTTGGCCCGCCAGAGCTCCCCAGTAATAGACTCGGCTGGAGTGATGAAACAGCAGGTCGTTTTCCGTATCACGAACGAATTCAGTCGCTTCGCGAGCCAGTTTGCTGTCAGGGATTCGAATACCTTGTACATTAAAAGTCATATTTACCTCCAGTGGGTTGATGTTAGGAAGTTTACAAGGCATTCTGTTTGTCTCAAATAATCCAGTTACGACGATTTAAGACATTACGCTGAATCAGGACACCCACCTTTCATGAAACGCATTATCGCCATTCTTGCCGTTCCCGGCGTGCAACTTCTGGACGTTTCCGGGCCATTAGATGTCTTCGCCGAAGCCAATCGCCTTCTTCATCGGCAGGTCTATGAACCGATCATCGTTGCTGTTAATACATTGACGATCAATGCCTCATCAGGTGTCACGTTGTTGGCAAACGCTCTTCTTGAACAAACCGAAACGCTCAGCCCGAATACCTTCTTAATAGCAGGCGCGCCGCAGGTCTGGCAGCAGGCGTTAACGGAACAACAAAAGAGTCATATTCACGCGCTTTGTGAAAAAAGCGATCGCTATGGTTCTATCTGTACTGGCGCATTTTTACTGGCGCAAACCGGGTTACTGGCCCAACGTAAAGTCACCACACACTGGGCAATTGCCGCCCGTTTTGCCAACGCATTTCCACAAACGGAGATGGATATTGATGCACTGTATGTCTGTGACGGCCCGGTAAGAACGGCAGCGGGGGTCACATCAGGCATGGATTTAGCGTTACGCCTGATAGAAGAGGATCTGGGAAGCGAGGTGGCTCAGGAGGTGGCATGCAATCTGGTGATGTTTTTCCGCCGACCGGTTAACCAGGGGCATTTTATCCGCCATAGCGAGATTTCACCTTCAGCCCGGAGCGCCTTTCAGGATTTACAGCGCTGGGCACTCGCGAATCTCGACACCGTATTAAGCCTGAAAGAGATGTCTGATCATATTGGCCTAAGCATTCGCCATCTTGGGCGGCTATTTCAGCAGGAAATGCAGATGGCGGCTGGCGAATGGTTGGAAGCCTGCCGCATAGATAAAGCAAAAATGCTGTTGGAAAAAGATGCGTTGCCTCTAAAGGCGATCGCGAGCCAGTGCGGTTATTCCAGCGGTGATGTGCTACGCAGGGCGTTCGTAAAACGCGTCGGGATCACCCCTTCCGTTTATCGTCGTCTGAATGTAGCCAGGCCCTGGGCGAAAGAACGCGCATAACCGTGGTCAGGGCGGAATTGCGCACGTTACGCTTTCGCCCCCCAGCCCTCGCAAACCCACACTTTCTCACCCAAACTTAAGTCAAAGGCATGGTCTGCGCAGGCATTGTGCATTAAACTGCGCGCTGCAAAAACTGAGTAGATAAACAATCAGGCGGTAATGGCGATGAACGGAACAATCACAACGTGGTTTAAAGATAAAGGTTTTGGATTTATCAAAGATGAGAACGGCGACAATCGCTATTTTCATGTGATCAAGGTCGCCAATCCTGATCTTATCAAGAAAGATGCAGCCGTAACCTTTGAGCCCACCACCAACAACAAAGGGCTCTCGGCGTATGCGGTCAAAGTGCTGCCGGAAAGCAAATATATCTACATTGCGGGCGAGCGCCTGAAGCTTACCTCGATTAAGTCTTACGTGGTGTTCAGCGAAGATGTGCCTGCCGATACGCGTATCGACAAAGAGAACGCAGTGCTTTCTGTTGGCGTGCTGATGAACAGCATTCGGCCCAAAAATGAGGCCAAACCCGGTGAAACACGCACGCTGAAAAAACTGGCTATCACCACCTTCCAGGGAACCACGCACATCTTCTCGGAAGACGAAATTGATATCGATGCCACGGTGAAAATGCTTAAGGTGTAAGCCTGACGTTTTCACCCTGACCCTCTTAACGGACTGACAAGCAAGATGACAAAACTTACCTTACAAGAGCAGATGCTCAAAGCGGGCTTAGTGACCAGCAAAAAAATGGCCAAAGTCCAGAGAACGGCAAAGAAATCACGCGTGCAGGCGCGTGAGGCGCGCGAAGCGGTCGAGGAAAACAAAAAAGCGCAGCTTGAGCGCGATAAGCAACTGAGCGAGCAGCAAAAACAGGCCGTTTTATCAAAAGAGCTGAAGGCGCAGGTTAAACAGTTGATTGAAATGAACCGCATCACCATCAGCAAAGGCAATATCGATTTTAACTTTACCGACAATAACCTCATCAAGAAAGTCGTTGTCGATAAAGTGACGCAGACCCAGCTGATAAATGGTCGTCTCGCGATCGCCCGTTTGCTGATCGATGCGAATGGCGATGCGCAATACGCGATTATCCCGGCGAGTGTGGCAGATAAAATTGCCCAGCGTGATGCGGACAGCATTGTATTAAACAGCGCATTGAGTCAGGAAGAGCAGGATGAAGACGATCCGTACGCTGATTTTAAAGTGCCGGATGATTTGATGTGGTAATTCTGCAGTAAAAGAAAGCCCTCTCGGGCTTTCCTGCCGGATGCGGCGTAAACGCCTTATCCGGCCTATAAAATTTTGCTAAACCTTGTAGGCCTGATAAGCGAAGCGCATCAGGCACTCAGGCACCGAATCAGAATGAGCGGTGGAAGTTAACCAGTGGTAACACCGGCACCGTGGCGTTCATCGCAACGTTGATCACACCAATCTGCAAACCTTCCAGGTGTTTAGTGGCGTTAATCAGGCCAAACTGGAAGTTGGTGGTATCGGCATAGTTGAAGGCACCAAAGTCGCTGGAGCTGCTGCCAGACGTCACGTTGATGGCCCCAATGTTTGAACCGGTAACATTTTCAGACGTTACGTTCACCGCCCCCATGTTCAGACCCTCAACATTCCCGCCGTTGAAGTTCACCGCGCCCAGATTCATACCGGTGACATTATTCGCTACGTTGAAAGCACCCAGGTTGAAACCGGTCATATCGTTAGTGCGGTTAAACGCCGCCATATTAAAACCGGTGGTGTTTTCAGACCAGTTGAAGGCGGAAATATTCGCACCGACCGTCTCTTTTGATTTGTTAAATGGCGCAACGTTCAGGCCGGTCATATTTTCGGAAACGTTCACGACGGCCACGTTCATACCTTTAATATCGCCTTCGCTCCAGTTCGCGATACCACCAACGTTCAGGCCCTCGACATTCCGGCTATGGTTAGCAAGGGTAACGTTGGCGCCGGTAATATCTTTTTCAACCCAGCTGAACGGGCTGACGTTGAAACCTTTCATGTCACCGCCAATATAGTTACCAATACCAGCAACGTTCATGCCGCGCATAGTACCTTCGGTATAGTTACCCAGACCGGCAACATTCAGGCCGTACATCCGGCCTTTATTATAGTTACCCAGGCCCGCAACGTTCATACCGTTAATATCACCAGTGCCGTTCAGGTTACCGACGGCGTTAGCTGCACCGATATTCAGGCCGTTAAGTTCGTCAGCGGCACTGTAAATACCGACGCTTGCACCGTTCATTACGCCAACCTGGTTTGCCAGGCTGATGTTCAGACCGTTGTCTTCACCACCGTGCCAGTTGAATAAGCCAATCGCCGCCCCGTTGACGCCGTTACGCACATGAGAACCCGCCGCGGCACCAAGCTGGAAACCGTTTACCTGGTCCATTTCCGTATAGCCGAGAATAGGCAGATCAAAACCGTTCACCGTGCCAGTATCGCTATAAAACAAAGAGCTCTGGAAACCATTGACTTCAGTGTCGGTAGAGAGATTTTTTACCGAAGCTAATTGAACCGGCGTAGCAAAGCTCGCCGTGGAAAACATTGCGCAGGAAATGAATAGAGCGAGTGTTGAACGTTTCATTTTGTACTTCCTTTTTTCAACGTAAAAGCCGCTTAGCGACATCAAAATTCAGATAATACTTAGTCTTGATATAATGGTGGCTTAGCGAGACGAGGAAATATTTGCGAAATGTGCTCAAAATTAGACAAATAATGCTCTATATTCTGTAACAATAAAATATAGATACATACAATTTGGTTTTTATAAACATTTATATGCACTTATTGCTTTAGCAAAAAATGCGAATTACAACACCATCCTCACAAACATTAATTTAGATCAATCCAGATATATGCAAATAAATAACTAACCTCAAGTAAATATATGCATCAGAATAATTTAATTTCTAAAATTATCCCCTAAGGACATTATCTAGTTAGAATATAGTTTCATACTGTTGGCGTGTTTTAATTAACGATAAAACACGCCAACAGACTTCTAGCCTTTAATTTTCGGATCAAGCGCATCACGCAGCCCGTCACCCAGCAGGTTAAACGCCAGCACCGTCAGGAATATCGCAATTGCAGGAAAGAGCGCGACGTGCGGCGACATCACCATATCCGCGCGCGCTTCGTTGAGCATGGCGCCCCACTCCGGTGTCGGCGGTTGTGCGCCCAGCCCGAGGAAAGAGAGACTCGCCGCCGAGATAATTGACACCCCGATTCGCATGGTGAAATAGACCACTATCGACGACACCGTTCCCGGCAAAATATGATGGAAAATAATCGTGAGATCGTTCGCGCCAATGCTGCGCGCCGATTCAATAAAGGTTTGCTGCTTGAGCACCAGCGTATTACCGCGCACCAGGCGCGCGAAGGCGGGCACCGAGAAAATCGCGACCGCGATAATCACGTTGGTCATGCCGCTCCCCATCACCGCCACCACGGCAATCGCCAGCAAGATCCCCGGAAAGGCGAACAGCACATCGCAGATGCGCATAATGATGCGATCCCACCAGCCTTCGTAGTATCCCGCCAACAGCCCAAGCACCGTGCCGATCGCCGCCCCAATCAGTACGGCAAAGACGCCTGCCGCCAGCGAGATTTGCGCCCCCACCAGCACGCGGCTGAAGATGTCGCGCCCCAGCGAATCGACGCCAAACCAATGTATTAATGACGGACCCTCATTGAGCCTGTCATAGTCGAAATAGTTTTCAGCATCGAATGGCGCAATCCACGGTGCGACCAGCGCGACCGCAATCAGCAGCAGAATAAATATCCCTGCCGCCATCGCCACTGGCTGATGACGGAATCGACGCCAGAACTCGCGCCATGGCGTGCGCGGTTGCGTACTGTGAATCGTCGGCATCGCATTGAGAGCGGCCTGGCGTCGCCAGTTAAGTAGTCGCACTTATTTATACCTGATAGCCGGGTTAATGGCGGCGTAGAGCACATCCACCACTAAGTTGATAAGAATAAACTCCAGCGAAAAAAGCAACACTTCCGCCTGAATCACCGGATAATCGCGCATCTCCACCGAATCGACCAGTAGCCGCCCCAGCCCCGGCCAGTTGAACACTTTCTCCACCACAATCGACCCGCCCAGCAGAAAGCCAAACTGTAAGCCCATCATGGTGACGACCGGGATCATCGCGTTGCGCAGGCCGTGCTTGAGCACCACCAGTCGCTCGCTGACGCCTTTCGCCCGTGCGGTGCGCATATAGTCTTCGTTAAGCACATCAACAAACGATGCGCGGGTGAAACGCGCCATGACGGCGGCCACCGCCGCGCCCAGCGTCAGCGATGGTAAAATGTAGTGCTTCCAGCTATCCGCGCCCACCGTGGGCAGCCAGCCAAGCTCGACGGAAAAAACCTGCATCAGCAGCATGCCCAGTGCGAAAGCCGGGAACGAGATGCCGGTGACGGCAATCGCCATGCCAAGGCGGTCGGGCCAGCGGTTACGCCAGACGGCGGCGACAATCCCCATCGCCATACCGAAAATTACCGCCCAGACCATGCTGGCAAGCGTCAGCCACAGTGTGGGCATAAAACGGCTGGCGATCTCTTCTGACACCGGGCGACGCGAAACCATCGACAGGCCGAAATCGCCCTGAATCGCGTTGGTAATATAGTGCCAGAACTGCACGTATAGCGGCTGATCGAGCCCCAGTTGCTGGCGCACCAGCGCGATAACCTCAGCATCGGCCTCCGGCCCGGCAATCAGGCGCGCCGGGTCGCCCGGCAGCATATGAACAAACAGAAACACCAGCACCGCCACAATCAGCAGCGTCGGGATAAGCCCCAGCAGGCGTTTAATAACATAGTTGAGCATGACTCTCCTTGTGTTCAGCCCCCGGCAGGGGGCAGAACCTTACTTCAGATCCGCCTCGTCGAAGCTAAAACCGGTATCCGGCATGATATAGAAGCCAGTCAGTTTTTTACTGTGTGCGGAAACCAGTTTCTCAACCACCAGCGGCACCCACGGCGACGCTTTCCAGAGCGTATCCTGCGCCGCTTTATAGAGGCTGGCTTTCTGTTTCGTGTCGGTGGTTTTCAGCGCCTCGGTCAGGTCTTTATCCACCTGCGGGTTACTGTAAAACGCGGTGTTAAACAGGGTTGGCGGCCAGTTCTGCGAGGCAAACAGCGGCGACAGCGCCCAGTCCGCTTCACCCGTCGAGGCGGACCAGCCGGTATAGAACATGCGCACGCCGCTCTCTTTCTGCCCTTTGCCCTCAACTTCCGCCGCACGCTGTCCGGCATCCATCGCCGTCACCTGCGCTTTAATGCCCACCTGCGCCAGTTGCTGCTGAGTAAACTGCAACACTTTCTGCGCGGTGCTGTGATTATGCGAT
This sequence comes from Pseudocitrobacter sp. 73, assembly GCF_008369545.1. Classification (NCBI taxonomy): domain Bacteria; kingdom Pseudomonadati; phylum Pseudomonadota; class Gammaproteobacteria; order Enterobacterales; family Enterobacteriaceae; genus Pseudocitrobacter; species Pseudocitrobacter sp. 73. Next base: position 45,238 of record NZ_VTZO01000001.1, on the reverse strand, counting down.
GACCATAGCGTGGTGCTGAAACCGTTCGGGTAGCCCGCCTCTTTCAGCAGTTCACGCGCTTTCGCCGGATCGTACTTCCACGCAGGGTAACTTTGCGCATAGGCAATCGACGGCGGGACGATACCCGTCGCAGGGGTGGCATAACCGGCGAACGCCACCTTCACCAGCGCCTGCCGGTTGATCGCGTAGTTAATGGCTTCACGTACTTTTGGGTTATCGAACGGCTTTTGCGTCACGTTCATGCTGATGTAACGCTGCATGATTGACGGGCTGGCAACCAACTCCAGGTTGCTATTCTTTTCCAGTAACGGGGCTTGTTCGTAAGGGATCGGGAAGGCAAACTGCGCTTCCCCCGTTTGCAGCATCGCCGCACGAGTGTTGTTATCGACAACGGGTCGCCAGGTGATGGTATCAAGCTTCGGCAGCCCCTTTTGCCAGTAACCGTCAAACTTCTTCACCTTCACAAAATCGGTCTGATTCCAGGTTTCCAGCGTATACGGCCCGGTTCCCACCGGGTGGAATCCAATTTCATCGCCGTATTTTTTCAGCGCCGCCGGGGAGATCATCGCCGTCGCCGGGTGAGCAAGAATATTAATAAACGCCGAGAACGGCTGTTTCAGGGTGATTTTGACGGTACTGGCATCCACCGCCTCGGTTTTGGCGATATTTTTATACAGATTATAACGTTTGAGATGATTTTCCGGATTGCTGGCGCGGTCGAGGTTGGCTTTCACCGCTTCGGCGTTGAAATCGGTGCCATCCTGAAACTTCACGCCTTCACGTAGTTTGAGGGTATAGGTCAGCCCATCATCAGACACCGTGTAGCTTTCCGCCAGCACGTTCTGCAATTTCATCTCTTTATCAAGGCCAAACAGCCCCTGATAGAACGACTTCGCTACCGCCTGCGACAGAGTGTCGTTGGCGTCATACGGATCGAGCGTGGTGAAGTTCGAGCCGACCGCCACCACCACATCTTTGGCGGCAAACGCCGGGGACGTGGCCAGCGCGGAGGCCACGCCCAGCGCCAGAAGCCATTTACCTGATACGCGTTGTGTCATGTTGTTCTCCTGAAGTACCCTGCCTGTCATTATTATTCTCGCAAGAGCGCATTTGCCGTCGGTTCGCGGGCCACGAAATGCCCCGGCGAAACCTGCTGCAACGGAACGCTCACCACCGCGTCTCCCCGCTTATAAATATTGCCCGGCAGTTCGTCAGAGAGCAGCACGCGCTGCGGCCGACGATGCGTGGGATCGGCTACCGGTACGGCATCCAGTAATTTGCGGGTGTAAGGGTGCTGCGGGTTTTCAAAGACGGCGCGCCGGGGGCCAATTTCAACAATTCGCCCACGGTACATCACCGCCACGCGGTGGCTGATGCGCTCCACCACCGCCATATCGTGTGAAATAAACAGAAACGCAATGCCCATCTCCCGCTGTAAGGAAAGCAGAAGATTAATAATTTGCGCGCGAATCGACACATCGAGCGCCGAAACCGATTCATCGGCAATCACCACTTTCGGCTCCAGCGCCAGCGCGCGGGCAATGCAGATGCGCTGACGCTGACCGCCGGAAAACTCATGCGGATACCGCCAGGCGTGCTCCGGCTGCAAGCCCACACGTTCCAGCAGCCAGGCCACGCGTTGTTGCGCGGCCTCGCCTTCCAGCTTCTTGTGGATGCGCAGGGGCTCCATAATCGAGTAACCCACCGTATGGCGCGGGTCGAGCGACGCATAAGGGTCCTGAAAGATAAACTGAATATCGCGACGCAGAGGCTGAAGCTGATGCGCGGAGAGCGTATCGATCCGCGCGCCGTTAAAGGTGATGGTACCGCTCTGCGCCTCGACCAGCCGCAGCAACGCGCGTCCGGTGGTGGATTTTCCGCAGCCCGATTCCCCCACCAGCGCCAGCGTTTCGCCGGGCCAGAGATCAAAGCTAACATCTTCAACCGCGTGCACTTCGCGGGTCACGCGATTCAACCAGCCGCTGCGTATACCAAAGCGCGCAACCAGATTGCGCACCTGAAGTACAGGCTCGCCGGCAACCACGGTATTTTGTTCTTCAATGTCAGACGCGGGCGAATCAAATTCCGGGAAGTGGCGCGGCAAATCGCTGCCGCGCATTTCGCCAAGCGTCGGCACCGCCGCCAGCAGTTTTCGGGTATAAGGATGTTGAGGATCACGGAAAATCGCCTCGACGCTGCCTGTCTCGACCGCTTCACCCTGATACATCACCAGCACGCGGTCTGCAATTTCCGCCACCACGCCCATATCGTGTGTAATGAAAATCACGCCCATCGACATCTCTTTTTGCAGCACGTCGATAAGCTGTAAGATTTGCGCCTGAATAGTGACATCCAGCGCCGTTGTGGGTTCATCGGCAATCAGCACCGCCGGGCGACAGGAGAGCGCCATCGCGATCATCACCCGCTGACGCATGCCGCCGGAAAGCTGGTGCGGATAACGCGCCAGCATCGCCTGCGCTTCAGGAATGCGCACGCGTTCCAGCATTTTCTTCGCTTCCGCCAGCGCCTCTTCGCGGCTCATCCCCTGATGCAATCGAATAGATTCCGCAATTTGCTCACCGACCGTGAACACCGGATTCAGTGAAGTCATCGGCTCCTGAAAAATCATCGCGATATCCGCACCGCGGACTTTGCGCATCTGCGCAGACGACTGATCTGTTATCTCGATGACATCGCGGCTGCGGCGGCGCAACAGCATCTGTTTACTGCACACGCGCGCATTTTCCTGCTCCAGCAGGCGCATCAGCGCCAGCGCAGTCACGGATTTCCCGGATCCCGACTCGCCTACGATCGCCAGCGTCTCACCCCGTTTAAGGCTAAAACTAAGCTGGCGAACGGCCTGCTGTTGGTCGAAGGTCACGCAGAGATCCTGAACGCTCAGGACATTCCCCGCATCGAGTTGTTCAGAGTGCGGCAAGCAACGTCTCCTTATTCCCGATAAATGCCGATGGTTGGCGTGTCGCCTGCATAAGCCCAGGCGCGATACATCCCTTCGCTGTTAAACGGCAGCGCCACATTGCCTTCGCTGTCGATAGCAATCAGGCCGCCGCTGCCGCCCAGCGCGGGCAATTTTTCCATCACCACGCGTTCGCAGGCATCGTGCAGGCTAAGATGACCATATTCCATCAGTGCCGCGATATCGTAAGCCGCCAGCGCGCGGATAAAGACTTCCCCCGTACCGGTACAGGAGACCGCCACATTGGCATTATTCGCGTAGCATCCGGCCCCCACCAGCGGGCTGTCACCGACGCGACCAGGCAGCTTGTTGGTCATACCGCCCGTGGAGGTCGCCGCCGCCAGATTGCCGTGTTTGTCCAGCGCCACCGCGCCAACGGTGCCCATTTTGGTGCGCTCATCGAGTGGGGCGTCATGATCGAGGCAAACAGAACGCTGAGATTTTGCTTCCTGAAGCTGCTGAAAACGCTCAGGCGTAGAGAACATGTTGTTATTCACCAGCTCAATACCCTGCTGCTGCGCAAAGGTTTCAGCGCCCTCGCCAATCAGCAGCACGTGCGGGCTGTTTTCCAGCACCTGCCGCGCCGCCAGCACCGGGTTACGCAGATGTTTTACCCCTGCCACCGCCCCGGCGTTCAGCGAATAACCGTCCATCACGCAGGCGTCGAGTTCATGGGTTTCATCGGCGGTAAACACAGACCCTGTTCCGGCGTTAAACAGCGGACACTCCTCTAACTGGCGTACCGCCTCGGTAACGACGTCGAGCGCGCTCGCGCCCGCCTCCAGGCTATGCTGCGCGTGTTCCACAATTGCGGAAAGCGCCTCAACGTACTCCAGTTCCTTCTGCGTCGAGAGCTGCGTGCGGGAAATCGCGCCCGCCCCGCCATGAATCGCAATCACTGCTTTTCCCATGGATTCTTCATTGCCTATCATTAAATAACTTTATCTATAAATATCATTATCGTGGCATCAAACCTATTCGATTTTTGAATAAAGATACGCCTCTGGTGGAATACAGTGAGCCGCGCTTTTCTGCCATAATGGGCGGATTCGATGTTTTCCCAGGAGTTTACCCATGGATTTTACCGCCGGCCTGATCCCGCTTGATGATGCGCTGAGCCAGATGCTCGGAAGAATCACCCCGCTCAATACTTCAGAATCTGTTCCCCTTGTGCAGGCCTTTGGCCGTATCACGGCGCGCGATGTGGTTTCACCGCTGGATGTACCCGGATTTGATAACTCGGCGATGGATGGTTACGCCGTGCGCCTGAGCGATATCGCCACCGACGCACCGCTGATGGTCGCGGGGAAAGCCTTTGCAGGTCAGCCGTATCACGGTGAATGGCCTGTCGGAAGCTGCATCCGCATTATGACCGGTGCGCCGGTTCCTGCGGGCTGTGACGCAGTTGTGATGCAGGAACAAACCGAACAAACCGATACGGGCGTGCGTTTTACCGCCCCGGTGAAAGCGGGCCAGAACATCCGCCGTTGCGGGGAAGACATCGCCAACGGCGCGGTGGTTTTCCCGGCAGGTACGCGCCTGACCGTTGCTGAACTGCCTGTGCTGGCCTCGCTGGGAATCCCTGAGGTTGACGTGATACGCAAAATCCGCGTGGCGCTGTTCTCCACCGGTGACGAACTGCAACTGCCTGGCCAGCCGCTGGGTGACGGTCAGATTTACGATACCAACCGTCTGGCGGTGCATCTGATGCTGGAACAACTGGGCTGTGAGGTGATTAATCTTGGTATTATTCGCGATGACCCGGAACAGCTGCGTCAGACGTTTATCAAAGCGGATAGCGAAGCTGACGTGGTCATCAGCTCTGGTGGTGTCTCCGTTGGCGAAGCGGACTATACCAAAACCATTCTCGACGAACTGGGCGAAATCGGCTTCTGGAAGCTGGCGATTAAACCAGGCAAACCTTTCGCGTTCGGCAAACTGAGCCACAGTTGGTTCTGTGGTCTGCCGGGTAACCCGGTCTCTGCGGCGCTCACCTTCTACCAACTGGTACAGCCGCTGCTGGCGAAACTGAGCGGTTTCACCGGCTCCACACAAGCGCCACGCCTGCGCGTGCGTGCCGCCTCACGCCTGAAAAAATCGCCTGGCCGTCTCGATTTCCAGCGCGGTGTTTTGCAGCGCGACGCTAACGGTGAACTGACCGTCAGCACCACCGGCCATCAGGGCTCGCACATTTTCAGCTCCTTCAGCCAGGGTAACTGCTTTATCGTGCTGGAACGCGAGCGCGGTCATGTCGAAGCAGGCGAATGGGTTGAGGTGGAACCGTTTAATCATCTGCTGGGAGGCCTGTAATGGCAGCGGAACTCAGCGATGCGGAGATGATGCGCTATAACCGGCAAATCATTCTGCGCGGCTTTGATTTCGACGGGCAGGAGCGGCTGAAAGAGGCGAAAGTGCTGGTCGTCGGCCTCGGTGGGCTGGGCTGCGCGGCAACGCAGTATCTGGCCGCCGCGGGTATCGGGCAACTGTCGCTGGTCGATTTCGACACCGTGGCGCTCTCTAACCTTCAGCGCCAGACGCTGCACAGTGACGCCACCATTGGTCAGCCAAAGGTGGATTCCGCACGCGATGCACTGGCGCGGATTAACCCGCATACGCATCTGGTAACGCATAACGCGATGCTTGACGACGACGCGCTGTGGGCGTTGATCGAACAGCACGATCTTGTGCTCGATTGCACCGATAACGTCGCGGTTCGCAATCAGCTTAACGCGGGCTGCTTCCGCCATAAAACGCCGCTGGTCTCCGGCGCCGCCATTCGTATGGAGGGGCAAATCAGCGTCTTCACCTGGCAGGAAGGTGAGCCGTGTTACCGCTGCCTGAGCCGTCTGTTTGGCGAGAATGCGCTGACCTGCGTAGAAGCGGGCGTCATGTCGCCGCTAATTGGCGTGATTGGCTCATTACAGGCGATGGAGGCGATTAAAGTGCTCACCCACTACGGCACGCCTGCCGCCGGAAAAATCGTGATGTATGACGCGATGAGCTGCCAGTTCCGCGAAATGAAACTGATGCGCCATCCAGGGTGTGAGGTTTGCGGGTAACCCGGTGCGGTCTGTTTGCCGGGTGGCGGCTGCGCCTTACCCGGCCTACGGGTCAGGTGCGGGTAGGCCTGATAAGCGCAGCGCCATCAGGCATTGTGCTGGCGACGCCGCCGGGTGGCGGGTCAGGCACAATAACCTGCCTGAAAGTATTCAGCTTTAGAATGTGTACTGCAAGCCAACACGGTAACGTGTCTGGCGTTCGTCCGTTGTAGAACGCACGGAGACGTTCCCCAGCTCCACATAGGGCTTCCAGTTTTTATCAATGCTATAAGCAACTTTTAAGTTCAACTCGTAATCGTCTTTGCCGTTATTAAAGCGATCGTAGTCTTCGCTCTTCTTATACAAATAGTTGCCTTCAAAAGCCCACGCTTTAATTTTATAACCCAGCCACAGGTCGCCGCGGTTGATATGTTCATCGTCCTTATCCGCCGAAGTATCACGCGTGTATTCATAGCGATAACGCCCAGCGATATAAATGCCATTTTCAAATGTATATTGGCCGCGAATATAAGGCTTATAAATCGCTTTTGAAGATGATGTTTCCAGCGCAAAGCCGGGTTGCACCGAGAAGCCCGGTGCTGCGTTAAACTGGTAGCTGACAACGTATTCATCTCCGTTATCAACGACGTCGTTAAACGCCTTATCCTGATCATCACCACCCGACTTCACCTTGCCCTCAATCGAAATCCCGAAGCCATTGGCAAAGCGGTGAGAAATCAATAAACGATCTTTCTGAACCTGACTGTCGTCGGTATATTCATGACGCAGGTCGATAGTGACAGCACTTGCCGATGCACTGACCAGGGCAAGTGAAATAAAGGTAATAATTTTTTTCACGCAATTTTCCTCTGATATTACAAAAAGGCGGCAGAAGTATTTTTTAGAAGTAATAGCTCCCTGTTGCTTAATGATAAGTTCATTAAACATGCCGCAGACATTCATCCTGTACTTCAGGAGAAATAGTAAATATAAAAAATATCCCTGTCATTAATTTGAGAATAAAAGCGAGATCATTATCAAGTTAAATTGAAATATTGTTTTGATTTTATTTTTATTAAAAAATATATAATTTAAAGTTATTTATAATTATTAGCACCAAGAATAACAAATACAAAAATGCCCGGAATAACCGGGCATTAACGTAGCGTTTAATGGCGTACAACAACAGGCTGGGTGTGGCGTTAACGCCGCACCCAGCCTGTAAATAGGTCTGTCAGACTCTGCGTAAAGGTGGGCACCACATCAGTTGTTCTTTCAGACTCATCGTTTCCTGTGGGAAGGTCGTTAATAAATCTCGATATTGCTCTGAATATTTATGATAGCCACGCAATGTTTGTAGTAATACGCGGGTGGCGCTATCCCAAACAATGCCCTGTAAATCACTGTATGGCCATAGATCAGGTTCGCGGATAAAAGGCACCAGATAATCGATGCCTTTTTTCACTCCACGCCCATCGCGAATATGATTCCAGCGATCGATTTCAACATGTTCGGCGTAGCGATTTAATAATAAATGGGCTTCCAGATTAAAAAGGGAATAGTGGAAAGGCATGGTGCGTTCCAGCTCCATGGTCTGTTTACCATCCTGATCAATTTGCGCCGCCATTCGCTGGGTGAATCCTTGCTCAATAATTCGCGCCGCCAGACCTTTATCACCGTAAAACAGCGCATTCACCGTCCGTTGCACGTCGTACCAGGTGCCATGATTGTTGTGCCAGACATATTCTGAATGGCCGATATCGCTGTAGTACATCCAGTGGTTAAAATCGCGGAACCACTGATGCAGGCCAATGATATCATCGGTATCGAGAACACCTGCGGGTGAAATCAGGCCGATAGTATCGATTACCATCCACAGCAGGCGCGTATCGATAAGCCCTGTACCTCTGCCGGAGACCACGCCGGGGATCGCCTGGCCGTAGTTCAGATGCGGGTTCATTCGTGTATTACTATCAAGGAACCAGCAGCGTATTTGTACCGCCGCCGCCTGAGCATACTGTTTTTGCCCGCTGAAATACCACGCTAGCCCTAGTGTCAGGCAGCGCTCACACATGCGGATAATACGCGTGGTGTCCGTATCATTATTTTCGCACTGCGGATTGGTATGCCCGTCGCGACGGATATAGGGTAAGCCGTTGGGCCTGCGCGGATTCGGCCACCAGTAAGTGCCCAGACTGTAATAATCGTGAGCATTCCCGCTCGCCGGGCGCAGTTTTTTATGTACCACACTTTCCGGCGGCATCCGTTTTAAAGCGTCGGCATCATTGATCAAGCGACTCAACGCCAGTTGAAGCGGTGAAAACGGTTGTTTCAGCCCCAGCCGGGCATATTCCAGACAGATTTCATCAAGCGTGTAGAGTTTCATCGCCACGGCGCTACTCCCCTTTGTTGGCAATACGCTCGCCCGATGCGGCATCAAACAAATGCACGCCAGAAAGCTTCGGCTGTAACCACACTTTCTCGCCCTCTTTCACCGCCAGGCGCTGCTTAAATACTGAGGTAAAGGCTCCGCCGCCAGTGTCGCAAAATAGCTGCATGTCTGAACCGGTATTTTCAATGGCGGTGATCACCGCGCCCAGCGCATCCTCCTGGGACTGGCCCACGACATTGACCTGCTCCGGGCGAATGGCGTAAACCACCTGCTGCCCCTGAGTGACATTGATGTCGTCTGGCAGACGCAGCAGCGAACCGTCGCGCAGCCGTAGTTGAGCAATATCGCCATCCAGCACAATCTCACCCTTAAGCTGATTAATTTCAGGCGAACCAATAAACCCGGCAACAAACAGATTTGCCGGACGGTCGTAAAGCTCCAGCGGCGTCCCGGCCTGCTCGATGCGACCATCGCGCAGCACGACAATCATCTGCCCCATGGTCATTGCTTCGATTTGATCGTGAGTGACGTACACCGAGGTGGTTTTCAGTCGACGGTGCAATTCACGAATTTCGCCGCGCACCTGAGTACGCAGTTTGGCGTCAAGGTTAGAGAGCGGCTCATCGAACAGGAAAACCTGCGGCTTGCGCACGATGGCGCGCCCCATGGCCACGCGCTGGCGCTGACCGCCAGAGAGATCTTTCGGCAGACGTTCCAGCAGCGGCGTCAGGTTTAATAATTCCGCCGCCTCTTCCACCTTCTGACTGATTTCCGTTTTCGGCAGCTTCGCCATTTTTAGCGCAAAGCCCATGTTTTCGCGTACCGTCATTTGCGGATACAGCGCGTAGCTCTGGAAGACCATCGCAATATCACGAAGCTTCGGTTCCACATCGGTAACGACGCGCTCATTAATATGGATATCGCCCTCGGAGATCTCCTCCAGCCCGGCAATCATGCGCAGCAGCGTCGACTTCCCGCAGCCGCTTGGCCCTACCAGCACGCAGAATTCGCCATCCGGAATCGTCAAAGAGACATTTTTGATCACATGCGCGTCGCCGTAGGATTTACGGACATTATTCAGTACAACCGATCCCATAACAGACTCCTTATCCTTTAACTGCGCCGGACATAATCCCGCGATTGAAATGTTTTTGCAGACCCAGGTAAACGATGATGCTTGGCAGCATGGCCAGCAGCGTAATGGCGATGAAAATATTCGGCGTGATGCTTTCATCGGTACGCAGCGTCCCCAGAATCACCGGAATGGTGTTCAGGCTGTCCTGGTTAATGACAATCAGCGGCAGCAGATACTGGTCCCAAATCATGATGAAACCGAAGGTCACCACCGTTCCCAGCGCCGGTTTGACCAGCGGCAAAATGACGTGGAAAAAGATCTGCCATTCGTTCGCACCATCAATGCGCGCGGCTTCTTCCAGCTCTTTCGGGATTGCCGACATAAACTCGGTCAGCACGAAGATAGAGAACGCCCAGCCCACAACCGGCAGGATCATGCCGAGATAGCTGTTATAGAGAGAAGCATCGATAAACGGCAGGCGCCAGTTGATGATCATGTACAACGGAATGGCGATCACCTCTTCCGGTAACATCATGGTTGAAAGAATAACCAGGCTCACCAGCGCAACACCGCGAAACTTCTTACGCGCCAGCGCGTAGGCGGCAAGCGCACTCACCGAAACCTGCAATATGGTGCCGAAAAATACCACCAGAATGGAGTTCAGCAGATACTGCCAGACGCCGATATCCTGCCAGGCGAAGATAAAGTTCTCCAGCGAGAAGGATTTTGGCCAGGCCAGCAGTTCGCCGGGTTTAACTGGCGCACCGCTGAATGCCGTGGCGACAATGCCCCAGAACGGGCCTACAAAGACAATTAACAACAACAGATAGATACACCAGCGTCCTGCCGTGTCCCAACGTTTACTTATCATGTTGTCTCCTTAGTAACGCGCAATGCGTTTTTTCAACGTCAGGTGGCAGATGGTTAGCACCACGGTAAAGGCAAACAACAGGAACGACACGGCTGAGGCATAGCCGTAATCGAACTGCTCGAAGCCCAGCTTGTAGATATGCGTCATGATCATCTCGGTGGCGTTAGATGGCCCACCGCCGGTCGTGGCGTAGACTTCGGCAAACACGCGGAAACCACGAATAAATGACAACATCAACACCACGGACAGTGCCGGAATCATTCCCGGGAGCGTGACGTAACGCAGGCGATTCCACCAGTTCGCGCCGTCCACGTTCGCCGCGTCATATAAATCTCGGCTGATACCCGCAAGACCGGCGATAAAGATAACCATGTTGTACGGCACCGCTTTCCAGATATGCAGCAGCATAATGACCCACAGCGCCTGGTCACTGCTGGCGAGGAACCCCTGATCCGCCACCCCAAACCAGCTCAGGATATGGTTCACCACGCCGTTCGGCGTGGGGTTAAACAGAATGCGCCACATCTCTGCCACGATTGCCGCACTGGTGACCGCAGGCAAAAAGATAGCGGTTCGAATGAACCGCAAATGGCGCGCAGGACCTTCGAGCAGCATCGCAAGGAAAAAAGCCAGTACAGCAGCCACCACCATGGTGACCAGTACGTACAGGAAGGTATTCGCCACCGCCGAATGTAATTCCGCATCAGCAAACGCGCGCGCGAAGTTTGCGCCGCCGATCCACTCATTGGGCTGATTAAAGTTCACCTTGTAGAAACTCATCACCAGCCCCTGAATCATGGGGATGAATTTGAACCAGGTAAAAATGATCAGCGCCGGGGCGAGAAATATCCACGGGATTAGCGCGCGCTTGCGAGCGGGCGTCAACCAGCGAACGCCCTCGGCCTCTTTGCGTTGAGGCGTCACCATTTTACTTTCGTGTAGTGTCATTAACCGGGACCTCAATTAGCCAGCACGTTTTGCTTTGCCAGTTCCTGATTAAGCTTTTCATTCATGGCATTCAGTTCTTCAGGAATGTCGCTTGAACAATCGGCAAAAATGCGGTTAAAGCCGTCAGCCGTGACCTGACGTGCAGGCGTCCAGTTTGGGATCTGCGGAACATAGCGACCATGACTGTTATAGAGGACGGCAAAGTTATTCCAGCGTGAGTCCTGATAGACCTGCTCAACATTGACGTTTTTGTTCACCGGCAGGCGAACAACCGGAATGTTTTTGCTGCCTTTACCCATGCCGATCTCCTGCCCTTCTTTCGAGATCATAAACTCGATGAATTTACGCGCATCTTCCTTCTGCTTACTGCTTTTCATCAGAAATACCGTGGTGCCTTCCGCCAGTGTGGCTTCCGTTTTTGGCCCCTGGATGTTGACGATTTCGTACTTATCTTTGCCGGGATCTTTATCCATCAACGCAATGTGATACGGTCCCGTGAAGAACATCCCGGACTGACCGGACCGGAAAGACGGTATGACATCTGCCGTGGTGGCGTTAATCGCCCCCGGTTGAGCCACTTTTTCGCACAGCAGCGTACGCACAAACTGCGTTGCCTGCGCAACTTCCGGCGTATTCAGCGTGGCGGTAAATTTATCGCCTTTCTTCTCGACATAGTCGCCGCCTGCCTGCCAGATAAAGCTGCTCATAAACCAACTGGCGTAACCGCGCGTGGTTGAGCCCGGAACGATAAACCCGTAGGTATCCTGCTTACCGTTGCCATCCGGGTCCTGCGTGGTAAAGGCTTTCGCCAGCGCTAAGATGTCGTCCCAGGTTTTCGGCTGAGGCAGGCCGAGTTTTTCGCGCCAGTCTTTTCTTACAAACAGGGCAAAAGTTTGCGCGGAAGTTGGCACACCGTAGTATTTGCCGTCCGCATAACGGGTACTTTCCCATGCCGTGGGGAACAGATCCTGACTGCCGGCAATCGACTCAGGTTTTATCTCCTCGACAATGCCGAGCTGAATAAATTGCCCCAACGCCGTGGCGTCGTTGAAGATCAAATCAGGCAGTGCATTCCCCGCCGCGGCACGTGCCAGACGTTGTTCAAAATCCGTCGTGGCGTTGAAGTACTCAATTTTGACGCCCGTTTTTTTCTCAAAGGCTTGCGCCTCATTTTTATAGATATTTTTTGAGTCATTGCCCGCACGAATCCAGACATTCAGCGTTGTACTGGCAAAGGTTTGCCCACATCCCAGTCCTAAAGCTGTTAACAGAAGTATCGAGCGAATTTTATTTCCAGACATTTTCATATCCTTTTTTTGTAGGGCAGCGTGGTATTACCGATTCAGTTAAATCAGACCGATTCAATATTAACCTTCATTTAATAGAATGCGTTTTTCAAATACAACGGGGCAAAATAGAAATAGCGTTTCGAAATTGAAAACTTTGTCTCTGATCACACTAAAAATCGGTTAAATTTTATACAAATAAAAAATGTATTTTATTTTCAATGAGTTGTGAAATTATGTTTTTTATTTATGTTTTTCACTTTTTTTGATTTCTGTCATATTTTGTGATGAAGAACACAATTTCATCCCCGTTTTTACGTTCTGACGTCAGGTTGGATCTGCATCACATTTTTTCCCGCATGCTCTTTTACACTGCGACAAATTAAATCCAGAACATTGTTTCAGGCGGTATTTAAATACTGCAGGATCTTTATTTTTTACTCATCACATAACAAATCGGTGACGCCATGAACATATTTTCCGGCAAACACCCAGACATTAACTAAGGGTATAAATATGAAAGTTGTGAAATATAGTGGAATATTATGTCTGACGATGCTCTCCCTGAGCATGAGCGCCTCATTGCACGCAGTCACACCGCTAAAACCGGCTATTCTCTCACCCGATGACCTGGCATACAGTCAACAGCAGATTACGGCAAAATCCCCCGCGTTTATCCAGGCTCGTGATGCGCTGGTGAAACGTGCCGACGCCGCGCTTAAGCATCCACTTTTTTCGGTGATGGATAAAACGCTGGTTGCGGTGAGCGGTGATAAACATGACTATTACAGTTTCCCGCCCTACTGGTGGCCCGATCCAGACAAAAAAGATGGCCTGCCTTACATCCGCAAAGATGGCGAAACCAACCCGGCGGCGAACAGTGACGCCACAGATAAAAATCGTCTGGTCAAAATGAGCAACGATGTCTATACGCTGACGCTGGCCTGGTACTTCACACAGGATAAACGCTATGCCGAAAAAGCCGTGGCGCAAATCAACAGTTGGTTCCTCAACTCACAAACCAAAATGAACGCTAACCTGCAATACGCGCAGGCGATTCCAGGCATTAACAATGGCCGCGGTATCGGCATCATCGACAGCCGCGCACTGGTTGACGTCGTGGATGCCATTGAACTGCTGCATGGCACACATCAGCTTTCCGATAGCGATTATCAGAAACTTCAGGTGTGGTATGGCGATTTCTGGCACTGGATGATGACCAGTCAGAACGGTTTTGATGAGCAGAACTGGCATAACAACCATGGCTCCTGGTTTGATTTGCAGGCAGCGACATTCGCCTGGTTTAGCGGAAAACCGGAAGAAGCGAAAAAACAACTGCAAATCACCCAACTTCGCCGCATCGCCGGGCATTTTGATATTCAGGGCCGACAGACCGCCGAACTCGAACGCACCCGCCCGTGGCACTACAGCAACTTTAATCTCGAAGCTTATAGCCGTTTGGGGCGTCTGGGCGAGAAAGTGGGCGTCGATATCTGGAACTTTTCCCTCGACGATCACAGCCTGCGTAACGGCTATGCCTACGTTGCTCAGTTCGTCGGCGGTAAAACCGCATGGCCGTGGAAAGACATCGATAAATGGGATGATAAAAAGGCGCTGTTCAACGTTTCTTCCGCCGCGCATGCCTGGCCTGACGATGCGGCCTTTACCCAGAAAGCACGATGGTTGCAGGCGAAATACCCGGACGACATCACCACGCTCATCAGCCCGCTGCCGCTCGCGCATTAATGCAAAGGATAAGCAAACCATGAAGCAATTTATTCATCGCTGGGATACGATTCGCGAACGCGCCTTACGCGGTTCCCAGGTTGAAGCGTTAATCCGTGGGCTTAACCCCGTTATCAGCGCCCCTGCGCAAGTGCCAGAGACGGGAATTGCCAGCTGGAATCTCTACTACTTTTGCCCCGAACACGGCGTAAGGCTGATATGGGATCGCCACGCCCCGACACAGCATCGCTGCCCGATTGATAACCAGATATTCAGCGGCGAACCCTATGACAGCGCGTGGTGGCGCGAGATGAATGGGCGTAATGCACAGGCCTGTTACCAGTTGGGCCTGCTGTGGCAACTCACCGGGGAAAGGCGCTATGCCGATAAAGCGGCGGAAATATTAACCCGCTACGCCGAGTACTATCCCGGCTATCAGGAACACGGCAATATTCCGCACAACGGTCCTGGCAAGATGAACGCGCAAACCCTGTGCGAAGCCAACTGTGTACTGGACATGGCGCTGGGCTACGATTTTATCGCCGATGCGTTATCACCGTCTGAGCAGCACGCAATTTGCCAGCGCCTGCTGCGCGAAGCCGCCACGTTTTTGATGGCCCACCGCAGCCCGCAAATTCATAACCATGAGGTCAAGATTAATGCGGCAATTGCGGTGATTGGCTTTATTCTTGAAGACGATACGCTACTTGATTTTGCCGTCAATCAGCCCTACGGGCTTCGCTGGCAGCTCGAACATGGCCTGCTGGAAGAAGGCTTATGGTTCGAAGGGTCGGTGCATTATCACTACTACGCGCTACAAGGTTTTATGGCCTTTGAAAAAATGGCGTATGGCACGTACTGGAGCCTGCGGCATCTTCCTTACTATCGGCAGATGCTCGATTTTCCGCTTTCCCTGCTGATGCCCGACGGCACCTTCCCCCGCCTGAATGATTGCATCGCAGGACAGGAGACGTTACACCATCGCGATGTCTATGAATTCGCATGGTTTTTGTATCACGAACCGCGCTACGCCCAGGTGCTGCATTTCCTCGGCGAAGAGACTCAGGATATGGAAACCGTGCTCTGGCGTGATAATGCCCTGCCGGAGTTCCCCACGTCGGTGATTCCAGAAACCTCCCTGTACGCGCCGGGCGCGGGCATAAGCCTGTGGCGTAAACCGCAAAACGGCCAGGCGGTGCTGATCAAGCACTCCCCCTATGGCGGCGAGCACGATCATTACGATCGTTTGAGCGTGATGATCTGGGATCACCATTTCCCTATCCTGCCGGATCTCGGCACCACCGGCTACGGCGCGGCGATGCATTACGCGTATTATAAAAATAGTGCGACGCATAACACGATCAGCGTAAATCAAACTAATCAACCGCCCGCGACGCCGCAGGTTTCTGGCTGGCATCAGGGCGCCGATTATTTCTGGCTCGACAGCCACGTCGACTGGCGAGAACCTGCGCCGCAGCTGAACAGCCACACACGCGTGGAGTGGGATGTCGATGCCTGGAAAGACATTCAGTTCCGCCGCCGGGTATTGTGGGTGGAGGATGCGCTGCTCGATATTTCTGATGTGGTGAATCCGCATGAGCAACAGCTTGACTGGACGCTGCATCTGGATGCGCAGGCGACAGATAGTCAGGGGGAACGGGCAACCTTTGCGGCGACCGGCCCGCTTAGCATCCTGCGTAATGGCGTGGTTTCGCCGCTGAATGATTTTCAGCGGCGTCAGTTCCGCCATCCCCGGGGAGAAATCACCCTTTGGTTCGCGGGCGATGGGGAGATATGGCAAGGTAACGCGCCAGGCAATCCGGCAATTAGCGACCTGAGTTACGTGATTTTACGCAGCCAGAAAAAAAACGCGCAGTTTGTTTGTGTGTGGGATTTTAACGCAACCTGCCCGATAACCGATATCCAGCTCACACAGGACGCAGAAGGTAGCTATTTTAGATGCTGGCGGGGTGAAGCGGTCAGCCGAATCACCCTGCCTGCGTCGACGGGCTTATTACCGATTCGGATGTGATGATTTCATAAACCCTTCCCGACAGCTGATGCTGTCGGGAAAAATAAGTTTTACAGCGAAGTACGACCAAACGCTGTTTGCCAGTCCTGCTCGAATTTCGCCACCGCAGCGTCCACTGCCGGGTAGCTAATCAGTTGCTGTGCGACATCCAGCGGCAACGTAATCGATTTACAGCCCGCCAGCAGGCAATCCAGCGCCTGACGCGGAGTTTTAAAGCTCGCTGCCAGCACTTTCGAACGTGGCGCATGCAGCGTCAGCAGTTCCTGCAATTCACACACGGTCTGAATACCGTTGCCGCCCTGCGCATCCACACGATTGACATAAGGCGCGACATACTCCGCCCCCGCCAGCGCCGACAATAAGCCCTGCGCCGCACCATAAACGGCGGTGCCCAGAGTTGGAATACCTTCCTCTTTTAGCAGCTTAATTGCCGCCAGGCCTTCCGCCGTGACCGGTACTTTTACCACCAGATCAGGAATAATCGCCCGCAGTTTATGGGCATCTGCCACCATGCCGTCGGCAGTGGTCGCCATTACTTGTGCAAACAGACGGCCTTTCCCGCCCATTGCCTCGTACAGCGCAGGCAGTAAAACGTCGAGGCTTTGTTTACCAGCCGCGACGATACTTGGGTTCGTCGTTACACCTGCCAGCGGAAAAATCCGCGCCAGCTTTTTAACTGCCGCTACATCAGAAGTGTCGAGATAGAGTTCCATCACCGTTCCTTAAACCGTGAGATTGAGCATGCTTTAACACTACCACGGGTAAACCTCACGTTTGGTTGATTTGCGTCAAAATAACTTTCATTCGAAAGTATTTAAATCTTTATACGAAAGATGAGGGCGACCTATGATTTTCAATATTCAGCGCTATTCCACCCATGACGGCCCAGGCATCCGCACCGTTGTTTTCCTGAAAGGATGTTCACTCGGTTGTCGCTGGTGCCAGAACCCGGAAAGCCGCTCCCGCGAGCAGGATCTGTTGTTCGATCCGCGTCTGTGCCTTGAAGGATGCGACCTTTGCCATCAGGCGGTGCCTGAGGTAATTGAACGCGCGCTGAATGGTCTGCTTATCCATCGCGAGAAGCTTAATCAAACGCATCTTGCCGTGCTTAGCGATTGCTGCCCCACCCAGGCGCTTACCGTGTGCGGTGAGGAGAAAAGCGTCGAGGACATTATGACGACGGTTCTGCGCGATAAGCCGTTTTACGATCGCAGCGGCGGCGGGCTGACGCTTTCCGGCGGTGAGCCGTTTATGAACCCGGAACTGGCGCTGGCGTTGCTGAAGAATGCGCATCAGCAAGGTATTCACACGGCGGTGGAAACCTGCCTGCACGTACCGTGGCGTTATCTGGAACCTGCGCTGCCCTATATCGATCTCTTTCTCGCCGACCTGAAACACGTTGACGACGCACACTTCAAAACCTGGACCGATGGGTCCGCCAAACGCGTGCTCGATAATCTGCAACGTATTGCGGCGGCAGGTAAAAAAATGACCATTCGCGTGCCGCTGATTCAGGGCTTTAACGCGGATGTTGATTCCATCAAAGCCATTACCGAATTTGCTGCCGACAAACTGGGCGCGCAGGAGATTCACTTTTTGCCGTATCACACGCTGGGCATCAATAAATATTCGCTGCTTGGCCAACCCTACAATGCCCCCGACAAGCCACTCGACGACCCGGAATTGCTGGATTTTGCCCAGCAGTATGCGCGCGAAAAAGGCTTAACGGCGACCCTACGAGGATAATCTGATGACCACTCTGACGCTCGACAAACTGACCGACCGTATCAAAGCGCATAAACTGGCGCTGGTAAATATCGTCAAGCCGCCGGTCTGTACTGAACGTGCACGCCACTACACCGAAGCCTATCAGCAACATCTGGATAAACCGATTCCGGTTCGTCGCGCGCTGGCGCTGGCGCATCACCTGGCGGAACGTACCATCTGGATCAAGCACGACGAACTGATCATCGGCAACCAGGCCAGCGAAGTACGCGCCGCCCCCATCTTCCCGGAATATACCGTGAGCTGGATTGAGAAAGAGATTGACGACCTGGCGGATCGCCCAGGTGCCGGTTTCGCAGTGAGCGAAGAGAACAAACGCGTGCTGCACGAAGTGTGCCCATGGTGGCGCGGCCAGACCGTGCAGGATCGCTGCTACGGTATGTTTACCGATGAACAAAAAGCCCTGCTGGCCACCGGAATTATCAAAGCCGAAGGCAATATGACCTCCGGCGACGCGCACCTGGCGGTAAACTTCCCGCTGCTGCTGGAAAAAGGCCTCGACGGTATGCGCGCCAAAGTGGCCGAGCGCCGCACGCGCATTAACCTCACCGTGCTGGAGGATCTGCACGGCGAGCAGTTCCTGAAAGCGATTGATATCGTTCTCGACGCGGTAAGCCTGCACATCGCGCGTTTCGCCGATCTGGCGCGTAAGATGGCTGCAGAAGAGACCCGCGAAAACCGTCGCGATGAACTGCTGGCGATGGCGGAAAACTGCGATGTCATTGCGCATGAGCCGCCGAAAACCTTCTGGCAGGCGCTGCAACTGTGCTACTTCATACAGTTGATTCTGCAAATTGAGTCCAACGGCCACTCGGTTTCCTTCGCCCGTATGGACCAGTATCTCTATCCGTACTATCGTCGCGATGTCGAGCTGGAACAGACGCTGGACCGCGAGCATGCCATTGAACTGTTACATTGCTGCTGGCTGAAGCTGCTGGAAGTGAACAAAATCCGCTCCGGCTCGCACTCTAAAGCCTCTGCCGGTAGCCCGCTGTATCAGAACGTCACCATTGGCGGTCAGAAACTGGTCAACGGCGACGCACAGGATGCGGTGAACCCACTCTCTTACGCTATTCTCGAATCCTGCGGTCGCCTGCGCTCCACCCAGCCGAACCTGAGCGTGCGTTACCACGCAGGCATGAGCAACGACTTCCTCGACGCCTGCGTACAGGTGATTCGCTGTGGCTTCGGCATGCCAGCGTTTAACAACGATGAGATCGTTATTCCGGAATTTATCAAGCTGGGCGTTGAAAAGCAGGACGCGTATGACTATGCCGCCATCGGCTGCATCGAAACCGCCGTCGGCGGCAAATGGGGCTATCGCTGCACCGGCATGAGCTTTATCAACTTCGCTCGCGTGATGCTGGCAGCAATGGAAGGCGGGCGCGATGCCACCAGCCAGCAGGTATTCCTCGGTCAGCAGAAAGCGCTCTCTGCCGGTAACTTCAGCCACTTCGATGAAGTGCTGGAGGCATGGGATACGCAGATTCGTTACTACACTCGCAAGTCGATCGAAATTGAGTACGTCGTTGATACGATGTTGGAAGAGAACGTCCATGACATTCTCTGCTCGGCGCTGGTTGATGACTGCATCGAGCGGGCGAAAAGCATCAAGCAAGGCGGCGCGAAGTATGACTGGGTTTCCGGGCTTCAGGTCGGTATCGCCAACCTCGGCAACAGCCTGGCGGCAGTGAAAAAACTGGTCTTCGATCAGGGCGTAATTGGTCAGCAGGAACTGGCAAAAGCGCTGGCAGAAGATTACGAAGGCCTGACGCATGAACAGCTTCGTCAACGCCTGATCAACGGCGCACCGAAGTACGGCAATGACGACGATAGCGTCGATACCCTGCTAGCGCGCGCTTACCAGACCTATATTGACGAACTGAAACAGTATCACAACCCGCGCTACGGCCGCGGCCCAATTGGTGGCAATTACTATGCGGGCACCTCGTCCATCTCGGCAAACGTGCCGTTTGGCGCGCAAACCATGGCAACGCCGGATGGCCGTAGAGCCAAAACCCCACTGGCGGAAGGCGCAAGCCCGGCCTCGGGAACTGACCATCTGGGGCCGACCGCTGTTATTAGCTCCGTGGGCAAGCTGCCGACCTCAGCAATCCTTGGCGGTGTGCTGCTGAACCAGAAGCTGAACCCGGCGACGCTGGATAACGAGAGCGATAAGCAGAAGTTGATGATGCTGCTGCGTACCTTCTTTGAAGTCCATAAAGGCTGGCATATTCAGTACAACATCGTCTCCCGCGAAACGCTGCTGGAGGCAAAAAAACACCCGGACCAGTACCGCGACCTGGTGGTGCGCGTGGCAGGGTACTCGGCATTCTTCACTGCCCTGTCACCCGATGCGCAGGACGATATCATCGCGCGTACGGAGCATACGCTGTAAGCCCTTGCCGGATGCGCTTCGCTTATCAGGCCATGTTTCAAGCCGGGGAAACCCGGCTTTTTTACGTCCTACGGGGCCGTTTTCCGAGTCGCCTCGCAGGATAATCACGCCAAAAACACATATCATTTCACGAGTGCTACAGTCCGCCCATCTTCAACAACCGGCACGGACAGCCATGAAAACCAAATTTCCCGCTACACCTCATGATGCGATTTTCAAAACGTTTTTGCGTCACGGTGAAACCGCGCGCGACTTTCTTGAAGCGCATCTGCCACCCTTTTTACGCCCCCACTGCAACCTCGATACGCTTAAGCTCGAGCCCGAAAGTTTTCTCGATGAAAAACTGCGCTCGCGCTATTCCGATGTGCTCTACTCTCTGCAAACCGGGAACGGTGCAGGCTATATTTACGTCATCATTGAACACCAAAGCTCGCCGGACGATCATATGGCTTTTCGCCTGATGCGCTACGCCATCGCGGCGATGCAACGTCATCTGGATATCGGCCATAAAACTATTCCACTGGTCATTCCGATTCTGTTTTATCACGGCGAGGAAAGCCCCTATCCCCATTCAATGGACTGGATTAACGAGTTTGACGATCCCGACCTGGCACGCCAGGTTTTCTACAATGCCTTCCCGCTGGTGGATATCACTATCACACCGGATGACGACATCATGCAGCACCGGAGAATGGCGCTGCTCGAGCTGCTACAAAAACATATTCGCCAGCGCGACCTCTCAGGTTTGCTTGAGCAACTGGTGACCCTTTTGCTGTTGGGATACACTACGGAAACGCAGTTAAAAGCGTTGGTGAGCTATATGTTCGTGGAAGGCAATACCGAGAACTGTAGCGCATTGCTGGAGAAACTGGCGCAGCGAGCGCCAAAGCACAGGGAGACTCTGATGACAATTGCGGAACAGCTTGAGCAGAAAGGTCGTGAAGAAGGCCAGCGAATCGCCGCGCAACGCATCGCACAAACGTTGCTCAAAGAAGGCCTCGATCGTGAAAAAGTCAGTGCGATAACCGGCGTGGCGGTGGAGGAATTGCAACAACAAGCACATTGACCCACGCCCTCATACTTTCATATGAAATAAATTTGTGGTTTCGGTCACATTGTAATTAGAATGTTTCTGGTCGCAGTTACATCAGGAGCACTGAGTATGACCGTTAAAGTTATCGTCACCGATATGGACGGAACTTTTCTTAATGACGCCAAAAAGTACGATCGTGACCGTTTTCTGGCGCAGTTTGAACAGCTTCAACAGCGTGGCATTGAGTTCGTCGTTGCCAGCGGTAATCAGTATTACCAGCTCATCACCTTCTTCCCGGAAATCCAGAACCGCATCTCTTTCGTCGCTGAAAACGGCGCGCTGGTGTATGAGCACGGGCAACAGCTTTTCCACGGTGAACTGACCCATCACGAATCGCAAACCGTGATTGGCGAGCTGCTGAAGGATAAAACGCTCAACTTTGTGGCCTGCGGTCTGGAAAGCGCGTATGTCAGCGAAAACGCGCCCGATGAGTTTGTGGCGCTGATGTCAAAGCACTACTACCGCCTCAAGCGCGTCGCCCGTTATACGGATATCGACGATAAGCTGTTTAAATTCTCGCTCAACTTGCCCGATGAACAGATTCCTGTGCTGATTGATAAACTGCGCATCGCCCTTGACGGTGTGATGAAGCCGGTCACCAGCGGCTTTGGCTTTATCGATCTGATTATTCCTGGCCTTCACAAAGCCAACGGCATCAGCCGTCTGCTCAAGCGTTGGGATATCTCCCCGCAGGCATGCGTAGCCATTGGCGACAGCGGCAACGATGCCGAGATGCTGAAGCTGGTGAAATACGCGTTTGCGATGGAAAATGCGGCCGAGAGCATTAAATCGATTGCCGATTATCAAACGGATGATAACAACCATCACGGCGCGTTAAATGTTATTCAGGCCGTGCTGGACAAAACCGGTCCCTTCCAGGCGTAAACCTGCGCCCTCGTATATTGCCGGATGACGGCTTTGCCTTATCCGGCCTACCGATCCCTGCCCAATCAGCCAGCAACATTTTAAACTTGCATTAACTTATTTTTAACTTAAAGTATCACTTGTAATCATTTTTACTTTCGAATGAAAGATTGCGAGGTTGATATGGCTCTTACCTTTACCCACGACACGCTGCCCGATAATCCCCAAATGGCTATCCGCCAGATGAAAACCGCGCTGCGTGCTCAACTCGGCGACGTACAGCAGGTTTTCGATAAGCTGACCGCAAAAATTGAAGCCCGTGTTGCAGATATTGAGGCTCGAAAAGCGCAGGGTCTGCCGATATGGCCGGAGATCCCTTTTTCTGAAATTGCATCGGGTAGCGTCAGCGACGCAACACGCGAAGAGATCAAGCGACGCGGTTGTGCGGTGATCAAAGGTCACTTCCCGCGTGAGCAGGCGCTGGCGTGGGATCGCGCCATGTTGGATTATCTGGATGCCAACCACTTTGATGATATCTATAAAGGCCCTGGCGACAGCTTCTTCGGCTCGCTGGAAGCATCACGCCCGAAAATCTACCCGATCTACTGGTCGCAGGCGCAAATGCAAGCCCGACAGAGCAACGATATGGCCGCCGTGCAGTCGTTCCTGAACCGCCTCTGGCAGGTCGAGAGTGATGGCAAACAGTGGTTTAACCCGGACGTCAGCGTGATTTATCCGGATCGCATCCGCCGCCGCCCGCCGGGCACCACCTCGAAAGGTCTGGGCGCACATACGGATTCCGGCGCGCTGGAACGCTGGTTGCTGCCCACTTATCAGCAGGTTTTTGCCAATGTGTTTAACGGCAGGATTGACGAATACGATCCCTGGAATGCGGCGCACCGTACTGATGTGGAAGAGTACACCGTCGATAACACCACCAAATGCTCCGTCTTCCGCACCTTCCAGGGCTGGACCGCGCTCTCGGATATGATTGCCGATCAAGGCCTGCTCCACGTAGTGCCAATCCCGGAAGCGATGGCTTACGTGCTGCTGCGTCCGCTGCTTGATGATGTGCCGGAAGATGAGCTGTGTGGCGTCGCGCCAGGCAGAGTATTGCCAATTTCCGAAAAATGGCATCCATTGCTTATCAAGGCGCTGACGTCAATACCGGCAGTGGAGGCCGGTGATTCGGTATGGTGGCACTGCGATGTTATTCACGCCGTCGCGCCTGTGGAAAATCAGCAAGGCTGGGGCAACGTGATGTATATTCCCGCCGCACCCATGTGTGAGAAAAACCTCGCCTACGCTCATAACGTGCGGGCAGCACTGGAGAAAGGCACTTCGCCGGGCGATTTCCCGCGCGAAGACTACGAGGTCAACTGGGAGGGCCGCTTTACCCTTAGCGACCTGAATATTCACGGCAGACGGGCGCTGGGCATGGAAGCCTGATTATCGTAGAGCCCTTCACGATCGACGGCGGTGTACATTTTTCCGGGGCGCACTCGCCGTAGTTCGCGCGCTGGGGCAGCGCTGCCGAAGGAAGAGAAATATCGGTTACGCATAAATGGCCAGTTAATGGGCGCATGAAAATTAGCTGAATAAACCTGTAGAAGAGAGAATAGCCCGATAGCAGGTTATTCTCTCTATTCCTCTTTGTTTTTTCGTTCTTGATAATACACGCGTGATACTCCATTATCTTACTGTGCACCACCATTGAATTACTCAACGTACTTAACCCATCAATAAATACAGAAAATACATATAAACAAATTTTATTCACGGAAGATATAATGAAAGCAAAACAGTGTATGGCAATGACGATATTATCTGCCGCGTGTTTCAGTATCTGCGTTCAGGCAGATACTGTCCCCCCCGTTCAGGGCCTTCATACCGTTGGTACAGCGATGCTGTCAGTTCCTGCGGAAATCGTGGTAATTCGTGTATCCGTAGTAGCCAAAAAGAAAGATGCCCTGACGGCGAAAAAGAGCGTCGACGACCGCATAGCCAACTATTTTGATTTTCTCGATAAAAATGGGATTGAGAAAAAAGATATTGATGCCGGAAATATTGATACCAGTACTGATTACGCATATTCGGAAAATGGCCGAAAAAGTGTCACGGGTTACAGCGCCTACCGTAAATTAATCATCACTTTACGCCAACCGGATAAACTTAACGACTTTCTGGACGGCGCGTTAAAGCTCCAGTTAAATGAGATTGATAATATCTCATTCACCGTCGCTCACCCTGAAGAGTATCAGGAGAAAGTACGTCAAATGGCGATTCAGAATGCCATTGATAAAGCGGAGTCGCTGGCAAAAGGGTTTGGTCGCAAAGTCGGACCGTTGGTAAGTATTGAGTACATGCCATCTGAAAAAGAGGAACGATGGCATTACGTTAGTTACCAGGCATCACCAAATCGTGCCACCCCCACCTACTCGGCCAAAGACGCGGTGTTTACCGACAACGTTGAAGTGGTGTTCTCGCTCGCGCAGTAACCCATAATCTCTTAACCCCGGCAGCAGTAATCACCGAGGTTAATCATGTGTAATCCTGTAAATGCTGACGTGCACGGTCAGATGTCAGGTATTGCCTAATCCACTCGATCAGTTTCTCAGGCGTCATCTTCACACGCTCATTACCGCTTTTAAGCCACAACGCATTAACGTCATAAATCTGCATTGCGCGTATCGCATCGTTAAAACGAATAGCCGGCATTGATTGTTTCGTTGTCAACGAAATGTCGGGGTGATAACCCTCACGCACATACAGCACCAGCATCAGCGAACTGGATTCACCCTGTAAATCAAACGCGGTTATATCGCACAGCATAAGTGGCTGGGGGAGATAAATACTTTCGATACTTTGCGCAGTAAGGGAAAAGACGGGCTGACAGGCTCGGCGCTTCTGCCGTTTTGCTTGCCAGGTAAAGACCACGCCGAAAAATAGCATGGCGATACCATAAAATAGCCAGTTCCAGCGCTGTAACACCAGGCCAGGAATCGACAAAATGAGAGACATCGCAATCAGCAGCCAGCCTCCCCAAAAAAGGATGGGCGCGGATTTCTGAATTATCCACAAGTCAAGACGTTCCAGGCCCTGACTGGCATCAGCCTGAAGTGCCTGACGCTGACGCTCAGTGATAGCCCTGGATAGGGTGTGATAAAGTGCTGGTTCGCTCGTATCAAATAACCGTTCAACGACCTCGTAATCCTTCTTACTTATCGGACGAGAAGCCCGAGAGATAAGCGTTTCATCAAGTGCCACGCCGAGGGCGGCGATCCGCTCACGTGTCACAGGATGGCTATCCATCGGATGTGCTATCTCACGATCGATTCCCGCCCGCACATACAAAGCCCCCCTCTGCGCAATAAAATCATGCAGGCTCGAAACCCAGTTCTCGGCCCTTACGCGTCGGTTAACCAACGCGTCCAGATGCTCGTTAACTGGTTCGGTTAACGCAATAATACGTAGCAGCGCGGAAGAAAAATCCTGCACGGACGCACTGTTAGCACCGGCACGATCGGCGGCCAGTTCGCGCTGACGATTCCAGTGGTTGACCGACTCGTGAAAACATTCCAGGAACCATCGCCCCATATCCAACGCAGGGTGCAACACAAGGTTATTCAGAAATGAGCCAGCCATGGAATTATCTGCGAGCGCCACAAGGCTACGGTTAATACTGTCGTAAATTGGAATAAAACGGAGACTGTACTGCGTATCATCCCCGGTAAAATGGCCCAGTTCATGACCAATTATCGCCGCGTTTTCCTCCTTTGACAGCAAAGAAGCATAGGTAAGCGGGAAATGTAACGTGTTACCTGTTAATCGCTCACCATCGTTGAGTTGCACGGCATTAGCTGTTACAAAAAAACTATCAAACAGACCGACAACAATGTTATCCGGGACGGTTAAATGTGCATTGTGGGCTATCTGTCGTATCCATTGCCAGAATACGGGCGCCTGCTGTTCAGAGATATTTTCCCCCAGAAGAATACTCTCAGTTGGCTGGAAAAACTGCAGTGATTTATTGAGAGTAGAAATGCTCTTTCCCAGAAGAGCAATAATGATCACAATGATGATTACACTGCCGAAAAGTGCTTTGATTTCCACTGCATGAATCTGGTGACGAGCCATGACCCACAGAATTTCAGAAGCAAGCAGACTCACCACCGCTAAACCACAGAGCATCATTTCACCCACCATTAGATAGGGGAGACGACGCTGACAAAGTGTAAAGCGGGAAATTAGTTGTTCAACGGAAGCCCGACTGTGCCGTGCCGACAGCGTGCATAGCAGTACGGCGCAGATGATAATACTCAACGCCCCACAAGATAATAACAAGCCAGATATCGCCAGCACCAGGCGTACATGCAATATCCCGTTGGTCGCAAAGCTATATAAGTTTGCTATATCTATCGTGTCGGTTATCCGCCAGTATTGCCAGCTTGCATAAAGTAGAATAAGCAGCGGCATGATAAATATATGTGATATTCGCGTGCGAGACATTAAATAACATTCCGATGTCACAAAAGCAGCATGAATATTACCCATCTTCATGAGCAAAATGCAATTTATATAATAGAAAAACCTTAAAAACGACCAAGTCATACCACAGACTTATGGGATTAATAATATTTATTTATCGTGCTTATTCAAATAACATCACAGACAAAATAAGATTTGAAAACAGAACACTAAAAAATTACAATTCATCATAGTAATATCCCCGTAAACTAAAGATATTTTTACACGGTGATTTCATAGCTTATGTCACACAGTAACGTCACCCAACACATAAATAAAAGGAATTTATTTCAATGAAATATCTAAAAATATTATTAATTAGCCTGTCATGTCTGTGGTTGACGGGATGCGGGCCCGATCCTAAAGCTTATCTTGGCGAAAAAATTGCAATGTGGAATACGACGATCAGTGATATTGAAAACATGATTACGCAATTATCAAATAATGACTCGCGTGAATTTCTTGCGGATTACAATGATAACGTGCTTCGCCATAAAGAAGGTTTTCAGGACCGTCTAAAGATATGGCATGAAATGGAAGAAAAAAAGGGTGTCCCCGATGATGCTAAAGATCTCCAAAATGCAACTTATCATTATTTAGAACAAGTTATTAAAACAGATGAAAGCCTGGAGGCACTCACTGTACTGGCAGGTGATAAAAATATTAAAGATGATGAATTCCAGACAAAGAAAGAGCAACTCACAGAATCTTTTGAGGAAATTAGTCAGAAAGCCGATGTCTTAAGCAAAGAGCAAGAAAAATTTGCAAAAGCGCATAAAATTGAAATCTCAATCGCTTCCTGGTCTGCATATCATTAATGACAAAACAAAAAATGCCGGACTCAGTCCGGCATCACAGCAAAAACACATCTACTATTTACTCAATTCCGCGCGCGCATGCGCAGATGAAATATATTGCCCAACGATCTGCGACATCGTTACAGCATCAAGCTTAACTTTTTGCCCCTCTTTTTCACACCAGGGGCTGTTCACCACGACAACGACCCGGCTTTCCTGAGGTTCATAACGGAATACCTGCATAAAGCGTTTGGTGGTGATATTCAACTTATCGCCATGTCGCACATAAAGATGAAGCATCGCGACGCCGGAGATGACGACTACCTCATAACGTTCAATGTATTCCAGCGGTAGTGGCTGCGCAAGATAGGGGCTGGTAATACTTTGCGGCGTCAACATGAACAACGGCTGACGTGCCCGGTTTAATGTCACATTACCCAGTATACCCAGTGGGAGCCCGATTAAGGTAAACAGCCAGCATATTGCGCTAAGATGTTGAAAGAGCACCAGATAGCCCCCACCGAATATCAGCACAATACCCACGATCATTATAGCCCATGCAACCGATGAGGAGGACCATATGGCCTTCGCTTCTGTCGCCAGTGTTGCTTCTGCCTCGATTTCCTCGCGTATCTCGGCGCGCAGTGGTTCAATCTCCTGAGAGATCTCGCAAGATAAAGCGGTAGCCACAGGCCCCAGCAACGCAGGGAAGAAGAGGTTCTCCTCTGGCGTAATAACACGAGAAGCGCGAGAAAGCAGCTCTTCATTGAGAGAAAGATTCAGGGCAGTGATACGCGCGCGGGTCGTGGGATGGCTATCCATGGGATGCGAAATTTCATTATCAATGCTGGTAAGGACATCAAGCCCCCCCTGCTTTTGCAACGCAAGTACAAGCCCATTAGCCCAATTATCACTGTTCGCGCGTCCGCGAAGGACGGCTTCCAGGTAGCGTTCGACAGGTTCACTTAGCGCCGTAATTCTTAGCAATGCGCAGGCGAAGGTCGCTGAGGATGATACGCGAGCCCCGGCCTGATCAGCGGCCAGTTCCCGGATGCGGCTCCAGTGGTTCACCGTCTCATGGAATGTTTGTAAAAACCACATCGCCATATCCAGGGCTGAATACAGTACCAGGCGGTCTATCCAGGCATCCTGCATGTTTTTGGCCATCTGTTGCAGGCTATTTTGCATGCCCGCGTAGAGTGGCGCGAAGCGCAGGCTGTACTGCGTATCCTCGCCGGTAAAGTGACCTAACTCATGCCCCACAACGGCGGCAATCTCTGCTTCATTAAGGAGCGACAAATATGTTAGCGGTAAATAGAGTGTATTACCCGTTAAGCGCTCGCCCTTTTCAATTTGTACGGGATTGGCCGTGACATAAAAGCCGTCAAAAAAACCGACGACGATGTTATCCGGTAGCGTAAGCCGCCCCTGGGAGGTAAGGCGCCTAACCCACTGCCAAAGTTCAGGCGCCTGCATTTCCGGCATGTTGACGCCTGACACCCGCGAATCTTCAGGCTCAAATAGCGCAAAGCATTTACGCACAGAAAAGAAACTTTTAATGATCATCCAGAGTATGGCAAATACCGCTAATACCATGGCGAACAGCAATTTCATACCGCCGCCATTCATCTCTACATGACCCATAGTCCAGATAATTTCTGAGAGCACTAAGGCAACGGTCGCGAGGCCGCAAAAAAGAATTTCGCCAACCATCATGAAGGGCAGTAGTCGTCGGCAGAGAGTAAACTTTTGGATGAGCACATCCTGGGAACGTTGCGAAGTGCGTGCACTGGCCTTACACGCTATCACCGCGCTCCCCAGAATAAACATCGCGACCAGACTTAAGAGAAGCGCCAGCATGGCTAATCCAAACTGGATGATTTCTATATCATCAGAAGTATCACTTGCCCGCCAGCATTTCCATAATCCATATATAAAGAGAAACAGCGGGGTATAAAAAAGATTAAACACTCTTTTTCTTTCCATAGAAAACGTCATCCATTTAAATGAAGAATACTTTTAATCAATCCAATTGCATCGATTTATATACTTAATAAATAAATCACATTGCAAAATTTATTATAACTCAGCAATGCGTTGAAATTAAAATTTGGTTTTTATAAAAGAATAGCGTTGAAACGGAGGAAAAATAAAAAGTGGCTGGAAACACAAATCGCGCTCTGCGCTTCCAGCCATCCTATTACTCAATACCCTTACTACGCAGGTAATCTTCGTAATTACCGGTGAAGTCAATCACGCGCTCCGGCGTAATTTCAATCACGCGCGTCGCCAGCGAGCTCACAAACTCACGGTCGTGAGAGACGAAGATCAGCGTGCCCGGATACATTTCCAGGGCCATGTTCAGGGATTCAATGGATTCCATATCCAGGTGGTTGGTCGGTTCATCCATCACCAGCACATTCGGTTTTTCCATCATCAGTTTACCGAACAGCATACGACCTTTCTCACCACCGGAAAGCACTTTCGCCGGTTTCTTGATATCGTCCTGGCTGAAAAGCAGACGACCGAGGATACTGCGCACCGCTTGTTCGTCATCGCCTTCTTGTTTCCACTGGCTCATCCATTCGAAGACGGTCAGGTCATTTTCAAATTCGAATTCATGATCCTGCGCATAGTAGCCGATTTGCGCGTTTTCGGACCATTTCACCGTACCGGTGTCGGGGGTTAAATCGCCGACCAGGGTTTTCATCAGCGTGGATTTACCGACGCCGTTGGTCCCCAGAATCGCCAGTTTCTCGCCCACTTCCAGCAGCAGGTTAACGCCTTTAAACAGCGGGCCGTTATCAAAACCTTTGCTGAGGGCTTCCACTTCCAGCGCGTTACGGAACAGCTTCTTATCCTGTTCAAAACGGATGAACGGGTTCTGGCGGCTCGACGCTTTGACTTCGTCGAGTTTGATTTTATCAATCTGACGCGCGCGGGACGTTGCCTGGCGAGATTTAGAGGCGTTGGCGCTAAAGCGGCTGACGAAGGATTGCAGGTCAGCAATCTGCGCTTTTTTCTTGGCGTTATCGGCCAGCAGACGTTCACGCGCCTGGGTCGCGGCGGTCATGTATTCGTCGTAGTTACCGGCGTAGACGCGCAGCTCACCGTAGTCGAGATCCGCCATGTGGGTGCAGACCATATTCAGGAAGTGACGGTCGTGCGAAATGATGATCATGGTGCTGTCGCGTTCGTTCAGCACCTGTTCCAGCCAGCGAATGGTGTCGATATCCAGGTTGTTCGTTGGTTCGTCGAGCAGCAGAATGTCCGGGTTAGAGAACAGCGCCTGCGCCAGAAGCACACGCAGTTTCCAGCCAGGTGCGACTTCGCTCATCGGGCCGTAATGCTGTTCCAGCGGAATACCCACGCCCAGCAGCAGTTCACCGGCGCGCGCTTCAGCGGAGTAACCGTCCATTTCACCGTAGAGCACTTCGAGATCGGCCACTTTATAGCCGTCTTCTTCGCTCATTTCCGGCAGTGCATAGATGCGGTCGCGCTCTTGTTTAACTTCCCACAGCTCACCGTGTCCCATGATGACCGTATCCAGAACGCTGAACTCTTCGAAGGCGAACTGATCCTGACGCAGCTTACCAATGCGCTCGTTCGGGTCGAGAGAGACGTTGCCCAGCGTCGGCTCAAGGTCGCCGCCGAGGATTTTCATAAAGGTGGATTTGCCGCTCCCGTTAGCGCCAATCAGGCCGTAACGGTTGCCGCCGCCAAATTTGACGGAGATGTTTTCGAACAGCGGCTTACTGCCAAACTGCATGGTGATATTGTTGCAAAGAAGCAAAATTGATACTCTCTCGTAAGTGACTGAGGTGGTTATGAAACAAAACGGACAAGCATATTCTTACATAAGATTCTCATCAAAGAAGCAAGAACAAGGCGACTCCGTAAGACGTCAAACTGAGCTTGCTGAACAGTACGCACATGCGAATAATTTGATTCTATCAGATAAGAACTTTCAAGACCTCGGAATCTCAGCATTCAAAGAGGGAAACAGGCCATCACTCGGTGACATGCTCGAGGCTATCGAGAAAGGTCAGATTGAACAGGGTTCCACTATCATCATTGAATCGTTAGACCGCCTGAGTCGCCAAGGCATCGACGTGACTCAACAGATTATTAAGTCGATTCTGCAACACAACGTCTTTATCGCTTCGCTGGTCGATGGTTTATTATTAAACAAAGAATCCGTCAACGACCTCGTAAGTGTCATCAAGATAGCTATAGCTGCGGATCTTGCCCATAAAGAATCTGAGAAAAAGTCGCAGCGTCTACGTGAAACGAAAAGGCAGCAACGACAACGCGCACTAAGTGGTGAGGTTATCAACAAAGTTTTGCCTTTCTGGTTAGAACGGAAAGATGATAAATTTCTTTTTAGTGACAGAGTTGATACGGTCAGAAGAATCATTCAGTTACGACGAGAAGGATTTGGAACAAATAAAATCGCTAAAGTGTTAAACGACGAAGGTCATAGACCATTACGTTCAGCGGGCTGGAATCATACAACCGTTGGAAAAACAATCAACTCGGTTGCACTTTACGGTGCATATCAAACATCTGAGACGACTAAAGATCGGAAAGTCATTCTGCTTGATATCATAGAGGATTATTATCCTGCTGTTATCAGCAAAGAAGAATTCATGCTTTTACAGTCTGATCAGAAACAAAACAAACCCGGATATAAATCTGAGCACAATGCATTTGCCGGAATATTAAAACATGAATGTGGCGGCTCACTTGTCAGAAAATTTCACGTCGCTTCAGGGAAAACATATCAATACCATGTTTGTGCTAATGCAAGAGATGGGAAATGTAACATAACGAAGAATTTTAAAAACATAGAAGTAGCACTCTATAAGATAATGAGAAAACTCAAACTTGAGAAAAAAACCAATCTTGATGGGGCATTATTGGTAGAGCGCGACACAATAAAAAAGAAAATTCAGGAACTAAATGATATGCTCCTCGCTGTATCTAAGATACCGACAAGTGTGTTCCACACGATAAATAATCTTGAAGAAAAATTACAGGAAGTTGAAGAAAAAATAAAGCGACAGAACAGTATGATTATCTCAGAGCGAGCGTTTGATTTTAACCTATTACAGGAGATTAAAGAGCCACAAGAACTGAATATGATGCTTAAACGAATCATCGAAAATATAATTGTCTATAACATAGGCAAAAAATGGAGAATAAAAGTTCAGTACAGAAACAAACACGTTCAGAGCTTTCTTTGGGATGGCGAAAAAATTAGTTTTATTACTGATACTAAAGAAATATTAGATCTCATTAACTCATGGGATTAAAGTGAGTGTTATCCATCATTCAATCGCCATGAATCGCTCTGTATTTTGTCAGAGCGATTAAAATAACCATGCCCCCCCCCTTCAATACTAAAACTTCACAACACTCGATACAGAGCGTTTTAGAGCAAGGATTCTAAATTACATCGTATTCATTCGGTCTACATACTGACCCATTGCTCTGCTCTTATGGAGCACTTCTATGGTTGCTGCAAAGCCACAAAAAACCGAAGGTAATGCCCTCCAGTTAGAATATTCAAGACTAGACTCAATCCCCTCCCCACCTTAGCCTTACGCATATTAAGTCATTGAAAAATAATTAAATAACATAACCCTCCCCCCTCTCCCACTTGCACAAATCGATCGTTTTTATAGATCGATTATCAAATATTGATAGATTTTACAGATCAATGTAAGATCATGATTCTTCGAGTAGTGTTTCTCATAAGCAGGACTAACAGGATGGCGCTCTGTCCCCGATAGAGTGCGATAGGAAGAAGGTATCCAGAATGACTATCCTTATAAAAACATTAAAAATTATGGCATCAGGCGTTGTTCTCATTTCAGGTATAACCGCTGCCTCCAGTACCGTCTATTTCTTGCCTGAGGTAAAATCAGTAGGTATCGCCAGCAAGGACCAAAACGCCCTGATGTTTCTCGGAATGGACAGGGATGTAAATCTGAAGGGAATATGCTTCGCGATAACAAAGCAATCATCATCGATCGTGCCGCAGCTTTGATACTTCTGAGTACGTCAAACATTAACGTTAAGCTTACTAAAGAGAAGTTGATAATGAAATTATCGGAAACAGCACGCTGGTCAATCTTCGGAGTGATAGCCACAGCAGTATTTTTATTCGCATGGTTTTCAAGAGATCCGAATAAGGCAGCCAAGCGTGCAGCAGAACAGGCCGTAGAACAAAATGCAGCGCTCCAGCACGAAAAAATGTTACAGGAGCGTCGTGAACGTGGATTTGTCGAAACTGCCAACTATACAAATGCTTTCGGTGATGTCACTACGCGCTCTTTAAACGTCTTAGGGCGCACAAAAGGGACAATGCTTACCATCAGACGGGAAGGAACCGAAAAGCTCATAGACGTGTGTTTTAGCGCGATTACGGACGATAAAAAGCGTGAACTTTTCGCGCCATATTTTCCCACCACAGTTTATGCTAAATTTGACGGCGGTGAAACAAAGGAATTTGAAGCAAGCAGAGGGAGCACCGAAGATTCTCTGTGTATTTCTTCCCCGCAACGTTTCCTTTTCGATATGAGCCGCGCCCATGTGATGCAAGTCCAGTTAATCTTTCTGGATCACTATTCCAAAGTTCCAGAAGTCCATGAATGGAATTTAAAAAATTATAACAATATGGTGAACAAATGAGCAACCAAAACAACGATAAAGTTAAAATATGTTCAATATTTCAGATTCTTAATGAGCGCATCGACGGAAAATCATGCTTTATACACATTGCCAATATTGCTTGATGTGAATGTTAAAACATCATATGACAGTCCTACAATGAATCATCGCATACCTCTACCGGATGTTTAAAATATGCAATGTAATGAAACTAGTTTACTTTTAAGTAATGAGTGGGGAACTTCGACATCTGCCCTTATGTTTAAGGGGAAATTCATAGTCGGACGATTTCACTTAACAGATTACTTCATCGTTCAATACATGAAGTCGGTACATGGAATCGAAATACCTCAATCGTGGATTATTGATTCATTCACTGACATAGCTGACATTGATACCAGAAAAGTTATGTATATGGAGTGCTGCGATATGTTATCGAAAGATATAATGAATGAAATCCGTAACACGGTTAAGTCCCCACCTGACGATGTGAGAATATATCGAAATGGAGAGCACATTGTTAAGATAGAAGTTATGGAGAAACGAAATGAAATCATCTTCTGAATGTTATATTCAAATTTCATCCATCAATGTTGTTATAACCTCTTGCGTCCATTTCCATCTCCTGTACACCGTTCAGAATCATTCAATCGGTTCAAACCAATATAGATATTTTAACTTCCTAATAGTAGGATGAATAATTCAAAGAAGGATAATATAATGAAGAAGCTATTAGTAACTACCATTCTTTCAGTAGCATCATTATCAGCTAGCTCTTGGGCAATGCCTCCTGGTCTCATGCTAACTGCAACAGACCTGTCCAAAGTACCCGATGACTCTCTTTGCCAAAACGGTGGACCAAGCAGAGACCTGTTACTATCTGTTGCATCAGCAGACGCCCGACAATACGATGGCACATATGATCAGTTATTCAAATTAGAACAAAATATTCTTGAAAAAATGGAGCATATTATTGAGCAACGCTGCAAGAAATATACCAACGGTCGTTGGGAACGTGGCTACAAGCCTTACAATCAATACAAATTGAGGGAAGAAATAAACAAACCCAGCAAGAAACTTCCAATTGACTATTAATTCTTTCTTCGCCTAATTGCAAGCCAGAATAGTAATATGGCGGATGCTCTTGACCCGCCATTTCCGGACAACTTTTGTATCTTAAGTTAACAACGCCCGTTGCCGCCGGAGTTCGCTCGGAGAGTGATATCCCAGCGTGTTGTGCGGGTGGTTTACTGCGTTAACGCTGCTGCAAGATTTCGCAGTGCTGTTCCCACATCCGATTTGGACATGGACGTGTATAGCCTTCCTTCATCGTTTTTACGAACCGTTTGACCATGCCATTACTCTGTGTGCTGCTCATCACGTTTGTGCAGGGCTACAGATTCAGCGCTATGGAGAACTTACTCCTTTTATGCGCTGTTTACGCAGGACCGTTAGCCGTAACTGGGCATATCGCTGATAATGTCGAGGATAACCATATCTGCTCTTATTCACTTAATTAATCAGGAAAACTTTGCTGGCTCCCCCTGCATTTCTGTGGAAAAATCGAGCGTTGAACGTTCAAACAACAGAGGGATGCTTATGTCGATTTTTCATGACTGGATGCTCAGGATAGCTAGTGACAATTACTTTCTCTATATCAAACGATTGTCTGCTAATGATACTGGCGCAACTGGTGGACACCAAGTAGGCCTATATATTTCTTCCGACATCGCTGAAAAACTGCTTCCGTCGATCAACAATACACAAGAACAGAACCCTTCTGTTTATCTAACAGCGCATGTTTCATCGCATGAATATCCGGAAATCGAGGCCCGCGCTATCTATTACAATAATCGTTTTTTTGGCGGGACCCGTAATGAGAGAAGGATCACTCGCTGGGGAAGAGGGAGTCCACTTCAGGATCCTGAAAACACAGGAGCCTTAACACTTCTGGCATTTAAGCCGGATGAACATGGCGGTGATAGTTCAGAGTTGGACATATGGGTCTGCGTAAACCCTGATGAAGAGGATATTATTGAGTCCGTTATAGGGGAAATCATCCCGGGGACACTTATATTTGGGCCCTCCAGTGAAATCCTAGGGGGGCTGTCACTGCAACATGCACCAGTGAATCATAAATACAATATTCCTGACGCTTGGAAGAAGCAGTTCCCCTCAGGAAATGAAATTATCCAATATGCAGGTCGGCACTACGCAAAAAACTCTGATAACCCGGACGAACAGCTCATTGAGCGACGCCGTATAGAGTACGACATCTTTCTGCTGGTAGAAGAGTTCCACGTATTGGACATCATCCGTAAGGGATTTGGCACTGTCGATGAGTTTATTGCACTGGCTAATTCCGTTAGTAATCGCCGAAAATCCAGAGCTGGAAAGTCACTTGAACTACATCTTGAACATCTTTTCGTTGAGCATGGTCTGCGACACTTCGCCACACAGGCAGTTACAGAGGGCAATAAAAAACCTGACTTTCTATTCCCATCTGCTGAGGCTTACCACGATATTGTATACCCCGAAGAAAATCTCCGTATGTTAGCCGTTAAGACAACATGTAAAGACCGCTGGCGTCAGATACTAAACGAGGCGGACAAAATCAGACAGATACATCTTTTCACTCTACAGGAGGGAGTTTCTCTGACTCAGCATAAAGAAATGAAGGATGCTGGAGTAAAACTGGTTGTACCATCATCACTCCACAGAAAATATCCTGAAGCGGTGAGAGGAGAACTAATGACGCTGGGGGCTTTTATTGCTGAACTCACAGGGCTTTACGCAGAATTACCATAAGAAGCTCCCGACCCGTGAAAGCCGGGAGTATCCGTTATGCTTTATCAGTCTTGGCAGAAACTGCCTTGAGGATGTAAGGCTCCAGTAGCCTGGCTACGGCTTCAAAGACAGGGACCACAACGGAATTACCGAACTGACGATATGACTGTGTGTCAGAAACCGGAATTCGGAAAGGCTTGCCGTCTGGCGTTTCAAATCCCATGAGGCGTGCGCACTCGCGGGGAGTCAGTCTACGTGGGCGGCGAGCTTGGTTTTCAACATTCGAAAAATCGACTTCACCTGCTGCCATATCCCAGCCACGGTCTATTAGAATTTCGGATCCGTCTTTATGGTAACGGGCAGAAAGTGTGCGGGCCACGCTTTCTTTATCTTCAGGGTTAACGAGACCAAAACCAAAGCCGTTGCCCTTAGCAGCATGCTTTTTAGCATAGTTGTAAAGGTACTCCCAGAGTTTAGGCGTCAGGATATATTTGCTGTCAACCACTGGTTCCAGTAGCTCACCCAACGATGGACGTCTTTCGGGATAAAATCGACTAACATCACGTAGAGTGAAGCCATTATGAATCTTCAGGTCGCGCCGGAACCCCACCAGAACGATACGTTCACGATGCTGAGGAAGAAAATGCTTACCATCAATGACTTTAGGATCGCTTTTCCCCATCTCATTCGCATCGGCAACTTCATAGCCCAACTCGTCAAGCGTCTCCATGATGACTTTAAAGGTTTTACCTTTGTCATGGCTTTTCAAGTTTTTGACGTTCTCAAGCACAAAAATGGCTGGTTTTTTTGCCCGGATAATACGTGCCACATCAAAGAAAAGAGTTCCTTGTGCCTCACACTCAAAACCATGCGCGCGACCCAGCGAATTTTTCTTACTCACTCCCGCAAGGCTAAACGGCTGGCAAGGGAAGCCAGCCAAAAGCACGTCATGGTCTGGAACATGTTCGTCGATATAAGCATATGCATCTGTCTCTGATACCTCAGGTTTGTCACTAAGAGTGACTTCTCGGATATCGAGATTAAATGTATGTGCATACTCGTCATTAAACCAGTTAGCTTTATAGGTACGTACCGCTTGTTTGTTCCATTCGCTTGTAAAGACGCACTGGCCCCCGATCGCTTCGAAACCCTTACGAATCCCGCCAATCCCGGCAAATAGATCAATGAAACGAAATGCATACTCTGGATGATTTGCTGGTGGTTCCGGAAGCATTTTTCGAAGAAGCGCCTCTTCGGCTGAAATCAGTGACCTTGGGGAGCATTTATCATTGATCCAGCGGTTAAGCGTTTCCCGGCTCCAATCGTTTTTACCAACTTTTCTTAAGAGCTCTGCCACAAACTTCTGATCATAGATTTCCAGTACCTGCTCAATAAGTTTTCTATCATTTTCCTGTCGCTGCTTTTCTTCTACTTCAACTTTTTCAAGCAGATCCTGCGCCAGTAATTCAAATTCTGACATAACGCCTCCAAAGGGTCTTATGAGTGACACTCTATCACTCATTTAACCCAGATGGAAACTTTATTACTGGGCATTTAAACAGTGTTTCATATAATTTCTATCGATACTTGAAAACTGTCTCTAATGATACTGCACGCAAGAAAAAGAAAACCTTTTCAGATCAACTTGATACTAACGAACACTGATGTAAGTGAAGTGGTTTACCGCACCAATGCTTAGGCAGGTAAGCCCCGTTCAAAAGAACCCCGTCTTACGCACTGGCATCTACGCCAAATATCAGCGGGGGATCAATCATGATCTTCCAATGATTATAAAATTTAGTAAGGAATATTAATTCCTTACGTCAAACTTAAGTGTTTTTAGGCTTGTCTAATCAACTGCTAAATCAGCCTATATATTGGTGTGCAGAAAAAACACTGACTGACTTTGCCCCTCTTGAAAGTGCAACGTAAAGATGCCTCGCGTTCATACCACGGTTTTGAGCATTAAGGATCAAACAATGGTCTGCTTCAAGCCCTTTCAATAGTAACGTGGAACCTATTGCCCTTTTTGGTATTCGATTATCTCCTATTTGCCGTAAACGCTCACGAATGATAGAAGCTGACTCAAACATACTTTTCTGTGGACTGCCAATAGACATTGATATTGTATCTTTTAAGGCTTTAAACGCTGCTTTACGATAAACTCGTGCCCCATCCCTCTTTTCCAATTGCAGAAGAGCAGATAGAATACTTGACCGTGAATTGGAATTTACAACATCACATAATGCTTGTTCGCATTCTGTAGCCGGTTTTTCATTACGACCGTTTAGAATGGTGTCAATACGGCGTTTAGTTACTGCTGCATCAACATTCGTAATCATTTTAGACACATTATCTACGATTGAATCAGCAAGTGATTTGCCTTTTTTTTCGTCAAATTCCTGAGCTGCTGTTATAATTCCCGCAAGTTGGACCTGTTCAACAACATCTATACGGGGATTGCCCTGAGCATAACTGTGACGTGATTGTTCATCCATAGACGCTCCAATGACTAATAAGCTGTCATTTGGATAGAGTTCTAATATAGATCGTTCTGCCTTGTAATTGTTGGAACGATCAGTTTGATAATCTCCACTAAGGGGATGCCAAAAAATGTGCTGGGGGCAAGAACTCAAGTCGACCTTTTCTCCAGACATTAAAATGTCACGAGCCTGAAGAATCCATTCTCCTAATATTGGAGAATGGGCATTATTCCATCGCCAAGGTGTAGTTAGGGTTCCCAGCAATGGAAACTGTTGCTCAACCTCAGACACCCAGTTAGGCATTGCACCACTAAAATCAAAGATACATTGCATAGGGTCACCAAATACTACTGTCGGTAAATGGTCGGAAAGTGAAACGATTAACTGGTGCTGATCCATATTACAGTCTTGATACTCATCGACATAAAGTCGTGAATACGATGCTTTAAGAATTTTAGAAAGTGTGCCAGAAGCAACGAATGAATTAACCACCCGCCGCATCTCGGGATAAAATAGCTTTGGGCTTTCTGCCGAGGAGTGCATGGGGCAAGATGCAGCAAAAGTGTGAGCAACTCGTAATGCCCAACCATCGATAGTTGTTACCACAAAATTTTGGTTTGCTACTTTAAATTTCCTAAGCCTTTTCTTGAGAGCTGCAACCCCAGCAGTTGTATGAGTTAGAACCAGAATAGGCTTATTGTGTGGATTATTTAAAGCGGTAATGATTAACTGTGTTTTACCGCATCCAGCGGGAGCTACAACAGACCCACGTTCTGATGTAAGTATTTGGTTTATATTCATTGCTGATGGCCTTCTTCATAAGCCCACTGATAAATCCCATTCAGTACAATTTGGAACTCATCTTTGAAAGTTTTGAAGTTTGGGCCAATAAGTTTTCGTGATAACTCTTCAGATTTTGCTATGTTTTTAAACCACTTATAGCTACCTGCTGCCTGATATAAAGCCATCCGCATTCTTTCTTCCGGCTGGTTTAAACAATTCTCCAACTTAAACTGATTAGCAGACTTGTTTTCAATATGCTGCGCAACCTCTTGTTGACCATTTAGTTCTATCGCAAGGTTGATTAGCTTAGGAATAAGCGTAAGATCACACCACGAAAAAATGGCACCCTCTGTTGATAAACCGTGCCCCCACTCGTAAATCTTTACCCCTTTTGCAATGCATTGCGCTGATTGGACCGCATGTGCGGCATCTTGAATATCTGAATCCTTAAGTATTGCCGTAGGATAACCGAGACTTGAGAAAATCTCAGCACGAATAAAATAATTACTTCCCCCGTTACCATCAGTGCAAAATACACCTTTAGATAGAAAGCCGTCGTGCTTAATATCTTGACAATATAATTCTAATCCTCGGACAATCCCAACTTCCGTCGCACCTTCACCAACTATTACCTTTTTGCTAAAAAATGCCTCGGCACAAGCTCTCAGCGTCGCCTGTTGATCATCACCACCACCTAAACTAAGAATATTATGAGATATACCATCGGCCTGATGCATGAGGTGTTTTTTTCTTATAACATGCAATTGCTTTGACAGTAATTCTCGCAAAACATATGGTGAATGAGTAGTTAAAAATACTTGTTGTAACGGATTCTCTTCTTTTGCCCCTAACTCGTTAAGGAGCCTTGATATTCTGTATGGTTCCAGCCCATACTCGGCCTCATCCACAAGTAACATTGTTGACTGACTCGTAGCTTTCTGTATACCGCTAATAAGTAACCGGGAAGATCCAGTACCTAACTGCCGCAAAGGTGTGCCATCGTTACTATGCAGACTAATAGCACCATTAGACAGGGTGATTCCATTAACGTCTAATAACGCCTTAAGCTCTCCTAAAGGTACGCCCAATTTGTTACCTATTAATTTTACATCCTCAAGAACTTTATCCAAGCCTTCTACTGGGTTAGCAGCAAACGCATTACGAGTTTGTCGTGATAATTGTGTTAAGACAGAAGTGACATCAAACTTCTCCTCCGAAAGCTTGTTAAGCACTGATCGACTACCCCATGCGAGATTATTGTAAGGAGTAACACCTAATCTTGATGGAGAAATCATCTCACGATGTTTCCACGGAAGACGACGCTCAATTCCGTCACTATCTGCTCTTAATGAATAGAGCCGCCAATCTGGTTCTAAATCACTCTCAACAACAAGTTTTACCGTTAATACAGGTTCAAAGTCCAGATGTGGTTCATCA
This sequence comes from Pseudocitrobacter sp. 73, assembly GCF_008369545.1. Lineage (NCBI taxonomy): Bacteria > Pseudomonadati > Pseudomonadota > Gammaproteobacteria > Enterobacterales > Enterobacteriaceae > Pseudocitrobacter > Pseudocitrobacter sp. 73. The sequence continues at coordinate 3,265 of NZ_VTZO01000001.1, read as the reverse complement.
TGAATTTCACATGTTTCAGCATTAAATGATCGTAAAAAATGCCCATATCTTTCAAAGTTCAGTAATTCATCATTAAGCATTCCGATCGTTATAGAAATAGTGATCGGTTTACTTACGTCTAAACCATAGAAATCAGCATCATTAAATGTGTAGGATCTCCTTGCACCAAGAGCAAGGTCAATGGCATCAAGAATCGTCGATTTCCCTGAGTCACCAGGACCAATTAAACAGTTGAGACCGGGGGATGGTGACCACGAAAGCTTTTTTATTACCCGAAAATTCTCTACCTCTATATGACGAATCTTTGGCATGAGATTGTCTTCCTTGCACACTTTGTAGTTAGAAGTATCAATGTAGCAGCTTTCAGTTATCGTCTAAAGAAGCATCAATCCTGTTTATCCTCTTCAATCACAAATATCTTACCTTCATCTTGCAAGTGTCTTTAGGTTATACCCATATACTACTGCTTTTCGCTATCCCGAAATGGCTTGAAAAAACCATTGCTACTACCTATATGATACCGATATAATTACTACCATATAAACGCTACTACAAAGGCGAATGGTATGACAAAACGTGTTTATGCCTACTTAAGAGCGTCAACAAAAGAACAAGACGCGAATCGTGCAAAAATTGAACTACAGTCCTTTGCTGATAAGATGTCGATTTCTATCGCTGCATGGTTCGTCGAAAATGAATCTGGGGCTTCCCTTTCTCGCCCTGAGCTATTCAAGCTAATTGATGTTGCTCAACCCGGTGATGTATTACTTGTCGAACAAGTTGATCGTCTTAGCCGACTAAATGGTGAAGACTGGGAGAAACTATCCATGTTTATCAAATCCAAAGGAATCCGTGTTGTAGCCTTAGATCTGCCGACCTCGCACATGATGATTCAGATTGCAGATGATTTTACAAACCGTATGATGGATGCCCTGAATGGGATGATGTTAGATATGCTTGCAGCTATCGCTCGTAAAGACTACACAGACAGAAGACGTAGACAGGCACAGGGGATTGCTAAAGCAAAATCTGAGGGTAAATTTCGGGGACGTCAGGCTGATTTAGAACTTCATCGGCGCATAATAAAACTAAGGGAAGCAGGCATGTCATATACTGATATTCAGCAGACAACTGGCGTTGCCCGTACAACTATCAGCAGAGTACTTAAAGCTCAATAATTGGTGTGTGTTTATCATGCTGGCGGGATTAATGCAATGCTTGAATTCTTTAACGTTTAAAAAATTTCTGTACTTTCTGTTTGACATAGTTAACGACTCTCAATAATCTAAAAAGAACGGTATCCGTTTCAAAACTTATTTTCCACTGGGTGCAGTTTCCCTTCCATGACTGGACAGTGGTGCCAGGAAGTGACTACCTGGTCCGAGAACAATTCTTTGTAGCCAATGACGCGCTACATTGCAACATACCCTGATCTCATTAAAACTAGCCTTCCTTTGTGGATTTAGTTTGTTTGTGCATTCGCTAAATTTCCCCCTGAATGCGAACTCAAATACTAAATCCAGCTTGATTGGGACGGGTTAGCTTTGCTGTCTTTTTTGTCCCTCGATTTTTCGAAGAGACCAGGGAGGACAGGAACACAGCTAAGTATATGTTGCAGTAAAACAATCAATAAAATACTTCAACCCCTTATGCCACAAGGCTTGTAGCCTTGGCAGAGGTTTTGACATAATGGAAAACAAACATGAGCATTAAACCAAGAAACTTTGACAAAAACGTTGAGCAGCAACTTCTAAAACAGGGTGTTTGTTCACAAGAAATACTGAGTAAATATAGTACCAAAGAAAAGAAGTTCTTCTTTAACCTACTTTATATTGGATCCGTGGGGAGAAGAACACACCCTGACGATGCATTTGCATTTTCACTGTATGCATATGAGAGAAGAAAACATATCGCCTCAGCGTCTCGATTTCTTCAAATGAAACGTGACATACCATTAATACAACAGGTTTGTAACCATCTTGTAGGCAAATGGCCTGATGGCTATATAACAACTTCTATTGGCAAAAGCATTTTTCTTAAAAGTTGCAAATCTGTTGTTGCCAATAGCGGGCTTATCGATAAAAATGACAAACCTTATAACCCTCCGAGAAATGGAATTCGTTCGCAACTTAAAGATGGGAGAAAATGTAAGGTCGAGTTATCTGTTGCCAACGAAATTTCTATAAACGAGTTATCACTCCGACGTCTGGCAAATGAATTTGACCAGACAGGAGGAAAGGAATCATTGATTAATCAGATTGAGTATATACTTGCTATTGCACGCGCGAATAAATCAGGTCGCTTACCGATAGCATACCATCAATCTAAAGGAGGAAGGTTTTGTGCTGAAGGAGCCTGGAATCTGCAAAATTGTTCTCGCATCATCCGTTATGCCGCTTTAGCGGGGAATTACGATGTTGATATTGAAAATTGCCATTATACATTGCTCAAACAGATGTGTGAGCGAATTGGAATTTTTACCCCATTTATTAATGAATACGTTCGTAACAAAAAGAAAATACGTACCGAAGTAGCCACATTCTTTGGTTGTAGTGAAAACATGGCAAAAGAGATTCTCATTGCACTAATTTACGGTTCGAACCTCACCACTTGGGGGGCTTTGAAGAAAATAAACATAAAGAGCAACGAACTAAATCTGTCGGGAAGCTGGATTGATGGGCTTGCAAAAGAAATTCGATGTGTTCGTGATTTTATCATTTATGATTATACATCCAAAACCAAGGGGCATTTTAAGATAAGAAATGATGCTGGAATGGTTATTAAAACTAAGACAGAAGAGATGAAAAACATAAAAAAAGCAACACTATTAGCTCATATTCTTCACGGTGCAGAGTCATGGATTCTTCAAAACATGATTCGGTATTTAGGGGATAATATCGTGTTGCTCCAACATGATGGTGTGACATGCTTAAAGCCCGTAGATACAGAATTACTCTCCGATTATATCGAACAGAAGACACAATACCGTGTAAGATTTGAGATTGAAGAACTAGCAGCGGAATTCACTGATATTCGGGATACAACATCTATCGACTTAGATTATGATAGTCTCTCTGAGATGTATTCTAAATCCAGCTAATTATCTGTATTAGTCGCGACTTGATCTGACACATGGCCTTGAAAGGTTGAGAGTTACCGGTTTTGATATGGGTGTCGAATCCTTATACAAAACACGAGGTAGCTCTCATGCTTCATACTACCAATCCCGTCATCAAACACAAAGCCGGTTTGCTCAATCTGGCTG